>JAFLUQ010000158.1 GCA_022508735.1 Oscillospiraceae bacterium | reverse complement strand
CACGACAGACTCTGACTCTGTTTGTCTGGGTTCGAATCCTAGTTCGGCAACCATGCGGAGCAAGCCAAGCTTGCTCCGTTTTTGTTTTCATAGCAGAATAAAAGGTCCGCCGAGCGGCGGACCTTCTTTCTATTTTTTCACCGGGAAGAAGATCTTTGTCTCCCACTCCTCGGGAGGAAGCTTGTCGTACTGATTTTTAATATATAACTCGTACGGCGGCCCGGCGATTTCATAGCCGTTTTCGTTTATCCACTCCACCATAGTGCCATAGGCGTCGGAGAGGTTGGAATAACCGCCGTAATGTGTGGTCACGGCGCATAGGCCGCCCGCTATCACGCGGTCAGCCTGAGCGGGATTTTCCACGCATACGGCCACCTCAATGTCGCTGCCCTCCGGGTCGAACTCCTTGTCATGGTATACCGCTATAGGTGTAAAGGTCATTTTTATGCGTTCCTTTGCCGCACGTTCAAAAATAGCTCCGTAATACTTGCCGAACTCGTCCACGCTCATGACCTGCCGCGACGAGAGCACCGCCAGCGGCTCAGCCTGCTCAAGGGCGATCTCATAACCGTTTCTGTAATCCATAATGTCACCTGTCCTTTCAAAATTCTTCATGTGGCGGCTGACCTCCTCGCGAATTGAGATCAGCTCGGCCATTTTTTGTTCTATTCTGAGCTTTTGCATGCTCAATTTTGAAAAGAGTACTCCTTTGTCCGTTTCCGAGAGCAGCCCGCTTATCTCGCCCAGCGAAAAGCCGTAGCGCTTAAAGCGGGCTATGGCAAGCATGCGGGGAATCTGGCTTTCGTCATAGTAGCGGTATCCCGTCCACTCGTCGGTGTGCGCCGGGCGTATAAGCCCCAGCTTGTCGTAGTGGCGAAGGGTCTTCACCGTCACCATGCACGCCTTTGAAAATTGCCCTATACTCAGCATATCTCTGCCTCCAAAAACAGTTTTGATCCGGATCATGGATACATTATACCCCCTGACCCAGGGGTAGAGTCAATAGTATTTTAAAAAAATTTTTACCCCTTGCAACTTTTACGGTCCTTCAAATGCTTCGCATTAAAAGGGTAAAGTCAAGGGGTATTTTGAACGATATTTTATTATTTTGTACGTTTCCTGAGTATTTCCAGCACCCTCTCAAAGTCCTCCGGCAGCGGAGCCGTAAAGCTCACACGCTCGCCTGTGCCGGGATGAATGAAGCCTATCTCTCCGGCGTGGAGGAGCTGACCCTCAAGGTTAAATTCCTCTTTTTTTACGCCATAGGTCTTATCGCCCACTATGGGGTGGTGGATAAAACGCATATGAACGCGTATCTGGTGCGTCCTGCCGGTATGGAGCTTGCACTTCACAAGGGTGTAGTCCCCGAAGCGCTCAAGCACCCAGAAGTCGGTTATAGCTTCACGGGCCGACTCTGCCTTATAATTCACAGCCATCTGGCGGCGGTCAGCGTCGCTGCGGGCAAGGGGAGCGTCAACCGTGCCGCTGTCGTCCTTGATGTTTTCGTGTACAAGGGCGTAATAAGTTCGGCTCAGGCTTCTGTCCTTAAGCTGGTCGGCAAGGCACACATGGGCCTTGTCGTTCTTGGCGACCACCAAGAGACCTGTAGTGTCCTTATCAATGCGGTGGACTATGCCGGGGCGAATAACACCGTTTATCTCTGACAGAGAGCCTTTGCAGTGAAAAAGCACTGCGTTCACAAGAGTGCCGTCTTCATTTCCCACAGCAGGGTGCACAACCAGCCCGCGGGGCTTATTTATAACAAGCACGTCTTCGTCCTCATAGACAATGTCAAGCTTTATATCCTGCGGGCTGGCATCAAGCTTCCGAGGCTCGGGCAGCTCAATTTCGATTATATCGCCCGGTTTTAAAGCATACGAAGCAGAACGCACGGTTCCGTTGACCGTTACCTGCCCGTCATCCATGAGATTTTTGACGCGGCTGCGGCTTATACCCTCGCCACTGAGCTCTGCGCTTATGAATTTATCCGCGCGCTCACTCCGGGTCGCCGTCAAAGAAATCCTCTTCACCGCGTCTATGCTCCTCTACCATAATATACAGTATCATCATAATTGCACCGGCCGTAACCGCGCAGTCTGCGATATTGAACACCGGGAACCTGACAAACGAAAGGTCAATAAAATCCCTCACATAGCTCAGCGCAACCCGGTCGATAAGATTGCCCATGCCGCCGCTGCACACGAGGGTCAGCCCCCACATGAGCCACTTGGAATCGGTGTCGCGGCGCAGGGCATAGATGATGAGCAGGGCGAACACAACAAGCGTCACAAACACCAGCATCATCTTTTTCCCCTGAAGTATGCCGAAGGCCGCCCCCTGATTCTGAACGTAGGTTATCTCAAACAGCCCGTTTATGCCTGGAATTGTCTGGCCAACCTCAAGCTTCATCATCACCAGCTGCTTGGTTATCAGGTCAGCGGCCAAAATCAAGGAAAACGGAATAAGATACAGCAGCACAGGAATCCCTCCTTAATATACCGCTTTTACATATTTTCCGTCATACATATAACAATAGTATTCATCCGACATTACATTGCCATAGTATTCCAGTACGCCGTCCTTGTAGGTATATATATTCCACACATCACCTACCACCGACTGGTGCAGATACAGGCAGTCATTCTTCATATCGGTACTGAAATAGGCGTAATTCGGGCTTACCGTCAGCAGACGCGGCTTGTCCTCAACGTAATAGTGCACATATACCCCAAGGCCTTCATAAACGTATGATGTATATGCCACATAGCTGTCTGTCATAACAGCATCCCAATATCCATCATATACATCCATCTCAAGATTGCGCACTACCCATTTTGCTCCGGTATTCATATCATAGCAGGAGACATGCACCTTATCAAAGATGTCTCTCTCTAAAAAGTAAAGCTTTCCCTTTTCAAAGCCGCTGCTATAGAAATAATCCTCCGAAACGGTAGTTTTAGACCCCGTCATAGCATCATAAACGCATAAACCGTCATCAATCGAGAAATACACTATTTTGCTGTCGTATGCCAGGAAAAATCCATCGCCGACCTCGACTACAATGTTCGACGCAAGCTGTATGTTTATATTTTCGGGTCTGTATTCACCGGTATACATGTTATATGAATAAGCACCGCCATAAGTTTCATAAGTAAACATATATCCGCGGTCCACCTCGTCGATATACTGATCTGTGACGTATACCTTCCCGTCATAGACCATAAAGGGAACCAGCTCGCTCGGATAATTGCACCAAGCCGTGGTCAGTCGTCTTTCCTCGCCTGTTTCAAGATTCATTTCATAAAGAGAGCTGTCAGCCGCAGTGGTGTAGTAGAGCATTTTGCCGTTTGTTATCGCGCCGTTATACCTTCTGAGCACCGCTCCGCTCTGACCATCTACCAAAGCGTAAGACTGCACAAGCTTTCCGCCGCCTTCACCGACCATATACCACACGCTTTCGTTTTCCTTCTCGCTTATGGCATATCCCATACCGAGGTATTCGCCTACAGCCGTGTTATATACACTGACCTCTTCCCCGGAAGGCGCAACCATTGTTACGTACTCCTTTGCATATGCAACGGAGCAGAGCATAACAACCATAAACACGGCAGAAACCATCTTTTTAAGCATAAGATCCCTCCTCATTAGTTGCCGGCAGCTTGTAATTTATCTTTATTCTTTTTAATTTTTATTGATTATTATTGCCGAGAACGCTCACAATGCCGCCGGAGGCAGCGTCAATAAGGTCGTTATCGACCTCGAGCTGCCATTTGCCCTTCTCATTTTTTGAGACGGTTATATCCACAGTGGTAGTAATAGTATCCTCAGCGGTTTTAATTGTATTAAACAGCATCTCACTGCTGCGGGCTATAAGCTCCTCCTGATTCAGACTCTTGGCCTCCTCAGAGGTCATAAACGCAAATATAGCCGTATACCAGCTGTCAAAGGCCTTTGACATATCCACATTTGTGATGTCGGCAGTCACGGTGACGGAGCCATCCTTCTGCAGCTCAGATGAGGTTATCTTGTGCTCCATGCGGCCGTACATAGCGTCACCCAGAGCGTCAACGTCATCAACAAGGCCCATAGTGTCTCCGCCAAAGGGTTCGGCGTTAGTCACATATTTACCAAGCTCCTCAAAATCAGCCTTCTGAAGGGCCGCAAACGCGCTGTTAACGGCCTCTTCAGCCTTTTTTGCCGGATTACCGCAGCCTGTCAGAAGAAACATAAGGGCAATAATCAGAGCTGTAGTTTTATATAAAAAACCATTCCTCATTACTGATTCCTCATTCTTAATTTTTTAATGTTTCCGCGCAGCGGTGGCAGAGCGTGGGATGCTCAGGGTCAGAGCCTACTGTGGTGGTCTTTACCCAGCAGCGCTCGCACTTTTCGCCCTCAGCTACGCTCACCTTAACGGTGATGCCGGGCTCATTTTCGCCCTTTATGCCTTCACCCTCACCTTCGGTCACCACAGCCTCTGAAACTATCAGGATAGTTGCCAGCTCGGGTATCTCAGAAACGAACTTATAAGGCTCGCCGGCGGCAAAGATCTCAACCCTTGCGTCGAGGGACTTACCGATGGTCTTTTCACGTCTTGCCAACTCAAGTGCCTTGCTGACGTCGCTCTTAACGGCGAGGATTCTCTCCCACTTGGCCTCGAGCTCGTCATCCTTCCATGCCTCCTCTACCTTAGGCATATCGTTGAAGATAACGCCCTCGGGGTTGTCGCCGGCCTTATGGGGCATAGCAAGCCATATCTCATCGGAGGTATAGCAGAGGATGGGCGCGATAAGGCGCACGATGGCGTCAAGTATAGTATACATACATGTCTGGGCCGCGCGGCGCTCCTTGCTGTCCTTCTTCGAGGTATAGAGTCTGTCTTTAATAACGTCAAGATAGAAATTACTCATATCCACAACGCAGAAGTTATGAATAGTGT
>JAFLUQ010000157.1 GCA_022508735.1 Oscillospiraceae bacterium | reverse complement strand
AGGTTCAGGAGAGCGGCGCTGAGCTTCTCTTCCTGCCCATCTACTATCAGGAGGGTGCTCTTATTCTTCAGCAGGCCAGCCAGATGGGTATTGAGATCCCCGTGTTCGGTGCTGACGGTTTTGACGGTATCCTTGATCAGCTCGGTGCTGACAATGCCGCTCTTGCCGAGGGTGTAATGCTTATGACCCCCTTCGTTGCCACTAAGGACGATGCTCAGACTCAGAACTTTGTTAACACCTATGCCGATCTCTATAACGGCGAGGTTCCCAACCAGTTCGCTGCTGACGGCTATGACGCTGTTATAGCTATCGCCAAGTGCTTCGATTCCAACCCCGAGATGGTTAACGCTTCTATTTCCGATGTTTGCGAGTTCCTTAAGGAGCAGATGACCGAGATCAGCATCGAGGGTCTTACAGGTAACATCACCTGGTCCTCAGACGGTGAGCCCACTAAGGAGCCTATCGTTGTTAAGATCGCTAACGGCGCTTACGAGGTACTGTAAATAAATATCAAAGGGGAACCCGAGCGGTTCCCCTTTTGGTTGGCCCCTTTTATGATAACTAAAACAGACCGCTTCGGCGGTCTGTTTTGCTGTGCATGAACTTGTTCCAATAAAAGCAAGAAGCCGCCGCATAGCGACAGCTTTAATCTTACTTGCTTTCCAGATTGAATTTCTTTCTGAACTTCTCAACACGTCCGCCTGTATCAACAAGCTTCTGCTTGCCGGTGTAGAAGGGATGGCACTTAGCACAGATTTCCACGTTTATATTCTGCTTTGTGGAACCGGTCTCGATAACGTTGCCGCAGGCACACTTGATGACCGTCTGCTGGTAGTTAGGATGGATACCTTCTCTCATGGATTTCACCTCTTTCGGAAAAATTGCCGTTCAAAACATTTACATTATAGCATAGCTTTTTTTAAATTGCAAGACCTTTTTCCAAAATAATTTACATTTTTTTGAGAAAAGTGAGGCCTGTCCCATAGAACAGATATTTTTCACCCGAAGGGGATGAAACAGACGAACGTTTGTCACGCAAATGACTGAAGTTCATCCACGCACATATCCGCCAGCTCCTGGGCGTACTCCTCTGTGTTGCCCTGACTGATTATGCTTATAGCAGAGCCGTTCTCCGAGGGAACGACCAGCACCCATCCGCCGTCAAAGCTCAGGCGCAGTCCATCGGTGGTGTCGGGCGAGTTTTCGCTGTGTTGCTCTCTGAGACGCTCCATGGCTTTCGCCTTTTCCGGGCAATCTACTCCGGTGTGTACCATATGCGTTTCGGGTAGCTGAGCGATCAGCTCAGAGAGTGTGGCGTTATTAGATTTCATGAAATCCATGAGCTTGATGAGAGCTCCGACTGCGTCAAACGCATATATGAACTGGTCGCGCAGGCAGTGGTCGCCGCTTCTGGTAAGCTCCTGCATCAGTTCCGGCGGTGAAATGCGTGTGCGGGTCACTTCGGCGTCATATTTTTCGGCCAGCAGCTCAATACCTGATGGAGCCGAGACCGGTGAGTAGATGTGCGCGTGCTCATAGGTGCGCATGACTATCATGGCACTGAGCAGAGCAAAGCTGTCGCGGTCAATAATGCGGCCGGAGCCGTCAATGAGGGTCAGCTCCTGACAGGATGGGTCTATGACCGCGCCCAGATCCGCGCCTTCGTCCTTTACTGCCTTGGAGATGTCTGCCGCTGAAGCGTTTTCGGAAATGTCCACATGGCAGTTCAGATCGTTGCCCGCGCTCTTTAACAGTCGTTCCGCCCAAGGCGAGCCACAGCCAAGTATGAGTTTGTAGCCAAGGCTCTGTCTTGTGGTAGAGTTTATTAGATTTTTAAGGTAAAAAAGCTTGTATTCAAAAAGATATTCTGCCTCTAAAATGGTGTCGGCTGAGCTGCGGGCAAAATCCTCGTTCTCAAAATGGCGGCGCAGGGCTGAAATAAAATCTTTGTCCGGGTCGACTCCGCCTGAGGTTATGATGCGGGCTTCTCCGTAGTCCACGCCTTCAGATGTGTAGACATTGATAGAAACCCCGGCCTCTATACGGTGAAACCTTATTCCGCTGCGGCTCACGGGCAGTGGCTGTTCTCCGAAATCGTAAAGCTTCACTCCGGTGGACAGGGCGCCTCCTATAAAGGCGCTTTTGAGCATGGCCGAAGCCGGAGAACCGTAATCTGACACCGCAAGCTTGCCGCCCTCGCAAAGTGTGCCTATGGCCGCACCCAGTCGGGAAAGTATTTCGGGAGTTATCTCGGTGCCAAGCTCGCCGTGAATGCCGCCGCTGTTCCATATTCGGGAGTTAACGTATCCACCCCAGATAAGGTTTTTCTTTTGCACACTGTTTATTGGCAGTTCTTTACCCGGCCATATCTTCACCGAAGGCTTTACGGCGCAGTTTTCGCCGACTATACTGCCGCGGCCTATGACCGACTGCTCATATACGGCGCTCCCTCTGCGCATAACGGCCTCCTCATCGGCAATACAGCCCCGGAGCTGAGCATTTTCCTCTATCCGGCAGCGGTCAAGCACAATGCTGCGCTTCACGCCTGCGCCGCTGCTTACGGTGACGCTGCGGCCCAAGACGCTGTATGGCTCTATCCGTGCCCCCCGGCGTATGCGGCTTCCTGTGCCAATATAGACAGGCGGACGGACTACTGCGCCCTGCTCCAGAAATACGCCTTCCTCCAGCCAGATGCCCTCATCCTGCTGATCTGGGAGGTGAAGTCTCACTTTTTTGTCCAGCACGTCAGCCGTGCAGCGGCGATAGGAGGCCGGATCGCCGATGTCACACCAATATCCTCCGGAGCGGAGGGCATATATGCCTTGATTATCTTTAAGCATAGCGGGGAACAGGTCTCTGGCAAAGTCCGATTTCGTGCCGGGAGTGATATAGTTCAGGGCTTTGGGCGACAATACGAATATCCCGGCGCTGATGAGCGTAGAGGAGACCATGCTCCAGTCGGGATTATCTACAAAGCGGGTGACCCGGCCATCTGGGTTAGTGACCACCATGCTGTGCTCCATAGGTGCCGGCGACTTGGTGAGAGCTAAGGTGGCCATAGCGCCGCGACATTTGTGGAAGCTTATGAGCTCTCCTAAGTTTATGTCCGTCACTACAGAACCGCTTATACACAGAAAGTCACCGTCGATAAACCCGGCGGCATTTTTCACTCCGCCTGCCGTCCCCAGCGGTGCGTCCTCAAAAAAATAGCTTAGCTTCACCCCCAACGCCGAACCGTCGCCAAAGTGCTCCTTTATTTTTTCGCCTAAGTATCCGCAGGTGACAGCAATATCCGTGGTACCGTTGTCTCTGAGGAGCCTTATAGTGTGCTCCATGATGGGCGCGTTCACAAGGCGCACCAGTGGCTTGGGAATGTCGCAGGTGAGCGGCCGAAGACGCGTGCCCTCTCCGCCGGCCATAATTACTGCCTTCAACGTAATTCCTCCTCAAAATATAATGATTTTAGTATTGACGACATACAAAAATATATTCCCCATAAAAAAAATTCAAAAAATCACAAAATTACTATTGACAATCATGTGACCATATGATATAATCAAATCACAGTCGGAAAGGAAGTGTTATGATGTATGTGCTGCCGGGAACAAATATTGAAGTGCGCGAGATGAGCTATAAAAGCTGCGAAGAGCTCTTGAATTCCATATTTTTGACGGGAGGACTGGTGCTCAGTCAGGTGTCGGGCATGACCGACTGCGAACCCCATGTAGTGCAGAACTGGGTCAAGCGCGGCTTCTTGACGCCCCCTAAGAACAAAAAGTACAGTAAACGCCAGTTCTGCCGCATAGCCTTCATCAACTTCCTGAAAGATGTTATGAGGATCGACAGGGTCACCGCATTGATGGAATATATCAACGGTGCGCTGGACGATGAGAGCGACGACCTTGTGGATGATTTTACGCTTTACTGCTGCTTTGCCTCGGTGGCGGGCCGACTGGAGGATTTTCGGCCTGAAAGCGTCAGGCGGGCGGTAGATGAAGTGTGCAGCCAGTGGCCGGACGAATTTGTCCGCGGGCGGCTCAGCGACACACTCAGCATCATGGCTACGGCCTACGGCGCGGCAAGGCTTAAGTCAAGATGCGACATCATGATAGGTCAGCTCAATTTATAGTAGAGGAGAGGATTATATGAGTATGTTAACCCAGTGGTGGGAGGGGATGAGTGCGGTCCAGCATGTGTTTATGTTCGCGGCCATCCCGGCCACGCTTGTGCTTATAATACAGACGCTGCTCCTGATATTCGGCTTTGGGGACGACGGGGCAGACGCGGCGGATACGCCGGATATTCCGGATATGGACGGAATCGATATACCTGATGGGATTGATATGCCTGACGGAGACTTCACCCCTGTGGAGGATTTCTCCAACACCGACAGCCCCGACGAGCTCAGCGGCGATTTCCGCATATTTACGGTGCGCGGCTTCGTGGCCTTCTTCACGGTGTTCGGCTGGTCCGGCGCGGCCCTCTTGGAGCTCGGGCTTCCGGGCTGGTTTGCTTCAGTAGTTGCGATTCTGGCAGGCCTTGCGGCCATGGTGCTCATTGCCTGGCTGATGCGCGCCATGCTTAAGCTTCAGTCCTCGGGGAATCTGGAACCGAAAAACGCCCTCGGCAAAACGGGAGTTGTGTACATAACAATTCCCGGCGAACGCAGCGGCAGCGGGAAGGTGAACCTGCTTGTGCAGGAGCGTTTCGCAGAAATGGATGCCGTTACCGACGGTGAGCCCATCCCGACGGGCCGCGAGGTCGTGGTTGTGGGAGTCACTACTTTGGGCACACTGATAGTTAAAGCAAAATAATTTAATTTAAATAAAAATCTAAAGGAGGAAAAAACTATGTATGTACTTGTATTGGTTTGTGTTCTGGTAGTCCTGCTGTTTTCAACGCTGGCGCTCATCGTCAGCCGTTACCGCAAGTGTCCGTCAGACAAGGTGATGGTCATCTACGGTAAGGTAGGCACCAACAGCGACGGCACCAACAGGAGCGCCAAATGTATCCACGGCGGCGCGGCCTT
>JAFLUQ010000156.1 GCA_022508735.1 Oscillospiraceae bacterium | reverse complement strand
ACAATATCGCGAACAGAACTACAAAATTGAACAGGTGAAGAAGGATCTGCTGCCAATCTATATTAAGCGGCATTGTAAAACCTCCTTCCTTACAGTACAAAGATGATAAGAATAGCGATAACAAGGGCATAGATGATCGCCGTTTCAACGAAAACCAGACCCAGCATGAGCGTGGTACGGATCTTTCCCTCGGCTTCGGGCTGGCGGGCAATACCGTCAACAGACTTAGCTATAGCCAGGCCCATGCCGATAGCACCGGCCGCCGCTGCCAGACCAACAACGATAGCCGCCGCCATAGCTTTGTCGCCAATGGAATTATCCGCGGCCGCTTCGATCGCGGCTTCAGCTGCGTCAGCGCCGGTCGGCGCGGGTTCGGCCATGGCCGTGAGAACGGGCATCAAAGCAATGAGAGCGACAATAACCAAGGTCAGGACGATAAAAATACCTTTAAAAACATTCTTTTTCATGATAAGAACCTCCGAATCATTTATTTTTTGTGTACCGGCTCGGAAACCTCGCCGTAGAACAGAGAAGTAAGCATTGTCAGAACGTAGGCCTGAATCAGCGCATGCAGCAGTGTGAACAGCACGCCGACCAGAATAGGCAGACCGTAGCTCAGGTGGATGTAGTGATAGACCATTTCCGTCACCAGCGCGCCGCTTAACAGTGCGCCGAAGATACGGAAGCTCATGGAAATGGGCAGTGAAAACTCCTTAAGGGTCTTACCAACGCCGCCCAGCTTGTTTTCCGCCACACCGCCGGACAGTATCACCAAATATGACAGGCAGCCCATCATGATAGCGCCGTTGATGTCAGCCAAAGGCGCGGGCAGAGCGATCGACGCGCCGTCGGTGGTAACGGCCTGAATACCGAACAGCTCGAATATCGTGCCCACAAAGATGTACGCGCCTGCCGCAAATACGTATGCGCCTAAAAATTTGTTGCGGTGCGGGCTGTTAGTTTTTGCGAGATCGTCGAAAAAACCGACCGCGGCTTCAAGCACCATCTGAAACTTACCGGGAACATACGTGAACCGCGGTATCACGAAGATCCGCACCACGACTGCGAAAACCAGAAAAATACCGGCGATCACAAAGGCAGAGATAAGACCGGGATTGACGACTATGAGCCCAAACAGGCTCACCCTGTTTGTCTCGTGAAGTACGGCGTCCCTCATCAGCACGCTGATGGATTCGTGACCACCCGGAGACTTCACAATTATGGTCCCTATAAACAGGATGACCGACAGCACCGCAAAGATCACTATGGCAGTTATCCGTTTCTTTTTATCCATATTTTAACTCCTTTCTAAAGGCAAAGAAGTAGACGCCGGTGATGCCGGAGCGCCGCTGATTGTCTTTGGCTCTTTTATGCCCGTTTATTTCATATATTATAGCACTAAATACAGAAAAAAGCAAAGGTTTTTTTAACAAAATTAATGAAAATTTTAAACTCAAGTTTGATAATAATTCAGCCCCCGCCGGCGGCAAAAGCCGCTGTCGGGGGCCTTGCGTTTTTTACTTTTCCATTGCTTCGCTTAACGGCAGCATATTACTTAACTCATCCCACACAAAGGCCTTGAGCGTCGCACCGGGCACGGCATTTAGCCTGCTGCCGAAAACCATCGTCTGCCCCTCATTAAAGCTGCCTCTCATATAGGCGATCTCCTCGAGGACATTCCCCCTGTAGACTGCGATAACTATAACGTCCGCATCGTCGCGGTCGGTATTTTTTGTAACGCTGACCTCGGCATAGAAGGTTCCGCTGTCGGGGATGATCCCCTCAAGCGAGTTGATCGTATAGTCGCCTGTATGCGGCACACCCACTACCACAAGCCTGCCGTTTGTGACCGCAGCCATGACGTAATTGTGCTCCTGATCATAAATGTCTGCGTCATTATAGCTGAGGCTGAGAGCCGACTCACCCTCCGCGGCTTCATTCACGCGGAAGCGCACCGTAAAGAACGTGCCCACGGCCTTGGTATCGAAAAGGCTCTTGTACACCATTGTCACATGATCAAGCCCGGTCTTGTCTGTTCCCGGGTCAAGCAGATTTGACTGCATCGTTCCCGTAACAAAGGCGGGACCGAGGATAATTTCGTCCGGTGTAAGCTGACTACCGTCGAAATTCAGCTGCACCGCCGCCCCGGCAATGCCGCTGTTCTCTGTTATATCGATAGGAACCTCAATGTATTCGCCCGGCTTAGCCGTCACAGTCGGCACCTTGATTTCAAGAGTGCCAACGGTCATCGGCGGTTCTTCTTCAGCCGGAGCCGCGGCAGTCCTGGCCTGGCGCAGCAGCACGCCTTCAAGGGTGGCGTAGGCCGCATGAGCCCAACAGCTGCCCCAGTCAAGCTGATTTTTTACGGAGGAGACCTCGCCATGCTCTCTCAGGTCAAATCTTTCCGGGAATATAAAGCCCTCGGAAAGACCGGACGAGGCCTTGGAAGGAATATAGGTTTCCTGAAGCATAGCCAGCTGCTCCTCACTGAGGTCCATATACCGCCATGCTGAGGGACTGATTTGTATCCCTTGGACCACAGTTTCCTCAATAGAGAACGTCTTGTCTGACTCGTATACCCTCGCCTCGTTGTCTATGGCCTCCATGATCAGTACGGATGAGTCTGAGGTGCTGGTAAAGGCTTTAAGGCAGATGCTTGAATTTGTATGTGCGACCGCGAGGTCAGTCCACGACCCGGTTCCCAGCTTGTAAAAGCCCTCGCCTTTATTTGCCCTTGCATTGCTGGTATGAGGCGCGGGATATTCAAAATTAAATTTAAAGCCATTTTTATATTTCAGCAGCACAACCACTGCAAATCTGCTGCCTGCTTTGAGGAGAACAGGCTCGTCAAGGCTCACAGT
This sequence comes from Oscillospiraceae bacterium, assembly GCA_022508735.1. Taxonomy (GTDB): domain Bacteria; phylum Bacillota; class Clostridia; order UMGS1883; family UMGS1883; genus JAFLUQ01. Next base: position 2,178 of record JAFLUQ010000156.1, on the reverse strand, counting down.
GTGATAACCCATATCCGCCATTATGCCGCCGGCCCTGACCTTTCCAAGGCTTTTAAGGGAAGAGGAGCCGGTGTAGTTCGTCACCACATACACCTCGTATTCGAGGTTATTTTCATGTGTATAAAATCCTACCGCCTTAAGCGTCTCATCGCTCGTTATACTCCTGCCGGCCTCAGGATATACATTTGCCTGATAAAGCTCACGACCGGTCTCGTACGTCAGCCAGCCGGTCTCGCCCAGCGGGTCATACTGATATATCTTATTATAGTCCGGCGCCCCACTATAGTTTACAACATAGCTTATGTCATCCTCCGCTTCATAGCCAAGATACTCATCATAGTAAGAAATATAGAAATAACCATCCTCACCCCAATCATCACCCCAGCTGTTCTTGCAAATGAAGGCCCCATCGCCCGAGGCCGCGCCGTTGAAATTAGAGGCAGGGTAGTTATCGTCCCAGCCTACAATGGCTACGGCATGGCCGAAGTCATCATCGGACTTCTTCTGCCATGACGGATAGCAGTAGTTTATTTCATCGTATAAGTAATTATCATTATCCTGATAAGACGAAGCCACAACACCGTACTGCACCAGCAGCCGTTTTATATCATCGTTATCGAGGGCAGACTGCCTGTAAGGGGCGAACACAACATCACTGATCAGCATGACCGGGTCGACTTCATTGTAATTTGACTCTAAGTATTCCTGCTGCAGATCGTTTGAAGAAAACCACCCGGTCGGGTATGGATCGTCGCTTTCAAGCACAGCTCCGTCCCATTTGGCCAAATAGGCGGCGGCCATGTGTACGTTTCCTCCGTCCATTATCGGATTACTGTTGTAGCCGTCATAGTTTCCGCTGCTGTCCACTGCCAGATATGAGGTATTCGTCATCATGTTCCACTCTGAAAAGTCGAACTCCGATAACGCAAAAGTCGGCGATACCGTAACAGTGCAGCTCTTGCTTGCCCCGGCGCTTTTTGCAGTCACCTGCGCTCTGCCCCGGTCCACAGCTGTAAGCTTGCCGTCAGCGCTGACTGTTACTACCGAACTGTCTGAGCTGGACCACTGAACGCTGCCCGAATATGGCGAAAGCTCGGCCACAAGCCGGTAGGTTTCTCCGGGGCGGAGAGTTACCGCCGAAGGGTAGACTGTGATCTTGGTGCTTGGCTCGCCGACTATTGTCACATTGATAGGATTCTTCCGGAGGTACACACCGCTGTATTCTCCGTTCATGTACGCTCTGAACCGCAGCATGTAGCTGCCGCTCTCAGCTATAAATATAGGGCCGGTGTATGGCGTATTCGGTACGATAGCCTCGAACACTCCGTCCTCTCCCTTGGCGAGCGAATAGAGTATTTCGGCACCCTTAACATCGCAGCTTATAGTTACTTCCTTGCTGCCGTTTTCGTAGGTACGGGTTTCGACTGCAAAATTGATATTGTCGAGACCGGTTCCCATAACAGCCCCAATGCCCTCATCTGTATCGCTCATTACAACCGTGTCTACACTTACCGCGTCATACTGTGCCTCTGCCTGCACTGTTGGCGCCGGCATCAGCGTCACACACGTCATCACCGCACAGATCAATACACTCAGACATCTATGTATTTTTGTCATTTTTCTGCCTCCTGACATTGATTTTATATAGATTTGTATACCTTTTATTTTAACACTAAAACCCAAAAATGTAAATACCCAAAAACAACAAAAATGCTCACAGAAGAACTCCTGTGAGCATTAAATTCCGGTATGAGTCTTATCCTACTATGCCGCCCTCAACTACAAGGCTGTCCTCATAATCGAGACCGTAGGTGTCAACGAGGGTCGCTTCATAGTCCGCATGGAAGAACTGCTCGTCGGCGAGGGAAACTATCTCGTCGTTGATCCAATCAAGCAGAGTGCCGTTGCCCTTAGATACGGCAGGGGCGATAGTGTCGTTGCTGCCCAGAGTGGGAATACCTACCGTGTAGCCCGGATTCTGAAGCGCATAGGCGATGACCTCGGTGTTATCGTTGGCCCAGGCCACGGCATTGCCGTTTTCAAGAGCGTTCTTTGCATTTGCATAGGTATCGTACTTCTGAAGCTTAATGTCGGGATAATTTGCCGTCAGATAGGTTTCAGCAGTGGTGCCGGAGATAACGATGATCTGATCGTCACTATTCCAGTCCTCAAGCGAAG
>JAFLUQ010000155.1 GCA_022508735.1 Oscillospiraceae bacterium | reverse complement strand
ATTTTCTTTATTTAAAGCCCCTAAGCTACGAACGAAAATCACCACTCGGCGTACACACGTACGCCATCGGGAGGGTTTGCTCCGTCGGCTTCGCCGCCTTCGCAAACTGATTTTCGTCCGTTCTGCACGATTTTTTAGCCGGCCCCTGTGCCTCCACACTACAAAGCAATTTCTTTACATTCCCTTGTCTTTCATGCTTCCTTTCTGTTCACTATGTATATTCCCAAGCAAACCAAAACGAGCGCGGCGGCGCTGCGCAGCCCGAAGGCCTGCCCGCTCTCGCCCAGCAGCAGGGCTGAAAGCAGCACTCCGCAAACCGGGTTCATAAAACCGAACACCGTGACCTTAGATACAGGATTGTATTTGAGCAGCATGGCCCAAAGAGAATAGGCAGCGGCTGAGATAAACGCCAGATACAAGAGCATTCCCGCTCCCGCCGGTGTAAGCACAGTGAGCCTTCCGCCGGCCAGCAGACCTGCAATAATGAGTATAACGCCGCCGGCAAGGAACTGCCAGCCGCTGAGCATGACAGGGTTAGCGCGGCGGGAATAGCTTTTCATGATAATGGACGATGCGGCATAGGCAAAGGTTGAAATAAACACAAAGCCCTCTCCCAGGATGCTCATATCCATGCTCATTGTGCCTCCGCTGAAATTTATGATCACCACACCCGCGAAGCCCACTATGCAGCCGATGAGCTTACGCGGGGTCATTTTTTCTATTCTGAAAACGAGCGTTGCCATAAGCACACAGACGAACACATTAGCACCTTCGATTATAGCGCTTTTGGAGCCTTCCGCATGGGCCAGACCTATGTAGAAAAACACATACTGCAAAACCGTCTGGAACATGCAGAGCTTAAGGGTCATTCCCACCTCTTCCTTATTAGAAGGACGGAGTAATTTTTTAGCCCCGATGCTGCACAGTATTATCGCCATTACGCCCGCCAGCGAAAAGCGGCAGCCGGCAAAAAGTATTTGTGCGGCAATGTCACCCGAGCTTACGTCAAACAGCTCATAGCCTATTTTTATGCATGGAAAGGCGCTGCCCCAGAAGGCGCAGCATATAAAGGCAAGCACCGCCACCACAGGCGTTTTTGTCATTATTTTTTTATCCGGTTTTATCATTATGTACGGCCTCCACTTGATTTAATATACATATTATACTCCCTAAGTGCTCCCCTGTCAATCTGTTTTTATTCTGTTTCTCTCATCCGCTTTTTATCTATAAGCCCGTTCTCGGCTATAAACCTTGCCACAGTACCTCTCGAGACCTTTAATTTCCGCGCTATCTGCGCCTTTGGCACGCCGCGCAGCAGCATATCCTGAATTGTATGCTCCTTGCCCGAGAGCTTGACGTGGCTGCTTTTGCTGCCGACGGGCCGCCCAAGAATGACTCCCTCGGATTTCTTTCTGGCAAGGGCTTCCTTGGTGCGCTGACTTATGAGATTTCTTTCTATCTCGGCTGAGAGGCCGAAGGCAAAGGCCAGCACCTTGCTCTGTATATCCTCCCCGAGGCGGTAGTTGTCCTTTATGGTCCACACACGGCACTCCTTGCTCATACAAATGTTTAGAATTTCCATAATCATAAAAAGATTGCGCCCGATTCGTGACAGCTCGGCGCAAATAATCAGATCATTCTTTTTTACCCTTTTTAACAGCTTCCCTAACTCCCGTTTGTTGTAGCTTTTGGTGCCGCTTATTGTCTCCTCGATCCAGCCGTCGATGACAAGACCGTTTTCCGCGGCAAAATTGTTGATCTCGAACCTCTGATTTTCCACTGTCTGCTTGTCTGAACTGACTCTGATGTAGCCGTACGTCATCTGTAAACAACTCCTTTTTTAATATAAGCCGCAGCGCACGCGCTACGGCTATTCATATTAATTTTACCACTCAGTGCAGTTTTTTTCAATGAAGTGAAAATTCAAAGTTTTTTTCTTGACATTACATAAATAATATGCTAAACTACAACTGTATTAAATGTATTGATACAGATGACACAGAAAGGAGCTTACCATGTTCCGACTTGATCAGGGCGACCACCGCCCATTATATATGCAGATACGCGAACGGTTAAGGGAGCTGATAATGACCGGGGCACTCAGCGAGGGCGAGCGCATACCGTCGGTGAGAGAGCTGGCCTCGGGGCTGGCTATAAATCCGAACACAATTCAGAAGGCATATAAGGAGCTTGAGCTTGAGGGCTGGATATACTCTGTGCCCGCCAAGGGCAGTTTCGTCTCCCCCGCCGGCGCACGGAAGGACGATGCCCGGCGTACCGAGCTGCTGGCTGCCTTCGGCAAAACGGCCCGGGAGCTGCGCTATCTTGGCCTCAGCCGCGAGGAAGCCATAGCGAAAATCGAAAAAATATACAGCGAGGAGGAATAAGCATGATTCGAGCCACAAATATAACAAAAAAATTCGGGCCGCTGACCGCCCTTGACGGTCTTGATCTCCATGCCGGTGAGGGCAGCGTTTACGGCCTTATAGGCCCCAACGGAGCAGGAAAGACCACACTCATAAAGATTCTTGCCGGGATATACCGCCCCGACAGCGGTGCGGTAGAGCTTTGCGGCGGCTCCCCGTGGGAAAACCCCAAGGTCAAGGGCCGGTGCTGCTATATCAGCGATGACCCATACTTTTTCAGCAGCTACAGCCTTTTAGACACGGCGGGGCTTTACGCCTCCGTCTACCCAGGCTGGTCGCAGGAGCGCTTTAATAAGCTGCGCGAGGCCTTTAATATTGACCCCAAGCGCCGCCCATCACGGCTCTCACGCGGAACGAAAAAGCAGGCGGCCTTCTGGCTGGCCCTCAGCGCCATGCCCAAGGTGCTTCTGCTGGACGAACCCATCGACGGCCTCGACCCTGTTATGCGCCGGGGAGTGTGGAGCCTCATCATGCAGGACGTGGCCGAGCGCGGGCTGACGGTACTGGTTTCCTCCCACAACCTCCGGGAGTTGGAGGACGTATGCGACCACGTGGGCGCCATGAGCAGCGGCAGGATATTTCTTGAAAAATCCCTTGATGACGCCAAGGGCGACATACACAAGCTCCAGTTGGCCTTTAGCAATGGGCTCCCTGTCGGACTTGAAGAAAGACTGACTATCCTTCACAGGGACAGTCTAGGCAGCGTTCATACCCTTATAGTCAAAGGCGGCGCCGAGGAAATAAGCGCCGCGGCGAGGGCTTTTTCGCCGCTCATCTGCGAGATCCTGCCGCTCAGCTTAGAGGAGATCTTCATCTATGAAATGAACCAAAAGGGCTACGACCCCACTGGCGTAATAATATGAGGAGGTGGAAGTATGTTTAAAGCGACATTTATTTCAAATATAAAGCGCTGGTGGTGGATACCCGCGCTGAACGCCGCGCTTATGCTGCTGATCTACATTTCCCTGGTAAGCGCATCTAGCGGTCTCGGCTATAAATATTATCAGGTGGTCTTCAACAGTTTTATGGCCGCCCTCTGTGCGCTGATGCTGTTCTCCTTTCTGCATACGGAAAAATCCGTAGGGCTGTATTTTTCCCTGCCTTCAAAGAGGGGCTCTGTATTTTTGGCAAATCTGCTGTTCGGCTTTCTTTCGATCCTGTTTTGCTCGCTTCTCTTCACCGCCGCCTACATTATGTTTGATGGGAGCTATTATGATCTGATTTTCGACTTTTTCTGCACCTTCACCTACGCCATGAGCATATTTGCCCTTGTGACCTTTGTGTCAATGTTCACCGGACGTTTACTTGCGGCGGGCATCTTCTCCTTAGTTATGTATGTGCTGCCTATATACATTTCGGGCGTAATAGATGAGCTGGCGGACGAAATTTACGGCTTTGCCGGATATTCCGCCTTTAAGGTCTATGAGCTGTACAAGCTTGAACATCCACTGCGAAGCCTCGGCTTTACCGCCGTTCTGCTTCTATTGGCATATATCGCCTACCGGCTGCGCCCGGCCGAAGCCGCCGGGGAGCTGGTGACCTTCCGCTGGGCGAAGACGCTGTTCATTCAGGGTGTGGCCCTGTGCGTGGGGCTTCTCATTTCCGGCACGTTCATGTATTCAGGCACCAACTATATCATGCTGACAATTACCGGGCTTATCATCGCTGCCGCGGCCATGATGCTTATGCAGAGGTCCTTCCGCATAAAGGGCTATCCGCTTCAGGCGGGGATATTCATCGTTATTGTGGCTCTTCTCTACGCTCTTATCGCCTTAGACATAACCGGCTACGAGAACCGCGTTCCGGCGGCGGAGGACGTAGCGAGCGTGACAGTAGACGACGGTATCCATTACCGACAAATTGCAGAACCGCGACCGACCGCCACTCTTGAGACTACAGAGGATATAGAGGCCGCCGTAAAGGCTCACAGCAGGATAGCTTCGGAAAAGCCTCAAGGAGATTACAGTAACAACCTGTTTCTTCATTACGAGCTTAAAAACGGAAAAACTCTAGACCGGTACTATCACGCTCCCGAGGAGTATATGACCGGGATCGCCAACACCGTGCCATTCCGCCGGGCATATTTCATGTTAGACGAAGAATGGACATACGTGCAGCTGAGTGCATATAAACATACCACAACAATGGCCACGCTGACGGCGGAGGAGGCGGCCGCGCTCAGGGCCGCCGTCGAGCACGACGTTCTGAGCTGCACCCCGGAGGAGCTCTACAAATACTACGGCGGTTCCCGTAATATCATGTATATACGGCCCGGCGCATACAAATACGACAATGCCGTCATAGTAAATGAGTCAATGCCAACAACCTGGCCGCTGGTAAAAGAGCTGATGCAAAAATATGAATTGTGGCCTTAAGGCGCGGTAATACGCCGATAAGAGTAAAAAAATGGCCGCCCCGACGGGCGGCCATTCTTATGCTGTTTTTACTTGTCCTCAGCGGTGAGGAAATTATATACCAGCGCCGCAAGCACGCCGCCGATAAGGGGAGCCACGATGAACACCCAAACGCTGCTGAGCGCTTCGCCGCCAACGAACAGAGCGGGGCCAAAGCTGCGGGCAGGGTTAACGGAGGTGCCCGTGAAGGCTATGCCGAGGATATGTAC
>JAFLUQ010000154.1 GCA_022508735.1 Oscillospiraceae bacterium | reverse complement strand
ATCATCTCTCTGTCAAACTTGACGATCTGCACCGGCATATCCACGATGTAATTAAGGTTCGACGCACCTGTACCAAAATCGTCCAAAGAAAAGTTAACTCCATGGTTGATCATTCGGTTCATGTTTGAGATCATCCTGCGTTTACCGTGCGGCGATGAAGACTCCGTTATCTCCAAATTAATGCGGCTGGGATCCATATTTGCATTTCCCATAATGTTGATATAATCATCCGCCAGCTTGTCGTCCACGCACTGCATGATGGACAGATTGACCTCTACGTATTCTATCCCGTACTCATCCAGCCTGCTTTCCTGGAAGAAATGGCACACCTTCTCAAAAACACGTTTGCCAATTTCAACTATCATGCCGTTGTTTTCCGCGGCCTGTATAAATTTGACCGGCGGCACAAGATTACCGTCCCGATCAACGATACGAACCAAGGCTTCTGCGCTGGTAAACCGCTTTTTCTTTACCGAATAGATCGGCTGATAGTGAACGACGATCCTGTCCTCGTTCAGCGCATCGGCTATCATCTGCGCTGTTTCGTGCTCAGCAAATATCTGGGCAGCTGTGCTTGCATCTATCACGTGGAAAATACCTTCCACAGTGCTGTTTATCTGTCTGCTGGCATATCTGAGCAGTTCCAATAACTCTCCGGACGTGTTAACACATCTGGTATCAGCCACATTGTAGAATGACGGATGACTGAGCAGTGAATCCGCATACTCCGGCTGCATCGTCTCAACAATTTCTTTCCAAAGGGAATTTTTGTCCTCCTCTTTGCTGAATATCAGCAGAACCTCGTTTTCCTGAATTTTAAACACGTTAGCGCCACGAATCGTTAAAAACGCTTCATATATCTGCTGCGCTTCTATATTGCGATTCTGTCGAGGATCCGCCAGCACATTCTGCTGCACACTGGGCTCAAACATTACGGCGATCACATAAAATTCCTTGCTGTCGCTGTATAGCTGTTCCCCGTAACGGGTATAGGCCATGTAGTTGAACAGGCCCGTGCTCCTGTCTAAGTAAAGCTCCGGATTCTCAAACTGGATAAACATCAGCAGCATACTTATAGAGCTGACAAAGCCCACGATCAATAGATGATTAAAAAGCGCCTGAAGGAATGCCGCCGCGACCCATATGCTCATCCAGAGCATTACCGTCTTGCGCTGCCGGTCATAAAGATATTCTTTATGACGGAATATCTGAACAAAGTTAAATATGATCAACATGAAAACAGCCGAATATGTTACAATGATGCTGGGGCCGCTCGTCCAGGCCAAATTCTTCTCCGCCACCTCATGGATCGTGATCGGCAGCGCATAAATCAGACCAATTACTATAGCGCCAAAGACCGAGCATGCGATTATGATTTTTTTATAGTATGGCAAATGGAACGCCACACCGGTGGAAACATAGATGATGGCCAGCACAGATACCACCATAAGTAACGCAATATACGTCTTGCAGATAAACTCAGGCATAAGAGCGGGGAGGTTATCCCGGTATACTATCCCGAAAATAGATGCAACATCAAAAATCAGGCAGACCAAAGTGGCATAGCAACACGCCTTGAACACTCTGCTTGTGATCAAGGGCAGCCTTCTACGGCTATTATATATGATGATAATCAATGCTAGAAGCACAATACCGCAGCACTGAACCTTGATATTCATCCGCTCACCTTCCTTCGCTGCTTATTATTGTTATTATATATCAAAAGCGCAAATAAAGCAAGAGTTTTTTCGGAAATTCTCAGAAAATTATTTGATACATTCTGATCGTAATTTATCCCGTGCAAAAAATCAGGCACATGGAAATAACCATGTGCCTGCCTTTTAGAGATCATAGTCCACAGCTATTATATTTTCCGCCGCGTCGTTAATATATTTTTTTACCACATCCACGTGGTAACTGTCGCATTGATACTCATTAAGCGCTTCGCGGCTCTCAAGGTCTACCAGCAGAATAATATCATAGGAACGCGGTGAGCCGAGAAAATCAACCCCTACGGAAATGCCCTTAACCGACGGCACTCTGCCCTCCATTGAAAGAAGCATATCCCGCGCCTTTGCCTTATTTTCGTCGCTGCTGTCCTTAAGCTTTACACATATAACATGCTTTATCATTACGATTCTCCATTATTCATGAACTGTGAGCACAGTCTTGATTGCGCTCTTCTCAAAGCGGATCTTGCTCTTATCTGAGCCGCTCTCGATAACAACGCTGTCTTCTTTGATGGAAGAGATCTTACCGATAACACCGCCGATGGTAACTACCTCGTCACCGATCTGCAGAGAATCCATCATCAGAAGCTGCTCGCGCTCACGCTTTTTGTTGCTGCGGTTCATAAACCAGAAAAAGCCTACAAATATAAGTATTATAACAGCGTAGTAGGCAATCGACATCGTCTGTTGGTTCATTTTTCAACACCTCATTTTATTTATTTATATTATTATTAATAATATACTGTAAGGTTTTCCGTGCACCGGCATCTATCCGTGCAATATTGTCGTTAGTCGCACTGTCCAGCTCAGTGACCGCACGCAGGGCGATATACACATTCTCAGTATCATCGAGGCCGAGGCTCTCTAACAGAGTGTTGCCCTCAACACTGATACCGTATACCTTTCCGGCATCGTTTACAAGCGCGTCTTCACCGGCGTATTCCGACACATCCGCCAGAAACTCACTGTCAGAAAAGCGGGCGGCGTAGGCCTTATCCATTATATATATGCGGCTTTCTCCCCCGCCGATCGACATGGTGAGCCTTGTATAGTTGTTCTGCTCCTGACTTTGAGTCAGGCTCGTGCCAAATGATATCGTCACGAGCTCTGCAATCCGTTCTCCGTCGCCGTTCACATCGTCGATCCCGTCGCTAAGCCGGTCAGCCTCAGCATAAAACCTGTCACTGTCAAAATAATTTTCACCAATATAGGTAATGATCATGTCCGGCTTTTTTCGCCCGGTGCAGCTGCGTACTGCTACGATAACGCCTATGATCAACACAAAAATGAAAATTACCGTTAGCTTTTTACCTGAAAAAAACTTCCTCATAGCGCTCCCTTTTCTTTTGCTCCATGATGTATAAGTATACCACAAGAGGGGCATATTGTCAATACTTACTTTATTTATTCTTTCTCCTCTTGCCTTTTCGACGGAATTGTGATAGAATAATTAAAAGGAGCTGAATAAATGAAATACGACAATATCTTTCCCGGAGAATTTATATCCCGTCCAAATAGATTTATAGCAAATATAAGCATCAACGGCCAGCCGGAGGTCTGCCACGTGAAAAATACCGGCCGCTGCCGTGAGCTGCTCATACCGGGATCATCTGTGTTTGTGCAGAGGTCAAAAAGACAGGAGCGTAAAACAAAGTATGATCTTATCTCCGTATATAAGGGAAATATGCTGATAAATATGGACAGTCAGGCTCCTAACAAGGTTTTCGGCGAATGGGCCAACGGCGGATACTTTGGAACTCCCACGCTAATAAGGCCGGAATACCGATATAAAAACTCAAGGTTTGATTTCTATATTGAAACATCTAACAGGAAAATCTTTGTTGAGGTCAAGGGCGTTACACTCGAAGAAAACGGCGTTGTGCTCTTTCCCGACGCACCTACGGAGCGCGGCGTAAAGCATATACGCGAGCTGTGCGACGCTGTAAATGATGGCTACGAGGCTTACATATTTTTCATTGCACAGATGGGGCGGGCTAAGCTTTTCAGGCCCAACCGCCGCACTCACCCAGAGTTTGCCGAAGCTCTGCTCAGCGCGTCAAAAAACGGCGTGAACGTGGCCTGCCTGAATTGCCGCGTTACGCCCGATACGCTTGAAATTATGGATCATATAAAGACAGAATTGGAGGAATAAATATGATAACACTTGGAACCACCGGAATAACCTCGCCTAAAAACGCCTTCGGAGCACTGCCGGTGCAGCGCGTGAGCGAAGACTATGCTGCTATGCTGCTGAGAAAGGCCTATGACGCGGGCATAACCTTTTTTGATACCGCCCGCGCCTATTCGGACAGTGAGAAGAAAATAGGTCTTGCACTGTCAGATGTTCGCGATAAGATACATATAGCCACAAAGACCATGTCTCTCACCGTGGAGGGCTTTTGGCGTGACCTTGAAGCAAGTCTCTCTATGCTGAAAACCGACCATATAGACATCTACCAGTTCCACAATCCCCCATTCTGCCCTAAGCCCGGCGACGGCAGCGGACTTTACGAGGCAATGCTTGAGGCCAAGGCTCAGGGCAAGATACGCCACATCGGCATAACCAACCATCGCCTCGGCGTGGCAGAGGATGCTGTAAAGTCCGGGCTTTACGAAACGCTTCAGTTCCCGTTCTGCTACCTTGCCACCGAGAAGGATATCTCCATTGTGAAGCTGTGCAAGGAATACAATGTGGGCTTTATAGCGATGAAGGCGCTTTCCGGCGGACTTATTACAAACTCCGCCGCGGCATATGCATGGCTCGATCAGTATGACAATGTGCTTCCCATCTGGGGAGTGCAGCGCGAAAGCGAGCTGGACGAATTCCTCGGCTACATGACCAACCCTCCCGTGCTAACGCCCGAGCTTAACGAGCTTATCGAAAAGGACCGCAGTGAGTTTATAGGCAGCTTCTGCCGCGGCTGTGGCTACTGCATGCCCTGCCCTGTGGATATAGAGATAAACAACTGCGCCAGAATGTCTCAGCTCATACGCCGCAGTCCCTCCGCAGGCTGGCTGACAGAAGAGAGTCAGGCAAAGATGCTGAATATTGAGAACTGCATCGGCTGCGGACAGTGCAAGGCCAAATGTCCCTACGGACTTGACACCCCGGAGCTGTTAAAGCAGAACCTTGCGGACTATAAGGATATTCTCGCCGGACGGGTGAAGGTATGAATAAAGAACCTCACTTTGTATCGTGGAGGCACTGGGGCCGTCCAAAAAAATTGTGCAGAACGGACGAAAATCAGTTTGTGACGTCGGCACGGCCGACGGAGCAAACCTCCCCGACGGCGTACGTTTGTACGCCGAGTGGTGATTTTCGTTCGTAGCTTAGGGGC
>JAFLUQ010000153.1 GCA_022508735.1 Oscillospiraceae bacterium | reverse complement strand
AGGTCGGTCCAGTTGTAGCCGTCCTCACTGGTGGCAACGTGGATGGAAAGGCGCTCACTGGAGCTGCCGTTTACATAGCCGCGGAAGTAGGCATAGAGATATGCAACCTTTTCTTCCTCGGGCTTCGCGGCCTTGACGGTAACCTCAAAGTCCTCCTGCCAGGGCTGGCCTTCAAACATGAAGGTGGCGCTCAGAGTGACCTTTACGTCCTTATCGCCTCTGGTAACATAGCCCGCGGGGATTTCATAACCGTCGCCGTTGGGAGTGGCTTTATCTGTGATTACGTCGGGGTCAGAGGATGTCCAGTTTATGGAAACGCCGTTGACCTCGTCAATGAGATAAATAGAGTCGAGTATATTGTCGGCATCTTGTATTTTGATGGCGTCAATAATATCAGAGGTGTCAATTGCCTTGACTGTCAGATCAAATGTCTTTGTGATGGTCTCGCCGTCGGCAAGCGCAACTGTTGCGGTAAGTGTTACTTTTTCGTCCTTCTGAGAACGGGTAACAGCGCCGCTAACGGAAACAACTGCCGGATTTGAGGATTCCCAGCTGATCTTAAAGCCCTTATATTCCTTTACAAGAGGAATGTCACTGCGGATATTGTCCTTATCGGCAATGTCGATAGCTGCAAGAATTTCCTCGTCGGATACGTACAGGTCGCCTGCCAAAGCAGCGATCTCATCAGCGTCAAGCGTACGCTCATAAACGCGAAGCTCATCGATAAGGCCTACGAAATCCTCACCGTTACTGCCCCAGTTACCGCGGCCTACCTGGAAGTAGGAATTGGTGGGGAAGAGCTGTGCTATAGTGGAAGCGCTGTCAGTCTTACCTACTTTTCTGCCATTCACATAGAGCTCTGTGTATGTGTCGGTCACAACGATAGCCACGTGCTTCCAACCGCTGACAATGCTGCCAACGACCTGAGAAGAATTAGAGTTGCCGCGTGTTCCGACATAGCGCTCAACTCTGAAGGCGTCATTGTCGTAAAGACCTAAATAGTTTTCAGAGCTGTTATACTGCTGTGCGTTGGTGTTGGGCGCGATGAACAGCGGCCAACGCTCGCCTGTGCGGTTCTCAAAGAAAGAGATAGTAACCGCATTTTTGCCGACCAGCAGATTATTATTGCCGTCGGCATCGGTGATAAACAGGTAGTTGCCTGTGCCGCTGGGGATGCTTGCGGCGTTGCCTTCAATACCTTCGGCGGTGGTAACTGTGCCGTTTACCTTAACTCCGCCAACCTCGGCCGTAACGCCTTCATCAAAACTGAGATAGGCGATCAGCCCGTCTTCGGGAACGTCCGCAGCCATAACGGCCGGGATTGCCGACGCCAGCATTGCCAGCGCGACAAGCAGGGATAGTGCTTTTTTCATTTCATCAACCTCCGTGATTTAATTTTATATAATTATATCATTAATTTACACATTAATAAATGCTTTTTTCTTGCTAATTTTGTATCATATTTTCTCAAATAAATTAGGGCTTGAAAAATCGACCCGTATGTGATAAAATAGACAGGATTGGAGAGATTGCCATGAAAGCTAAAACCATTTTTGTCTGCAAGGAGTGCGGCAACGAGTCTCCCAAATGGATGGGCAAGTGCCCGGGCTGCGGGAGCTGGAATACATATATAGAAGAAAAAATCGAGCGTACCAGCGCGGGAGCGGCCTCAGCCCCTCTGGCTGCCATCAGGGAAAAGCGCCGCGCTGAGCCGAAAAGCATAACTGCTGTTTCTACCGATATAGAGGAGCGGACAAGCTCCGGCAGCGACGAACTCGACAGAGTTCTGGGCGGCGGCGTTGTTACCGGGTCGCTCGTGCTCTGCGGAGGTGAGCCGGGTATAGGTAAGTCCACTCTGCTGCTTCAGGTGTGCCGCCATATAGCAAATACGGGGACTGTGCTGTACATATCAGGCGAGGAGTCGGAGAGGCAGATAAAAATGCGGGCGGACAGGCTCGGTGCGCTCAGCGAGAATATCCTCGTGGCCAACGAAACTGATCTTACAAGCATAAATGAGGCCATAGCCTCCGTTAAACCTAAAACAGTCATTATAGACTCCGTTCAGACAATATATAACTCCGAGCTTCAATCCTCTCCCGGCAGCGTGGCGCAGGTGAGGGAGTGCACAATGAGCTTTATGCGCACCGCGAAGGATAACGGTATAACCTTTTTCATCGTCGGCCACGTGACAAAAGACGGCAATATTGCCGGCCCCCGCGTGCTGGAGCACATGGTGGACTGCGTGCTGTACTTTGAGGGCGAACGCCATCAAAGCTATAGAATAGTTCGCGCAGTAAAAAACCGTTTTGGCTCCACTAATGAGATCGGCGTGTTTGAAATGTCCGACAAAGGTCTCATAGATGTGCTTAACCCGTCACATATGCTGCTTTCGGGCCGCCCGGTGGACGTACCCGGCTCGGCTGTGGTCTGCTCGATAGAGGGCACACGGCCTATACTCGCTGAAATTCAGGCCCTTGTTGCGAGGTCTGTATACCCAAATCCCAAACGCATGGCAGAAGGGCTGGATAATAACCGCGCTTCAATCATAATAACCGTGCTTGAAAAGCGCACAGGCCTCAATCTCGCCATGCAGGACAGCTACATAAACGTGACCGGAGGAATAAAGCTGGACGAGCCGGCCACAGATCTGGCCGTTGCGGCGGCGGTTGCCAGCAGCGCAATGAATGTGCCCGTGCCGCAGGATATGGCATTTTTTGGCGAAGTGGGTCTCACAGGCGAGCTGCGCACCGTAACACAGGCAGCCCGGCGGATAGCTGAGATAGAGAAGATGGGCTTTAAGCGCTGTATGCTGCCCTTTGACTCCCTCGGCAGCATAGACCGCGTCGGCATAGAGCTTGTGGCGGTCAAAAATCTTAAAGATATGATAGCGTACATTGGTAACCGCTGATTTAATCAGTGTTTTACTGAAAGGGATGATAGATATGAGGATACATATTAAATTTACCGCCATAATTCTTGCACTTATGCTTTTGGCCATGCCTGCCGGGGCTGTTTCCCCTTGGGCCAAGACGGACGTCAGCCTTGCGGATGCTCTTGGACTTATTCCGTACTCCGTCAGCAGACTTTCGGGCTATATTACGAGGGCGGAGCTGTGTGAGCTTGAGATCTGTGCCTATGAGGCTATTACAGGCACAGCCTTTCCCAAGAGCTATGAAAATCCCTTTGTAGATACCGATTCGCCATATGTGGCTGCCGCGTCATATGCCGGCCTTGTCAACGGAAGAGATGATCACACCTTTGCTCCGAATGACTACGTTACCCGCGAGGAGGCAGCGAGATTTTTTGTGGCGCTGGCCGCTATTTTGGGCATAGAACCCGAAGGAAAGCCGGAGAGCTTTTATGATATTTACGACATATCCGCCTGGGCCGTTGAGTACGTTAAAACCGCCTCGGCCTACGGTTATCTGACGGCGGATTACAGAGGCCTGTTTTTGCCTGAAGAAAAGCTGAGCGTCGAACAGGCCATCATAGTTATGGTGCGGATGTACTCTGACGTACAACCAAAAATTGTTGTGGAAAGCGGCGAGACCTTTGCTCCCTATACCGGAACAGGCGATTATGTGTATAACGGCAGGTACAGGCGGAACGACCCCGACGACGTTTTCACCGACGGCCCTATAACCACAAAGGCGCAGGCCGACGCCCAAATGACCGATATCACCGTTGACATATGGGAGCTCAAGAACGGAGAAAAGGTGCCCGGAAAGCTGACCCTGACAGTGCATAAAAACATAGCAGGGGTTCTCACAGAAGTTTTTGCCGATATATATAACGGTCAAGAGAGGTTCCCCATTGACCCCGACGGTACATACTGCTATTCCTTCCGCACCACCGCCGGGACGAGCCGCCTCTCTGAACATGCCACCGGCACGGCGATAGATATAAATCCCGACCAGAATTACTGCGTTTACTCCGACGGCTCCACGGTCGGTTCACTGTATGCTCCCGGCGAAAATCCCTACTCCATTGAAAAGTTCGGCGACTGCTGGAACGCCTTTGTCAGCCACGGCTTTACCTGGGGCGGCGACGCATGGAGCAGTCCGCAGGACTATATGCACTTCTCGTACCTTGGAAAGTAGGTGACCTTATGTCAAAAACCGTATTCATCACCGGCGGCAGCGGCGGAATAGGCTCAGCCGCGGTGCGCACCTTTGCAGGGGCCGGATATAACGTGGCCTTTACCTATAATAAAAATGAGGCGGCCGCAAAGGCGCTGTCCGCCGAAATTCCGGGCAGTCTCAGCCTGCGGTGCGACGTTACCGACGGAGAAAGCGTTAAAACAGCCGTTAACGCGGCGCTGACTCACTTTGGAAAGATAGACGTGCTTATAAACAACGCCGGTATAGCGGAGCAAATTCTGTTTACAGATATAACCGAGAATCGCTGGGACAGAATGTTAGATACAAACCTCAAAAGCTGCTTCCTCACAGCCAAGGCTGTTATCCCACAGATGATAAGCCGCAAATCCGGCTTAGTAATCAATGTTTCATCAATGTGGGGCATAACCGGAGCCTCCTGCGAGGTGCACTACAGCGCGGCGAAGAGCGGCGTTATAGGCCTTTCAAAGGCCCTTGCCAAGGAGCTTGGCCCCTCGGGCATAAGAGTGAACGCGGTGGCCCCGGGCGTTATAGACACACCTATGAACTCACACCTCGATGAAAATGCAATGTCCATGCTGAAAGAGGAAATCCCGCTCGGCAAAATCGGCAGGCCCGAGGAAGTGGCCGGAGCTATGCTCTTTCTCGCAGAGAATGAGTATATAACCGGGCAGGTCATAACGGTTGACGGGGGAATGGTTATTTAATTGTAGCAAAAAACAGCGGCCTTCATACTATGTACTGAGGATATTGATCCGAATTTTAGTATAGGAGGACTAATTCATGGAGGAAAGAATATCAAGCTCCTTCGGCTGCAGCGAAAAAGTCTGCATACAGACCGATCAGGTATATGACAGCTGCCGCAGCAAGGAGTGCGTTGAATGTCTGAGAGTCTTTCTGACGGAAACCGGGCAGGAGATAGTTGACCGCGCCATCGACGTTAAGTGCCGCAAGGCCGAGGTCATCTGGATCTTCCCCGATGTTGAGCCGCTCAGCTTCAACCGCGGTTATTACACCGTTGACCTGACATACTTTT
>JAFLUQ010000152.1 GCA_022508735.1 Oscillospiraceae bacterium | reverse complement strand
AAGGTCATAGGTTAAGACGGCAGCCGTCCGTTATCACGCGGCAGGATATGAATGTATCCGGTGAGTGCGCCTTCGGGCGAATTAGAGTGGTACCGCGAAGTTTGTGCTTCGTCTCTATGTCATTAGGGGCGGAGTTTTTTATTTCCCCCAAAAAAGAACAGACACTTGAAAGGAGCGTATTGGTCATGAAAAATTACCAAAAGTATCAAAGGGGCTACTTTATGCCTCCTAAGAGCGAAATGAAGTGGGCGAGAAAGGAATATATCGATAAGGCGCCCGCATGGTGCAGTGTGGATCTGCGCGACGGCAATCAGGCCCTTGTCGTGCCCATGAGCCTTGAGGAAAAGCTGGAGTTCTTCCAATTCCTCGTGGAGGTTGGCTTTAAGGAGATCGAGGTTGGTTTCCCTGCCGCCAGTGAAACAGAGTACGAGTTTACCCGTGCACTGATCGAAAAGAACCTGATACCCGACGATGTGGTGATCCAGGTGCTCACCCAGTCCCGCGAGCACATAATCCAAAAGACCTTTGAGGCCCTCAAGGGCTGCAAAAAGGCCATAGTTCACCTCTATAACTCCACGAGCCTTGCCCAGCGCGAGCAGGTGTTCCGCCGCAGCAAGGACGAAATAAAGGAGATAGCTGTTTCCGGCGCAAAGCTCCTGAAGGAGTTTGCCGAAAAGACCGAGGGCGACTTCCTGTTTGAATACTCTCCCGAGAGCTTCACCGGCACCGAGCCTGAGTATGCCCTTGAGGTCTGCAACGAGGTTATCGACATCTGGGAGCCCACCCCTGAACGCAAGGTCATTATCAATCTGCCCGTTACGGTTGAGATGTCTCTGCCTCACGTATATGCCAGCCAGATTGAGTATATGAGCGACAACATGAACCGCCGCGACAGCGTGATTATTTCTCTGCACCCCCACAACGACCGCGGCTGCGCCGTGGCCGACAGTGAGCTGGGCCTCCTTGCCGGCGGCGACCGCATCGAGGGTACGCTTTTCGGTAACGGTGAGCGCACCGGCAATGTGGATATTGTGACTCTTGCCATGAATATGTTCAGCCACGGTGTGGATCCCGAGCTGAATTTTGAAAATCTGCCCCTCATCGTCGGTGCCTATGAGCGCCTGACGGGTATGAGCGTGGGCGAGCGCACACCCTACGCCGGCCGTCTGGTATTCGCCGCCTTCAGCGGCTCTCATCAGGACGCCATCGCAAAGGGCATGAAATGGCGCGAGGAGAAGCAGCTCGATACCTGGAGTGTTCCCTATCTGCCCATCGATCCGGTGGACGTTGGCCGCGAATATGAGAGCGACGTTATCCGTATAAACAGCCAGAGCGGCAAGGGCGGCATCGGCTATCTTATGGAGAAGCAGTTTGGCTACGACCTGCCCCCGAAGATGCGCGAGGTGTTCGGCTATGCGGTTAAATCTGTGTCTGATCATATGCACAAGGAGCTTTCACCTGAGGAGGTTCTGGGCATCTTCAAGAAGGATTTCATTAACCTCGAAACTCCCATGAGGCTTATTGAGTGTCACTATGTTCAGCGCAACGGCATCGAGGCCGAGGTCACTGTGGAGCTTAACGGCGACACGCTGGTTCTGGCGGGCCACGGCAACGGCCG
The DNA here is from genome assembly GCA_022508735.1 of Oscillospiraceae bacterium. GTDB lineage: Bacteria > Bacillota > Clostridia > UMGS1883 > UMGS1883 > JAFLUQ01. The sequence goes on along the minus strand of JAFLUQ010000152.1, from coordinate 3,562 downwards.
TCTGGATGCTGTATGCAATGCTCTCTGTGACCGCTATCACCCCGGCTTTTCTGTTGCCACATATAAGGAGCACGCCCTTGAAAAGGGCAGCAAGAGCCAGGCTGTGACCTATATCGAGATCAGCAACGGCACTGAGTCCTCATGGGGGGCCGGTATGGATACCGATATCATGACCGCTTCAGTAAACGCGCTTATCAGCGCTATAAATCGCCTGAAGTAAATTCAACTTTCGGTTGAGAAAAAATATCCGAAAAAGCTATTCCCCTCCGAATACATTTTTGATATAATGTGTTCGGAGGGGATAAGTTATGGTATTTTCTATAGGTGAAACAATCAAGAGGCTCAGAAGGGAGCGCGGCATTACGCAGGAGCAATTGGCTGAGCGGCTTAATATTTCAGCTCAGGCGGTGTCTAAGTGGGAAAACGGACTCAGCTTGCCCGATATATCTCAGCTTGCTCCGTTGGCGAGAGAATTTCAGGTCAGTGCCGATGTGCTCGTCGGGCTCGGCACTGATGGCACTGATATCGGTGATATTCTTGAGCAAGCTTACCGGCTGCCCGATGTTGAAAAAACCTACGACGCACTACAGGAGGCGCTGGCGTGCTACCCTAACAGTCCGGCCCTGTTGGTGAATAGCTTGGAATGCGGAATAACTCTGGTCTGTCCGGAAAGCGGCGGCGACTATAACCGCGAGCGAGCGGAGCAGATATATAAAAATTGCGAGCGTCAGGCCCGTACTCTTGCAGAGTATTCAAAAAATGTAAATGATATTATGCGGGCTAATATGATAATGGTCATTCTTCATTCCTCCTACGGCAACCGGGCAGCCGCTATGAAGTGTGCTGAAAAATTCCCGTGTCGGCCCGATATGACGTGGAATAAGATGATGTCATATATCGCCAATGCTGAGGGGAACTACAAAGACGAGGTCGATTACTGTCAGGAGGATATCGATCTGCACGTATACAATCTGGCGAGCATACTGACTCAGCAGGGCTTAGCCTATGAGAAGCTGGAGAGATATTCCGACGCCAAAAATAGCTTTCGAGCGGTATTTTCACTTGTTGAGATATTTGACCGCGAACGTAAGCAGCTGCTCCATTTGCAGGAGCGCGGCGACGTATATGAGTTACTGATCCGTGTCTGCCAACGGCTGGGCGAGAATGAAGAGGCCGAAAGATGGCAGATGGAAAAGCCGGTATTTGACTAATGGTTTAATAAGTTGTTAACAATCAGGGGGAGAAACCGTGAACACTCTGACGATAAATGAGAAGTTTTTCCGTGAGCACGCCACGGAAGGCGGCTTCTGTATAGATGCCACTGCCGGCAACGGCCATGACACCGCGGCTCTTTGTGCGCTCGTGGGCGAGCGCGGACGTGTGCTGGCCTTTGACGTGCAGCCCAAAGCAGTCGAGAACACCAAAAAGCGCCTGGCAGAGCTGGGCTTTGACGGCATAGGCGAAGTCGTCCTCGATAGCCATGCAAATATGGCAGCCTATGCCGAGCCAGGCACTGCTGATTTAATAGTCTTCAATCTCGGCTGGCTGCCGGGCGGCGACCACTCTGTCTATACCCGTGCCGATAGCACCATTGCCGCCATAAATGCCGCATTGGAATTGCTCAAGGAAGGCGGTGCAATTTCCATTTCCATATATTACGGCGGCCGTAACGGCTATGATGAGCGTGACTCCGTGCTGGATTACCTTAAAACCGTAGATAATACCCGCTTTACAGTACTGAAAACGGAGTTTTTTAACCGCACGGGAGACGTTCCGATCTCAGTGTTTATCCTGAAAACCACATAGCTGTAAATTTAGTTGCAGAAATTTCAATTTTTTTTCAAAAAACTATTGACAAACCTTAACTTCCGTGCTATAATATCAACTGTTCGGTGAGAAGCTACCGAGCGATAACCAAATATATGTGCCATTAGCTCAGTTGGTAGAGCACCTGACTCTTAATCAGGGTGTCCAGGGTTCGAGTCCCTGATGGCGCACCACATGAAGACACGTAAGAGTCCGAACCGTGAAGGTTTGGACTCTTACTTTTTTGTTGCCTGAAAATGGCGTCTTTATGCGGATTTGAGAATAAAACTGAACTCGCACAAGATTGGACATAAAAATCAAAAAAGTTAAAAATGAGAAAAATAATATTTTTCGGCATAAATATGAACTGCCGCCGTCCAAGTCACTCTTCAGTAAGAAATCCTTGTTTGAGCCAAAAATCGGCTTCATATTTGTCCGGAGTTTTGTACTTTAGAGTTGAATGAGGACGTTCGCTGTTGAAAAAGTTAATATACTTTTCTACGCTTTTCATGAATTCAGCAACGCTTGAATATTTATATCGGTATAATTCTTCGCGTTTCATAGTACTGAAAAATGATTCACATACGGAATTGTCGTATGGAATATGTACTCTTGAAAATGACTGTACAACACCTAAATCATTCAGGTAGTTCATAAAGGTGTTTGAAATATAGTTGCTGCCATTATCAGTGTGGAATAAGAGACCATCAGACGGTTTCCGTAATATATATGCTTTTTTAAAAGTGGTTTTCACTAATTGAGTGCTGTTCTTTTTGGCAATATGATATGAAACTACTTTGCGAGAAAATATATCAATTATAACGCAGATGTAAAATCGTTTCTGATTTAGGTTGAATTGAGTGACATCGCTTACCCATATCAGATTTGGGGCATCAGCAGTAAAATTCTGATTCAATATGTTTGTTCTTTGCTGCTTCTGATAATGTTTGTACATTGTTTTTGCGGCACCCCTGATGCTGTACAAACCCATCTCTCGCATGATTCTCGTCACAGACTTTTCAGATACGCTGTATCCGAGCTCGCGTAAAATAGGGGTTATTTTAGTAGGGCCAAAAATCTGGCTATTTTTATCATATATATCTTGGATAATGGGTTTCAGTTCTGCACATTTTTGATTGAACATGGAGTTTTTGCGTTTGTTTCGTAAAATGTGATTGTAATATGTTCCCTTTGAAACTTTTAGGGCCTCGCATAGAGTATGGACATGATACTTGGCGGAAAACTCTTCTATGACAGTTAATCTCTCCTGAAGAGGTGCCATTGCCGAACATGGTGATGATTGAAGTATTTCAATAATGTCACTGAGATGCTGTATTTTTCTCTTGTTTGCGCTGAATTCGCGAAGTGTTATATTAGGATTACGAGTTGATGCTTTCTTATGTTTGTCAATCCAGTAATATAAAGTGCTGCGCGGAATACCTGTCTCTGTGGATATGGAATTAACAGATTCACCGGATAGATATCGGTTGATAATGACTTGCTTTTGCTCTGAAGATGTTATTTTCATTTGATTTTTCTCCTGTTAATATATATTTTAACAGAAGTATATATTAATTTAAATTATAACTCAAGGGCATTTTTACATGAAAGGAAATTTAAATCATATGTGTTGTTTTATAATAAGACCACAGCCCTCTCTCGCGTAAATTTTCGTAAAATTAAAGACCGGGTTTGTTCTATCATTTTTCCTGTTTTGTTATGTCACGCAATCCGATCTTATTTTTAAGGCGAGAGT
>JAFLUQ010000151.1 GCA_022508735.1 Oscillospiraceae bacterium | reverse complement strand
TGGGTGACACTGAGACCAAAAAGGTCATCTCCACCGTTGGCGCCGAGCAGGAATATTTCCTTGTAGATGAAAAGTCCTACGCTAACCGCAAGGACCTTATTATCACCGGCAGAACACTCTTCGGAGCAAAGCCCCCCAAGGGTCAGGAGATGGAGGACCACTACTTCGGCACCATCCGCGACCGTGTTTCCGCCTTTATGCACGACGTCAACACCGAGCTCTATAAGCTTGGCGTGTTCGCCAAGACCGAGCACAACGAGGTTGCCCCCTGCCAGCATGAGCTCGCCTGCATATACAGCGAGTCAAACATCGCAACAGATCACAACCAGCTTGTTATGGAGACACTTAAGCGCGTGGCCCGTCACCACGGTCTTGTGTGCCTGCTCCATGAAAAGCCCTTTGCCGGCATAAACGGCAGCGGCAAGCACAACAACTGGGCGCTTTCCACCGACGGCGGCGAAAACCTGCTCAAGCCCGGCAAGGATCCCCAGCACAACACCCGCTTCATGCTGTTCCTTTCCGCCGTTATCGAGGCGGTAAATCTTCACGGCGACATTCTTCGCGCCAGCGCGGCCAATGTTGGCAACGATCACCGTCTTGGCGGAAACGAGGCTCCTCCGAGCATCATTTCCGTATACCTCGGCGACGAGCTTGCCGATGTTGTAGACGCGGTTGTAGCCGGTAAGGAAGCCGCTGTAAAGGGCAAGGAGGAAATGGACTTCGATGTTGCCGCGGTAACCTCTATCGACCGCGACACTACCGACCGTAACCGCACCTCTCCCTTCGCCTTCACCGGTAACAAGTTTGAATTCAGAATGGTTGGTTCTTCGGCCTCTATCGCCGGTCCCAACACAGTTATAAACACTATAGTGGCTGACAGTCTCAAGAAAATTGCCGACCGCCTTGAGGCAGCTTCCGACGTAGAGGCAGAGGCCGCCGCGCTCATCAAGGAAATGCTGACCGATAACAAGCGCATCATCTTTAACGGCGACGGATACAGCCCCGAGTGGGTAACCGAGGCCGAGAGACGCGGTCTCCCCAACCTTCCTCAGTCCATAGATGCTTACCCCGCTTACATAACCGATAAGGCTATCAAGATGTTTGATGAGCACAAGGTTTACAATGAGGTAGAGCTCAGGAGCCGCTATGAGGTAAAGGTCGAGAAGTTTGTCAAGACCATAAACTACGAGGCTCTTACTATGCTCGATATGGCCCGTCAGGAAATACTTCCCGCAGTCATCGACTACGCCAAGTATCTGGCCGAGGCAGTAGCCACTCAGGACGCTATAGGCATGAGCGCGGTTGTAGAGAAGGATATCCTCTCTCAGATCACTCCTCTTTACGAGCAGCTCTATAGTTCCACCAAGACCCTTGATGAGGCTATTAAGACTTCTGCCGCTATCGCCGACCTTGATGAGCAGGCCAAGTCATACAAGCAGACTGTTGTCAGCGCTATGGACAGCGTGCGTGAAGCCGCCGATGCTCTTGAGCTTATTGTCGGCAAGGAATTCTGGCCCATCGAGAGCTATTCCGACATCCTGTTCTATCAATAATTAACTGCATTAAATCCGCAAAGGCCCAAAGCGTTCCCACACTTTGGTACATCTCGCGGGGGAACCCCGCTGCGGTTTCCCCCGTGTAACCCCTTTCTGCGTCGCCTCGCTAACGCTTACAAAAAATAAATTTGTCATAACAAATTTATTTTTCTACGGCGACATAAGTATCAAAAATCAGGTACACGCCCTGATTTTTTGATGATTTCATTCAAGGGGAGTTCCCCTTGAAAATCCCCTTATTGAATTTTCACATTTTCTACAGACCGAGCCCAAAGCGTTATCACACTTTGGGCTTTTATTCGGAAGAGTAACTGATACAAAACGTTGGAGGAAAAACTATGACGCTGACAGACATTATTTTCAGCCTGTTGACCATGTGCGGTGGAGCCGCGCTGTTCCTATACGGAATGCACGTCATGAGCGGCGGTCTCGAAAAGGTGGCCGGCGACAGCATGCAGCGGCTTATCGAAAATCTCACCAGCAACATCATCAAGGGCGTGCTGGTAGGCGCGGCCGTGACTGCTCTCATCCAGTCCAGCGGCGCTACGACGGTCATGGTGGTCGGCTTTGTTAACGCCGGAATGATGACTCTTCGTCAGGCATCGGGCATCATTATGGGTGCCAATATCGGTACGACGGCGACAGCGCAGATACTGTCCCTGTCAGGCATCAGCGGCGACACATGGTACATACGTCTTTTCAAGCCCTCCACACTGGCTAACTTCCTGCTGTTAGCGGGTATAATCCTCATAATGTTTTTGGGCAAGAAGAACAAGAAAAGAGCCTACGTCGGTGAGATCATACTCGGTCTCGGAGCGATCTTCATCGGCATGAGCATAATGACTGACTCCATATCCGCCATGAAGGACCTGCCCGTAATGCAGACGATCTTCACAGGCATAAGCAATCCCATCCTTGGCATCATCGCGGGCACGCTGATAACAGCCCTGCTTCAGTCCAGTTCGGCCTCTGTCGGTCTTCTTCAGGCCTTCACGGTAACAGGACTTGTCACATGGAGCAACGCGCTTCCCATGATCATGGGCGCAAACATCGGCACCTGTGCGGTAACTATCATTTCCGGTGCCGGCGCCAATAAGGAAGCCCGCCGTGCCTCCATACTGAACCTCATATACAAGATAACCGGCGTTGTCCTCTGCTTCGTGGTAATGTATGGCCTGGATATTTTCCTGCATTTCAGTTTCTGGAACACCACGCTTACTACAAGCGGAGTTGCGAACATACACACTGTGTTCAATATTCTGAGCACAATTGTGCTCCTGCCCTTCTGTGAGTTGTTCATCAAGGTTTCCTGTCTCATAATACCCGACGGTGAAAAAGACTCCAAATCGAAGAAAAAAGATCAGGCGACCACTATACTGGACGAGCGTCTGGTTATTACCTTCCCCGCCATGGCCGTAAAACAGGCCCTGAACGAGGTGGTTACCATGGCTGAGACCGCGCTTAAGGGCTATGACATGACCATGCGTGTTGTAGAAAACAATGAGATCGACCTTATTGACGAGGTAAAATCAATTGAAAAGGACATCGATAAGCAGGAGAGCAACATCTCTCAGTATGTGACAAAGATCGTTGCCCAGCACCTGACTACCAGCGAAAAGCACACCGCCACTACCATACTCCACGTTGTTACCGACTTGGAGCGCGTTGGCGACCATGTGCTGAACATCTGCTACTGTATACGCGATATGCACGAGGCCGGCAGCGCCATTTCCCCGGAGGGGCTGGACGAGCTTCACATCATGGGCTCTGCCGTGCGTGAGTCGCTGGAGCTGGCAGTAGAAGGGCTTAAGTATTCCGATGCCGGCCGCGCCATGCGCATCCAGCCCTGCGAGGCTGTGGTTGACGAGCTGCGCGACACCCTCAAAGACCGCCATGTAGAGCGCCTCGTGGAGAGCAACTGCAGCGTTCGCGGCGGAATAACCTTCCTCGACATCGTAAACAATCTTGAGCGCATATCCGACCACTGCAGCAACGTTGGTATTTCCATCGGTCAGCTCGTCAATGTGGACAGCAATATCGACGCTCACAAGTACGTGAAGCATCTTCGTCAGCAGAATTCAGACCTTTTCGACGCGCTTACAAGCGAATATCGCAACCGTTTCAGTCTGAATGCGGAATAAATTTAATAAATACGGAAAAGCTTCCCTATGGGGAAGCTTTTTTGCAATGCGTGCCGCTCAGGTATTCCCTGTTTTTATGCCATCCGGGCGTGGGCGGTTCACCATACCATAAAAGGGTTGACAGTATAATGACTATAATCTACGGTGCTCTGACAGGGCTTGTGAACGGTTTTTTGGCCTCGGGCGGCGGAATTGTGGCTGTGCTGGTGCTGGAGCGTGCAATGAAGGTTGAGACAAAAAGGGCCCACGCTACAGCTATAGCCATAATCCTGCCCTTTTCGCTGGCGTCAATGATCGTATACGGTTTCAGCGGATATATCGACTACCGGCTTATATGGACGTCCGCCATTGGCGGCATAGCAGGCGCAGTGGCCGGCGCAAAGCTGTTAGGCCGCCTGCCGAAAAAGTATATTAAAATCGGCTTTGGCGTTGTAATGATAATAGCCGGTGGGCGCATGATTTTCGGTTAGAGGTAATGAAAATGATTATAATCCTCATAGGTTTTCTTTCGGGCATACTCAGCGGCATGGGCGTGGGCGGCGGTATGGTGCTCATTCCGGCGCTGACAATGCTAAAGGGCGTTGAGCAGCACGTGGCCCAGACTGTTAATCTGTTCTACTTTATCCCTACTGCTGTGGCGGCACTCATTGTGCACATAAAGAACAAAAACATAGAATACCGCCCGGCGCTTAAGCTTGTAGCCTCGGGTATACTTTTTTCACTGCTCGGCGCGTGGCTCGCCGTGCGCCTGCCCTCGGAGGTTCTCAGGCGAGTATTCGGCGGTTTCATAATTATTGCTGGGATAAGAGAAATAGTCTCGGGGATAAAAATAACGAAAACAGCCGAAAACAAATAAAACAGTTGACAAATCGCCTAATTAGCTGTATAATGTTAAGAAGAATATATTTAAACAGGAGGAACCCAAAATGTCCAGAGTTTACAATTTTTCGGCAGGTCCCAGCATGCTTCCCCTGCCCGTCCTTGAAAAGGCTCAGGCTGAGCTTCTTGATCAGGGCGGCAGCGGCCAGAGCGTAATGGAGATGAGCCACAGAAGCAAGGAGTATGATGTGATCATCAAGGAGGCCGAGGCCCTGCTCCGCGAGCTTATGGAGATCCCCGACAACTATAAGGTGCTTTTCCTTCAGGGCGGTGCCTCTACTCAGTTTGCAATGATTCCGCTCAACCTCATGAACGGCAGCGGCAAGTGTGATTGCGTTATCACCGGCCAGTGGTCCAAGAAGGCAGCAAGCGAGTTCGAGAAGTACGGTCAGGTTAACCGTATCGCTTCCAGCGCTGATAAGACCTTCTCCTACATTCCCGACCTTGATCCTGCCACCTTTGACCCCGAGGCCGATTTCTTCCATATTACATATAACAATACCATCTACGGTACAAGATATACCGAGCTTCCCGATACAGGCAACGTTCCGCTGGTAGCTGACATCTCCAGCTGCATACTTTCTCAGAAGATCGACGTATCTAGGTTCGGTCTGCTTTATGCCGGAGCTCAGAAGAACGTGGCTCCCGCCGGCGTTACCATCGTTATCATCCGTGAAGATCTCTTAGGCAAGCAGAGGGACATCACTCCCACCATGCTCAACTATCAGATCCATGCCGACAATGACTCCCTTTACAACAC
>JAFLUQ010000150.1 GCA_022508735.1 Oscillospiraceae bacterium | reverse complement strand
GGCTATTCAAACGGATAAATCCGTTTGAAGGGTAACCTCAAAAGGGCAATCTGCTCGCTTCTTTCCACGTTATTATTCGTGCCGTAGCATGGCGGCAGAATGGAGATTAGCATGAAAGTTACAATCATTCCCGCACCCTTAAGCGGGACAATGAATATACCGCCCTCCAAGAGCTACAGCCACCGCGCGCTTATCTGTGCGGCATTGGGCGGCGGAGAGGCCGTTGGCGTAGGAAACAGCGCGGATATACGTGCCACAGCCGCCTGCCTGAGTGCCCTGAAAACCGGGGCGGCTATGGACGCTAACGAGTCAGGATCTACGCTCAGGTTCATGATACCCATAGCTCTGGCCGTGAACGGAAGGCTGGAGATACACGGCTCCAAGCGGCTTATGGAAAGACCGCTTGACGATTACTTTAATATATTTAATGAACAGGGCATAAAATACGAGCTTAAGGACAGCACGCTGACCGCCGAGGGGCGGCTTCGCGGCGGTGATTACCGGCTGCGCGGTGATGTGAGCAGCCAGTTTATAACGGGCCTGCTTTTCGCCCTGCCTATGCTTGAGAATGACAGCCGGATAATTATAACCACCGCGCTGGAATCTAAGGCCTATGTAGATATGACCGTTGAGGTGCTGAAAAACTTCGGTATTGATATAGCTGAAAATGAAAGCGGCTATTATATAAAAGGCGGGCAGCGCTACCACAGCGGCAGCTACACCGTGGAGGGTGACTTCTCACAGGCAGGCTTCTTCCTCGCTATGGGAGAGGTGGATTGCCTTAGCCTTAATCATGCTTCCATTCAGGGCGACCGTGCATCGGTTGAGGTATATCGCTCTATGGGGATGGATATTGAAGAAATTCCCGGCGGTTATCGCACAAACGGGCGTGCGGTGCGCCCGGTTACGGTCGATGCCGCGCAGATACCCGACTTTGTGCCGGTGCTGGCCTGCGTCATGGCAACGGCAGAGGGAGAGAGCCGCATAATAAACGCCGGAAGGCTGCGCATCAAAGAGAGCGACCGCCTCGCTGCCATAGCCGAGGAACTCGGCAAGCTCGGCGCGGACGTGGAGGAGGGTGCGGACTACCTCATTATACGCGGCGGAAAGCCTCTTCACGGAGCGGAATGCTCGGCCCACAACGATCACCGCATTGCCATGGCTCTTGCCACGATTTCACCTCACGTTGAGGGCGAGCTGACCATAGACGGGGCTGAAAGCGTGAACAAGAGTATGCCCGATTTTTGGGAAAGATTCAAAGCGCTTGGAGGGAGAATAAAATGAGCTCATACTGGGGAAAAAATCTCAAGCTTACCATATTCGGCGAGTCCCACAGCCGCGGAATAGGCGGCGTTATCGACGACCTTCCGGCCGGTATATCGGTTGACGAGGCCGCCATTAAGGAAATGCTGGCCCGCCGTGCCACAGGCATAAGCAAAATAGCCACTGCCAGGAAGGAGCCGGATATCCCGGAGATACTCAGCGGCGTATTTAACGGAAAAACCACCGGCACACCTCTGGCCTTTGTTATATATAACAGCGATCAGCACAGCTCTGATTACGACAATATAGCATCCACTGCCCGTCCGGCTCATGCCGACTACACAGGCTTTGTACGCTACGGCGGCTATAACGACTACAGGGGCGGCGGCCATTTCTCAGGCCGTCTTACGGCCCCGATCACCTTTGCCGGAGCGCTTGCTAACAGCTGGCTTGAGAGCAAAGGAATATACGTTGCCGCACGTATCAAAAGCATTTGCGGTATTGAGGACGAGGATAAAAACATAGAACAGCTCAGCGCCGACGAGGTACGGGAGCTTAAGGCCAAGCCCTTCCCGACCATCAGCGACGGACAGGGGCAAAAAATGTTTGATTGCGCTATGGAGGCCAAAAATGACCTCGACAGCGTGGGCGGCGTGATAGAGTGTACTATTATTAATCTGCCCCCCGGTCTCGGCGACCCGATCTTCGGAGCCTTTGAAAGCCGCCTGTCTGAGCTTCTGTTTGCCGTTCCGGCGGTAAAAGGTGTGGAATTCGGTGCGGGCTTTGATATAGCTGATATGACCGGCAGCGAGGCTAACGATGAGTTTTATATGGAGGGCGAAAATATACGCACCAAAACCAATTATAACGGCGGTGTAAACGGCGGAATAACCAACGGTATGCCCGTAACCTTCCGGGTGGCTATAAAGCCCACGGCCTCGATCTCCCGCCCGCAGAATACAGTGAACTTTAAGACCAACACAGATGCTGAGCTGGTGATAAAGGGCCGCCATGACGCCTGCATAACCCTCAGAGCGGTTCCGGTTATCGAAAGCTGCGCCGCGCTCTGTGCCATGGATTTTTTGCTTGGAGGTAAGAAGATAGATGAATGAGTTGGATGTTCAGCGTAAAATAATTGACGAGGTTGACTCTGAACTGGTGGCCCTCCTTGAAAAGCGCATGACGGCATGCGAGGAGATAGGCCGTATAAAAATGAATAACGGCATGAAGGTGCTTGACGCCGAGAGAGAACGCCTCATTCTTGCTGACCGTGTGTCACGGGCGGAAAAACGGGAGTATCATCGACATATTGAGGAGATATTCAAGTGCATGATGGCCGAGAGCCGCCGCCTGCAAAAGAGCATAGCCCGCAGCTACGACAGCGGCAAGCTCAGCGGCCGTGCCGCTTATCAGGGGGTTGACGGCAGCTTTGGCAGTGAGGCCGCCGCCTCTGTATTTGAGGATAATATCTATAACGTGCGCACCTTTGAGGACGTATTTGTTGAAGTGGTGCTGGGCCGCGCCGACTACGGCGTGCTTCCGGTGGAGAATTACTCTACAGGCAGTATTATTGACGTGCTTGATTTATTGGGAAAATATGAGGTCTACATAGTTGGCGAGACCTATGTGGACGTACGCCAGTGCCTTGTGGGCACGCCTGACGCCGAGATCGACGATGTGGCCCAGGTTTACTCCCACGAGCAGGGCTTCTACCAGAGCCGTGAGTATCTTGCTGATAAAGACTGGATACAGAATAAGGTCGTAAACACCGCTATTGCAGCCAGCATGGTTTCTGAAATGGGCGACAGGAGCAAGGCGGCTATCTGCTCCGCGCGCGCAGCGGAGATATACGGCCTGAAGATATTGAAGTCAAATATAAATTTTGCCTCTAACAATCGCACGCGCTTTATTATAATAGGAAGAACTCCTATCATCGATAAAACTAACAGCAAGATATCCATTATGTTTTCCGCGCCACATGTCAGCGGCAGCCTTTGCGAGGCTCTCGGCTTTTTCCGCGATAACGGCGTGAATATGGTGAAGATAGAAAGCCGCCCCATAGCGGAGCAGCACGGTGACTATATGTTTTTTGTCGATCTGGAGGGCAATGTCAGCAGTACAAACGTGAATGAAGCTCTTCAGAAGCTCCAGAGCTACGCCACAAACTATCGCTTCCTTGGCAATTACCGCAGTCTCGGTCAATAGGCATAGGGATTAAGGTTTATTTATCCAAAAATATTTCAGACAAAGGGTTTAATTTTCTGGAAAATGTTAAAAATAATTACGTGACTGTAATAAAAAAACAGGCCTATGCATAGTATAGTTTTGGCCGGTAAAGCCGACCGAAACCACTAAAACCACTAAAAATCGACATAAAAACGCATGCTTTTTTATCGAAGTTTCACAAGGTGGGAATGTAAAAATTAAACAAATATTACGAAAGTATAACAAATTTGCTGAAAATGCTTGACAAATGTAATAAAGTCGTATATAATATTCCCCAGCAATAAGAAAACCTGTAGAGCCGAGCGCAATTTTCCACGGGCTCCAAAAAGTTTTATGAATGCGAAAGGATGTAAGATATGCAGTTCAGTAACAAAGCAAAGAAGCTTCACCGCCTGATGGTTTCAGCGGTGGCAGCAATAACTTTTGTAGGTGGCCTGTCGGCCCTTGCTATCGACAGAACTCAGGAGGGCTCTCTGGCAGAAAACCTCTCCTATGAAACCACGGTCACTGAAACAGAGTCGATATCTCATAACATAATCCGCCGTGCTAACCTCGAAATGCCCAAGGGTGTAACAGTCACCGTTCAAGAGGGGTCCGACGGTGCCAAAGAAGTCAAGTATCACATCGTCTATGACAATGGCGTTGAGGTTGACAGAGTCGCTCTTTCTTCCGAAGTTATTTATGCACCTCAGGATAAGATCGTTGAATACGGCACAGCCGAGAATATGGCCGTAGACGTGAATAATCAGAATTTTCAATATAAGTATGTTCTCGAATGCACAGCCACTGCTTATGACCCTTCTCCTGAGGAGAACGGCGGCTACGGCGGAATGAGCGCCACAGGCGTGCCGCTCCAGAAGGGTGTTATAGCCGTTGACCCGAAGGTCATCCCCCTCGGCTCAAGAGTTTACATTGAGGCTCTTGACGGCAGCTGGTCTTACGGCTACGCTGTTGCTGCCGACACAGGCGGAGCTATAAAGGGCAACCGCGTAGACCTGCTTTTCATGACTAAAGGCGAGTGCTATGAGTTTGGCCGCCGTAAGTGCAGAGTATATGTTCTGTAAAGTTAAGAACCGCTCTTTGGAGCGGTTTTTTTCGTACTCTATTGACAATCAAGGGAAATTATAGTAAAATAGTAGTATTAAAATATACGGAGGTAAAAACAATGGCTAACGACACATATCAGACCCCGCTGAATTCCCGGTATGCCAGCAAAGAAATGCAGTATCTTTTTTCCAACGACATGAAGTTCCGCACATGGCGCAAGCTGTGGATAGCACTGGCGGAAACCGAAAAGGAGCTGGGGCTGCCCATAACTCAGGAGCAGATCGACGAGCTCAAGGCCAATGCCGACGACATAAACTATGAGGTGGCTATCGAGCGTGAGAAGCAGGTGCGCCACGACGTAATGAGCCACGTCTATGCCTACGGCGTGCAGTGTCCCAAGGCTAAGGGTATAATCCACCTTGGAGCCACAAGCTGTTATGTGGGCGATAATACCGACATTATCGTTATGACCGAGGCCCTGCGCCTTATCCGCAAAAAGCTCATAAACGTGATAGCAAGGCTTGCGGACTTTGCCATGAAATATAAGGACATGCCTACCCTGGGCTTCACCCATTTCCAGCCCGCCCAGCTCACCACTGTGGGCAAGCGTGCTACCCTTTGGCTCAATGATCTTGTTATGGACCTTGAGGACGTGGATCATCAGCTTAGTAAGGCCAAGCTCCTTGGCAGCAAGGGCACGACGGGCACTCAGGCCAGCTTCCTCGAGCTGTTTGAGGGCGACCATGAGAAGGTAAAGGCCCTCGATAAAAAGATAGCCGAGAAGATGGGCTATAACGCGGTGTTCCC
>JAFLUQ010000015.1 GCA_022508735.1 Oscillospiraceae bacterium | reverse complement strand
GCTTCTTGCCCATCTGAACGATCTGCTCAAGAAGGGGAAGTATATCCTGAATGTTAGAGATCTTCTTGTCGGTGATGAGAATGAAGGGGTCGTCAAGGTCGGCCTCCATTTTCTCTGTGTCTGTTACCATATAGGGGGAGAGATAGCCGCGGTCGAACTGCATACCCTCAACTACCTCGCTGTAGGTCTCGGCGGTCTTGCCTTCTTCAACTGTGATAACGCCGTCCTTGCTTACCTTTTCCATAGCGTCGGCCACAAGGTCGCCGATCTTTTCGTCTCCGGCGGAAACAGAAGCTACGCGGGCGATATCGTCGCGTCCCTCAACAGCCTTTGCGCCCTTCATGATGCTTTCAACAGCTGTGTCAACAGCCTTGCTTATGCCCTTGCGCAGCACCATGGGGTTGGCGCCTGCGGCAATATTCTTGAGCCCCTCGCGAACAAGTGCCTGAGCCAGAAGGGTAGCGGTAGTCGTGCCGTCACCGGCTACGTCGTTTGTCTTGGAGGCAACCTCCTTAACGAGCTGAGCGCCGATGTTCTCAAAGGGATCCTCAAGCTCGATCTCCTTGGCGATGGTCACGCCGTCGTTGGTGATGAGGGGAGAGCCGAACTTTTTGTCAAGCACCACGTTTCTGCCCTTGGGGCCGAGAGTTATCTTAACTGTGTTGGCGAGCTGATTAACGCCGCTTTCAAGAGCCTTGCGGGCATCCTCGCCGAATTTGATCTGCTTTGCCATAGTGTATATTCCTCCATTCAATAATCAGTTAATACTTAGTCGATCTTAGCAAGTATGTCGCTCTGACGAAGGATGGTGTATTCCTCACCGTCAAGCTTCACCTCGGTGCCGCTGTACTTGCTGATGATGACCTTGTCGCCGACTGCGACCTCCATTTTGATCTCCTTGCCGTCTACCACGCCGCCGGGGCCAACGGCCACGACTTCTGCGTACTGGGGCTTTTCCTTAGCAGCAGTGGGGAGAACGATACCACTCTTGGTGGTCTCCTCGCTTTCTACCATTTTAATAACAACTCTGTCTGCCAATGGTTTGATGTTCATGTATATAACCTCCTAAAATAATTTTCAGCTGTTAGCACTCTATGAAGATGAGTGCTAACAATATATTACTTCCTGTGGAAATATATAGCAACTCCCGTTTTGCGAATATAAATGGGAGTTTTCTTTTGTTTTCTCAAGATTACTTTGATTGTTTCCGATTATCTCACTTTTTATAATTTTTAGCATTTTATTTCCTGCTCAGCATAGTCTTTAACAACAATAAAATTATATTGGGGGAGCGGGTTTATAATGCCAAAAAGAATAGAACTTTTGCCGAAGGCTGATATAGGCAGGGCCTACGCCATAGTGGAAGAAAACGGGGTGGAAATTCGCGTGAGCGGCGTGATGGGCGCTCTCAAGGCGTGGCTCGTGGGCGGCGAGAGCCGGCCTATAGGGAATATCGTCGGCGGCAGGCTCATGCGCGAGGTCGATACCTCGGGCCACAGCGGAATACTTATAACTCAGTCGGGCAGGCAGATGTTTTACGGAAGCTGGCAGAGTGAGGCTGAACAGTCTTCGACTGAACGGCCTGAGACCGAACAAACGTCTTTTATAGAGCAGCTGCCGCCTCCCGTGCCGGAGCCGGAAAAACAGTATGCTCCTCTGCCGGACTTCGGCTGGGAAAAGATCACCGGCCGCGACTTCCCTTCTACTGATGAGAGGGTTCGCTTTGCCCTCAGCACCCGGGCATTTTTTGAGGCCTTCAAAAAACACGGATACTACCTGTTTGGCCGCGACGGAGAGAAATTTGCCCTTGCCGTGAAGCGGCTGGAGGGAAAGTCTCCGTTTCCCAATATTGAAAAAACAGAGGAGGCAGGGGAGTTTTCATACGTTGTACTGTGAATTATTTCGTTGACAAACTTTGTGATATATTGTATAATAATTGTAAAATGCATAAGAAGGGGTAACGACATATGAAAAAATTGACTTCAATTTTATTGGCATTAAGTATTTTTATGTCCGCATTCGTGTTTGATGTGGGCGCGGCGGAGCTTACGGAGCTTGCAGGCTCATATGAGGGCTGGTATTATGCCGCTCAGGGGCAGACGGGTCTCACCCTGACTATCAATGCCGATGGCACAGGCGTGTTTGAGTTCTACAATATGCCCGGTAAGACAAACGCAAAAAACGGTTCTTATACAATTAAAGCCACAGTGACAAGCAAAGGCTTCCGCGTTGACGGCGATAAATGGATAGATCATCCCTCCGGCTATGCCTTTGTCAGTCTTGAAGGAGAGCTCAGCGGCGGGCTTTTTAAAGGTAATGCCAGCGGAAATACTCGGGAATTTGTTTTGACAAAAAACAACGAAAGCTATCAGCAGGTGCTCGACAGCGTGAACAACGGCCACCGTTACGAGCTTTTCGACGAATCCCTGACGTGGCCTGAGGCCAAGGCCGCGTGTGAGGAAATGGGGGGTCATCTTGCCGTTATTACATCGCAGGAGGAACAGAGCTTCATAGAAGGCTTAATGAATAACGGCGGAAAGAAGCAGTACTGGATAGGCATGACCACAGATAACAACACCACCGCATGGGTGACGGGCGAAGCAGTGACCTATAAAAATTTCGACTCCGGCGAACCCAACCGAAACAGACGGAGCGACGGTGAAAGAGAAAACTACGTTCATATCTACAATGAGCCGAATCCTGCCCGCAGCAGCAGTAAAAGATTTCGTTGGAACGATATATTCTACGATAACACCTATCCCGGTGAGGAAAAGTTCTTTTCTTTGAATAATGTCGGCTATATATGCGAGTGGGAAACCTGGTCTGACGCGGCTCAGTGGTCAACGCCAGAGCTTCAGGAGGCGGCGGAGCTGGGCCTTATTCCGGACGTGCTTGTGGGAAAGGATATGACTAAGCCCATCACAAGAGGTGAGTTTGCGGCTGTTTCGGTGAATTTGTTTGAGGCTATGACCGGCGGCAGGGCCGTAATGTCCTCAAGCTGCAAATTTAAAGATATACAGCTCAACGAGAACCGCAACTATATTCTTAAGGCCTATAACATCGGGTCGATTCTCGGCTACAGTGAAGACACATTTGCTCCCGACGATCTGCTCCTTCGTGAACAGCTTGCCGCAATGCTCTGCCGCGTATACAAGAAGGCAGAGTGGCCCGAATGGACTATCGACACGGACGACGAGTATACCATAAATTACTCGGGCGTAAAAAAGTTTGCTGACGACGAATTTATCTCAGACTATGCCCGCCCAAGTGTGTACTTTATGGTGAAATACAATGTGCTCAGCGGTATAGGAGACAATAAGTTTGCTCCCAGAAATTCCACTCCCTCAGAGGAGTCTATAGGCTATGCCAATGCCACCAGAGAGCAGGCAGTGGTAATGTCACTGAGGAGCTTTGAAAATCTTAAGATAGATTAATTCCGCTCAAAAAGGGGGCTGTCGTGTTAAGACAGCCCCCTGAGCATGTTAATAGGGTGGATTATAGTTTATATGCGAAAAAACTTTTTTCTCTCTACTTCAAAATATCATTTGCGTGCTCGGTAAACTCAAACTTGCCACGGTCCATGTGATAAATCAGGGACGGGCGGGCACTCGGGTAAAAATCTTCAAGAAAATCTATGCCAAGGGCCTCGGCATCGCCCGTTTCAAGCTCTGAGGCAAAAATAAATTTGTCGTAAAGCTTATATATCTTCTGCCGAGTGAGCTTTTCTTCAGAAAATCCGTTAAGGCGGCAATATTCCATTGCCAACAGTCTCACGGCGGCTATCAGCTCGCTTTCACGGGTCATGGCTTCGGTGTATACGGCAAGCAGCTTTTTAGCTAAGTCCTCGGCGCCGCTGGAGCTGACGGAGTTTATAACGCTCTCGCTGAGGGCGGCCCGTTCTTCGGATGACATATCGCGTATCTTCTTAAGGTAGCCGGCCATTTCCTCGGCGTCGTTAAATGAGAAGCCGTTTATGCCGTTTATGACTTGATCCGCGTTCAGAGGGTCGGTGAGCTGAAGCACCGGCAGCCCTCCGGCCATGCCCTCCAGCATGGATATGGAATTAGTGTCGGAAAGGGAGGCCGTCACATATACGTCACCGATGGCTATATACGGCGGAATGTCCTCATGCTCCACCCTGCCTGTAAATATGACCTGGTCCATGAGGCCAAGGTCTTCGGCCTGTGCCTCCAGCTCGGCGCGCACCGGGCCGTCACCCACGACTATAAGGCGGAGCTTGTCCGAGGGGAGCACGGCCTCATGCCAGAACCCGAGAAGCACGTCAACGCTCTTTTCGCGGCCGAGCCTCCCAACGAACACAGCCACGCACTCGTCCTCATTTATGCCGAGCTGTTTTTTCAGCGCGGCTTTTTCCTCATCAGAAACGTTCTCCGGGGCGAAGGAGCTTAATTCTGCCGCGTTGTTTATAACGCGCACCGGCGTTTTCACGCCTATCTCCCGGCAGTACTCCTCAACCTTGCGGCTGGGGCCGGTTATGGCCTCGGCGTTGCCCGCCACGTGCAGAAGGTACTGCCTCGCCAGTTTCGTGGCCGGGCGCGACAGAGTTTTCGGCGCTATGTAATACACATATTCGTCGTACATTGTGTGCATGGTGTAAACTATCGGCACGTTCAGCGACTTGGCTATCATTATACCGCTCTGGCCCACGCTGAACTCAGTGTGTATGTGGATTATGTCGGGCCTGAAATCCTTTATCATGTTGCGGCGGTGGCGGCTGATGGGCGAGGCTATGGGATAGCCGTAGAGCCTCCTGACGCTTTTGGCCGCCGGGCAGTGGAGCACGCCGTTTTCGTCGATATAGTGGTGGGCGCAGTCAGTGTCTCCGGCAACGATCAGCACCTCGTGCCCGAGGGAGCGAAGCCCCTGGGCCAGCAGCTTTACGTGAGTGACAACGCCGTTTATTACCGGCTCGTAAAACTCAGCGAACATTGCTATTCTCATTTATAAAATCTCCATTCTGCCGCTGTGCGCCGGCACAAATTTTTACTAAAATAACACCTCTTATCCGCACAGCAAAGAATGATAAGAGATTTTTGGCGCATCGCCGTTTCCGAACCCTTTATGGGTGAGGAAACTATGGCGGCGCATAAAATCCGCCGGAGGCAATCGTGTGATTTTCACACGATTACCTTTATGAAGCAGTTCTTCTCCGGGTCGTATTCATAGCCTATTGAAGCCAGCGAGGCTTTGATTTCCGCGGGGCCTTCGCCTAAGTCGTCGCACAGGGCGTCGAGGCTCGGATATTTGTCGCGGAGGTAGGTGTTTATCATGCTGAAAAGTATGTTAGGATCCTTTGGGAGCATAAGTTTTCCTCCATATGTAAATATATATGTATTTATTTACATTTTATCATATATAAAGAAAAAATAAAAGTGCCATTTGGGGACGGTAATAATTTAATAATCGAAGTAAATCTCTTGACATATCTTGCCTTTAGTATTATAATTGTATATAAAGGGGGAGTTTGTCGTGAGCCGAGCAGCAAGGGCCCTGAGCGAAAGCGGAATTTACCACATCATGTTCCGGGGAGTAAATGATCAGAACATATTCCTTGATGAGCATGACTATGAAAAGCTTGCTGAAACGATCGCTGACTTAAAGGCCGATATGAACTTCAGGCTGTATGCCTACTGCTTCATGGAAAATCAGGTGCATTTGCTGCTGCACGAGAAAAAGCCCGGGGATATTTCGGGAATAATGAAACGGATGCTCACCAAATACGCCCGCTGGTTCAACATCAAATATCACAGGAGCGGCGCTCTTATGGCCAATAGGTATAAAAGCAAGGCCGCGCCGGTGGACGAATACTTTCCCGCGCTTGTGAGATATATCCATCAAAATCCTGTTAAGGCAGGAGCGGCCCGCTCTCCCGGAGAGTATCGGTGGAGCAGCTATAACGACTACATCGAAGGCTTGGGGCTGGCTGATACTGACCTTATGTTAGGTATGGTTTCAAGGCAGGAGTTCATAGCCTTTCATGAAGTGATGGGCGAAATGGAATTCACGGTTTCGCTCGGCACAAGAAAGACCGACGATGAACTCAGGCTCTATCTTGCACGCCGCGGCATTAAAGAGCCGGGCAGTGTGGCGGAGCTGAACATAGAGGCGAGAAATGAGCTTGTTTCCCGGTTAAAAGAGGAGTTTTCCGAACGGCAGATATCAAGGGTAACAGGCCTTGCCAGGGGGACTGTGGCAAGAATAGGGTCATAGGGCCTAAAATTTGCAGAGGTGATAAAAAATGGAAGAGAGAACCACAACCGTTGTAAAGATCAACAATTCTGAATATTCTATCTCGAGCAGTGCGTCGGAGGAATATGTCCGCAGTGTGTCGTATTATGTGGATAAGAAGATACAGGAGCTCACAAGCCATGATCGGCGGCTTTCCACCTCCATGGCCGCGGTGCTGGCCTGCGTGAATATTGCCGACGAGCTGTTTCAGGCCCGTGAAAGCTGCGACGAGTTGACGGCCAAGACCTTGGAGCTGGCCAACGAGGCCGGGGAGACGCGCCTTAAGCTTGATAAAAAAACAGCCGAATGTGATAGGCTGACAAACGAAAATCAGGCTCTTCGCATAAATATTGCGCGGCTTGAGACCAAGCTCGAGAACGCCGGTAAAAGGTTCGAGAACACCGGTAAAAGATGATGACCGAGCTGCTTTCGCCCGCAGGAGATTTTGATTGCCTGAGAGCCGCCGTGAGAAGCGGCGCCGATGCGGTCTACGTTGGAGGAAAAGACTTCAGCGCCCGAAAAGGGGCTAAGAATTTTTCAGCCGAGGAGTTAAGTGAGGCCGCGGCTTATTGCCATGAGAGGGGAGTTAAGCTCTACATTGCGATAAATACCCTTGTGAAGAGCTGCGAGCTTTCAGCCGCGGAGGACGCGGTGAAAACCGCGGCACGCTCCGGGGTAGACGGCCTGATAATTCAGGATCTTGCAGTTATGGAGGTCGCCGGGCGCCTTTGCCCAGAGCTGCCCATACACGCCAGCACTCAGCTGACGGCCCACAGCGCTGAGGACGTAGCCGCGCTCATGGAAATGGGTTTTTCACGGGTGGTGCTGAGCCGCGAGCTGAGCGAGGCCGAGATTTCCCGGATATACAGTGAAACAGGCTGCGAGATCGAGGCCTTTGTTCACGGCGCTCTTTGCGTGTGCTTTTCCGGGCGCTGCCTCATGAGCAGCTTTATCGGCGGCAGAAGCGGAAACCGCGGCTGCTGCGCCCAGCCCTGCCGCCAGCTTTACGGCGCCGAGGGCGGAAAGGGCTATTTTTTAAGCCCGAGAGACCTAAGCCTCGCCCATAGGATAGACGCCATGAAAAAGGCCGGAGTGTGCAGCTTTAAAATCGAGGGCCGCATGAAAAGCCCCGAGTATGTGGCGGTGGTCACAAGCGTATACAGAAAGGCCATTGACGGCCTGCCTCTCTCTCGTCAGGACGAAGAAGACCTCAGGAGCATTTTTTCCCGTGGCGGTGAATTTACTGAAGCCTACTTTTCCGGGATAAACACTCCCGAAATGATGAATTATAATATATCCAACGATAATATATCCCGAGCCGCGCCGAAGGAGCTCATCACCCGGGCGCAGTCGCTATATAATAAGGAGCGGCAGAGCGTGGGTGTGAGTATGGAGCTGAGGTGCCGCGAAGGGGAGAATATCAGCCTGACCGTCAGCGATGGGAAGCACAGCGTGCAGGCCGAGGGGCCGCAGCCCCAAAGGGCGGAAAACGCGCCTCTGACTGCGGAAAAGGCCGAAGAACGGCTCTCCAAAACCGGCGGCACACCGTACTACGTGGCTGAATTTAAGGCCAATATAGGTGCCTGTTTGTTTTTGCCGGCGGCGGAGCTGAATGCCCTTAGAAGAGAATGCTTTGAACAGCTCGGTGAGCTGAGGCGGCAGCCGCCTGAGAGAAAGATAAACGGTTTTAAATTTGAGTTCAAGGAAAAAAGCGCGCCGCAAAAGCAAAGGCTGTTTGCCGAAATAACCTTTCCCGAGCAGCTTGAGGCTGCAAAAAATGCTGACAAGGTCATTGTGCCGCTGGCGCTTTTTGATAAAATAGAGTTTAAAGAAAATTATGCGGCCATTCTGCCGCAGATAATACTTGACCGCGATACGGTAAAGCAAAGGCTCAGCCGTCTCCCTAAGGGGGCGGAGGTCTATTCCTCGTCTCTCGGCGGGCTGCGGCTCATAGCCGAGGCCGGGCTTACGCCCGTCGGCGACTACGGCCTGAACGTGTTTAACCCCGTCAGTGCGGAGATACTGGCTGAAGAAGCATCGCGGCTTACGCTCTCGCCTGAGCTGAATTTAAAGGAAATAATCGAGATAGGGGCGAAGGCATCTGTTCCGCTGGAAATACTCGCCTATGGCCGCCAGAGGGTCATGGTGAGCCGGGCCTGCATAGTGCGCGGCGTGCGCGGCAGGTGCGACTGCGCCTCTCCGTTAACGCTAAGGGATAAGACCGGCGCGGAGTTCACGGTGCTGGGTGATCGCGGGACACATCTTAACACGGTGCTCAACTCACGGCCCACCTTTATGGCCGATAAGCTGAGTCAGCTGCGCCGCACAGGCGCTGATCTCAGGCTCTGCTTCACAACCGAGACCGCCGACGAGATCAGCGATATCGTGCAGAAATACCGCACCGGCGGCGAGCCGGAGGGCGAGTTCACAAGAGGATATTACTTCAAATGATATACTATAGGGAGGGAATATATGAACTTTGCGGAAACGCTTATAAAAGCAAAAGAAAACGGTGATGTTGTATCCGTATTTTCTAACGGCAGCGATCCACACAAATGCGGGGTCGGCACCGTTGAGGACGTTGACGGGGAATACTTCGTCATCGCCGGGATATCGACCTTCGGGCTGTATGGAGGCTACCAGATAAAGAGGGTAGAGGACATATTCAGGATAGACGTTGAGTGCGAGTATGAGCAGGAATATAAGGCGCTCTATAAGGCGAGAGATCAGAAGCACGAAAAGCACTTTCATAAGATAAGCGATGATATGCTCGAGGATTTCTTTGAGTGGTGCGCTGAGAATAAATTTGTGATCGCGGTGGGCATACGTGAGTATGCTGATACCGTGTACGGCATAGTCAGCGAGGTCGACAGGGGCTGGGCAGTTATAACCCTTGACGAGATCACTGAAAAAGGCATAAAGACCGGGAAAATTCATTTCGGGCTTGATTCGGTATATCAGGTGTGCGCCGACGGAAGCGACGAACAAAAGATCGACGCACTTTATAAATTCAACAATAAATCAGATATGGAGGAATAAGAATGGGTAGATTATTTGGCACCGACGGTGTGCGCGGAGTTGCAAATGTGGAGCTGACCGCCGAGCTGGCGCTTAAGATAGGTCAGGCCGGGGCGTATGTTCTCGGTAAGGAGAAAAAGGGCAAGGTGCGCATCCTCATCGGTATGGACACCCGAATCAGCGGCCAGATGCTTGAGGCGGCCCTTGTTGCCGGCGTGTGCAGCGTGGGTGCGGAGGCTATCTGCATCGGCGTGGCCCCGACTCCGGCCATAGCCTACATAACCAGAAAGCACGGCTATGACGCGGGCATCGTGGTTTCCGCGTCTCACAACAGCTATGAATTCAATGGTATAAAGTTCTTTAACTCACAGGGCTATAAGTTGCCCGACGCCGTTGAGGAAGAGATAGAGGAGCTTATTTTGAATCCCAACAAAAAGATCGAGCTGGCCACACACAAGGGGCTCGGCACAATGCGCCGCGGAGAGTATATGGTCCGCGAATACGTGGACTTCGCCACCGAGATCGTTCCCGTGGATCTTACCGGCATGAAAATAGCCCTCGACTGCGCAAACGGCGCGTCGTCGAACACCAGCCCCGAGGCCTTCCGCCGTCTGGGAGCTGAGGTGCTTGTCATCAATAACGACCCCAGCGGCTCGAATATCAATAATAATTGCGGCTCGACCCACATTAATATTTTGCAGCGCTTTGTGGTGAATAACGGCTGCGACTTCGGCTTTGCCTTCGACGGCGACGCCGACCGTGTGCTTGCGGTGGACAATAAGGGCGAGCTTATCGACGGCGATGTTATCATGGCCATATGCGGCGTGTATATGAAGCGCATGGGCCGCCTTCGCGGCAACACCATCGTGGCCACTATCATGAGCAACCTCGGCCTGTTTATCATGGGCGAGGAGCAGGATATACATATCCCAAAGACCAAGGTGGGCGACCGCTATGTGCTTGAGGAAATGCTTAAGAACGACTATGTTCTCGGCGGCGAGCAGAGCGGCCACATCATCTTCCGTGAGTTCAACACCACAGGCGACGGCCTTGTGAGCGCGCTGAACTTTGCCCGTGTAGTTAAGGAGAGCGGCCAGAGCGTTGACGAGCTCAGAAAGGTCATAACCATTCTGCCCCAGGTGCTGAAGAACGCTAAAGTGGCCAAGAGCGGCGATACGCGCTATGCCGGCGACGACGTCATAATGGGCGAGATCAGGCGCCTTGAAGAAAAGTTCAGCGGCAAGGGCCGCGTGCTTATCCGCCCCAGCGGCACAGAGCCTCTGGTGCGCGTTATGATCGAGGGCGAAAACATAGAAGAGATAACCGCCGACGCTGAGGCCCTGGCGGCGCTGATAGAGCAGAGGCTCGGCTGATGCGTGATTTTGAAGAATACTTTGAGAAAGAAAACTATTTCCTCCCGTGGAATGCTTTGACCGAGGCACAGCGGGAGGAGCAGAGGCAGTGGCAGGCCGGGCTTAAAGCCCGGCTTGGCCTCGTCATGGGTGAAAACTGCGTTATCTCGCCCGAGGCGCATATATATGAGGTGGAGAGAACCGTATTCGGCAGCGGCGTTAAGATCGGCAGTCACGCTCTTATGCGGCGGCTAAATATATCCATAGGCGATAACTGCACCGTGAACAGCTACGCCGTGCTCCACGGCAGGATATCCATAGGCAGCGACGTCAGCATAGCGCCGGGGGCTAAGCTCTTCGGCGAAAACCACAATTTCAGCCGGATAGATGTTTCCTTCAAGCGGCAGGGCTGCGAGCGAAAGGGTATAACCGTGGGCGACGACGTGTGGATAGGCGCGGACGCAATCATAGTTGACGGAGTTACCGTCGGCAACCATGTGGTAATCGCCGCCGGAGCTGTAGTTACTAAGGACGTGCCAAGCTTTGCCCTTGTAGGCGGCAACCCGGCCCGCGTTTTGCGCGACCGACGGGCGGCGCTTAAAGACAGCCCGGAAATCGAGGGCCTTATTTCCGACTTTGGCAAAAGGGCAAAAAATGAGTGGCGAACAGCGGTGGAAAGCTGCAAAGCTGAACTCGGCGAGGCAGTGAGACCATGGTGCGACGCGGCGGAAATTGCCGCTATGTTTGGGGAGACTCCGCCGTTTATGAGCCGTGAGGACTATATAGATAAGCTCCACTCCATGGAAAGGGACGAGCACAGCTATGAGCGGGTGCTTTCGGTGGGCTATGCCCTTAAGGCCATGGGCGAGAGTCTGAACAGCCCCTTTGAATACGTGAATAAATTAGATATAAGCGAATACCTGTCATCACTGCCGTGGAAAGAAGACGCGTGGAACGGCGGCCATAACGCCGACATCCTTGCTACGGCCATGTATTTTAACCGAACTCAGTTCGGTCTGAAAATCCCCGAAAATGAGCTTTTCGGCTGGCTGGGGCGAAACATCGTTCCCCAGACCGGCGTGTGGGGAATGGACAAGGACGGCGATTTTCTGCTGCCCGTGAACGGCTGGTACCGTGCGGTGCGCGGCTCCTACGGCCAGTTCGGCGTGCCGGTACCCTATGCGGAAAAGACCGTTGACACCGTGCTCGCCCATAAGGAGCGCTATCCACGGGGCAACGCCTGCTATACTCTCGATATCATCTATCCGCTGTGGCTCTGCTCCCGTCAGACGAGCTACCGCATAACCGAGGGTCAAGCCTGGGCCATAGAGCAGCTAAAGCGCATAGCAGAAAGCTGGCGTCCCGGCTTCAGCTTTGAACTTGAGGGGGGCGAGGTCAGCCTTCAGGGCACTGAAATGTGGTTCAGTATTTTCTATAACCTCTGCAAATACATCGGAAAAGAGCGGCTTTTGGGGTACGAACCAAAAGGCGTACACTTAACCTGACAAAAAAATGTACACATAATCTGACAAAAAAATTTATTGACATTTGGCTTTTCTATGATATAATAAGAAAAGTTGATGTGTTCGGAAATAATTAAGAACAGGAGGACTTTATGGCAAAAAAATCAAAACTGAAAATTATCCCCTTGGGCGGAGTTCAGGAGATAGGTAAGAACCTCACCGTGTTTGAGTACGGCGGGGAGATTCTTGTGCTGGACTGCGGAATGGCCTTCCCCGACGACACTATGTTCGGTGTGGACAGCGTTATTCCCGATATGACCTACCTCATGAACAACAAGGAGAAGGTGAAGGGCATAGTTATCACCCACGGTCACGAGGACCATATCGGCAGCATACCCTACCTTCTCAAGAGCATCAATGTTCCGGTCTACGCCACAAGGCTCACTATCGGCCTTATTGAGCATAAGCTCACAGAGCACGGTATATTAAGCGTAGCAAAGCTCAACCGCGTGCAGGCGGGCGAGAGCGTACAGATAAGCAAAAATTTCAAGGTGGAATTCATCCGCGTCAACCACAGCATAAGCGACGCTGTGGGCATGGCGATAACCACTCCGGTCGGCACCGTTGTGCATACCGGAGACTTTAAGATCGACTGCACTCCCATAATGGGAACCATGATAGATCTGGCCCGCTTCGGCGAGCTTGGCAAGAACGGCGTGCTGGCCCTCATGAGCGACAGCACCAACGTTGAGCGCCCGGGCTACACCATGAGCGAGAGGACTGTCGGCGAAAAATTCGAAGAGATATTCAGAAACACCCGCCAGCGCATATTTATCGCAACCTTCGCCTCGAATGTTGACCGTGTGCAGCAGATAATCGACGCCGCAGTGCACAACCGCCGCAAAGTAGCGGTGTCGGGCAGGAGCATGGTGAATATCATCGAAACGGCGTCGCTCCTCGGCTATTTGAAGATCCCCGAGGGAACGATGATACCCATCGAGGACGTGAAGAAGTATAATCCGCACCAGCTTGTAATAGTTACGACGGGCAGTCAGGGCGAGCCCATGAGCGCGCTTTCGCGCATGGCCTTTAACGACCATCGCCAGATCGAGATAACCCGAGGCGACCTTGTTATTATATCAGCTTCCCCAATTCCGGGCAACGAAAAAACCGTTTCCAACGTCATCAACGAGCTGTATAAAAAGGGTGCCGACGTGATACACCAGTCTCTCACTGAGGTGCACGTGTCCGGCCACGCCTGCCGGGAGGAGCTTAAGATCATACTCGGCCTTGTTAAGCCCAAGTATTTCATACCCGTCCACGGCGAGGAGCGCCACCTTAAGCGTCACGCCGAGCTGGGCGTTGAAATGGGTATAGACAAAAAGCGCGTGTTCCGCATGGAGATAGGGCAGGTGCTTGAAATGGATCAGAGCGCCGCAAAGATCACCGGCACTGTCCAGAGCGGCGCCGTTCTGGTAGACGGCTACGGCGTGGGCGACGTGGGCAACATCGTGCTCAGAGACAGAAAGCATCTGGCTGAGGACGGCATAATCATGGTCGTTATGGCGATAGACAGTAAAAATAACCGTCTTGTATCCGGGCCCGAAATAATCACCCGCGGCTTTATCTATATGCGCGAGAACGAGGCCATAATGGAGGAGCTTCGCCGTGTTGCAGCCATAGGCGTGCAGGAGGCGCTGCATTCACGCCAGCACGACTGGAACACTATAAAGAGCAACGTAAAATCGGCTCTCAGCAATACCATTTTTGAGGGTACCCGCCGCAAGCCAATGATACTGCCGGTAATAATGGATGTTTAAAAGTAAAAGCGGTGTTAAGTTTGCGCTCAACACCGCTTTTGTGCTTCCGCAACAGGTATGCCCCGTTTGAACTGTTCGTAAAGAGATACTAATAGATACTAATACAAGGAGGAATTACAACGTGAAAAAAAGAATCGTATCCGCATTGTTAGCTCTTGTCATGACTCTGACCTTGCTTCCGTTGGCCGCTTGGGCAGCAGAGGCAGATCATTTTGGAGAAACAGAGATCGACCCTGATATCACTCTGAACGGCGAATCGGCCTCTATTGCGGCTGCAGAAGAT
Source organism: Oscillospiraceae bacterium (assembly GCA_022508735.1). Taxonomy (GTDB): domain Bacteria; phylum Bacillota; class Clostridia; order UMGS1883; family UMGS1883; genus JAFLUQ01. The sequence continues at coordinate 11,545 of JAFLUQ010000015.1, read as the reverse complement.
GTTCAGCTTTCATTGTTTGTCGGCACAGAAAATCAGGAGCTGAATTTTGGCGATTATGTTATCTTTGGAGAATATAATGGAGAACCCCTTAAATGGAGAGTTGCAAAGATAGACGGTGCGCGTATAATGCTGTTGACCGCCTCGGTGCTGTTCAACGGAGAGTTTGATGCAAGCGTCCACGAGTATGAGACCGGGGTCTATTATGGCAACAGCGACCTTAGAACCGGGGCGTATTTTTGGGGCTCAGCTTCCTGGAGAACCTCCTATCTGCGCGCCTATCTGAATGCCAGAGATGAAATTGTTCCATACACGGATGTTGAGTTTGACTACAGCCGCTTTCCCGGAACAAGAGGGCAATACAACGGCGAGAACAAAGCGCCGTCTTACGTGGAATTGCCGGGTTTTTTGAGTGAGAACAATTTTACGCGGGATGAGGTGGATATAATCCTTCCCACAATGCATAATCAGCTTGTGCCTGTGACAGACCCGTTGCATCTGGGCGGATCTACAAAGCATCCGATCAACAACAATACCGTAAGCAAACTCTATGATGGCGACTACCCCTACGGTTCTTCGTCAGACTATGTGTATGTGTTGAACGCTCAGGAATTTCTTCAGTATTATTCTGACTGCAATAAGGCGGGAAAATCAGATCTGTCGTATCGGTCATATTGGCTCAGAGACAGTTATACATACGATCTGGGCTTCGGTCCCTCGATCAATTTGCATGAGGGAACCCATATCGCTTCCGTCGAGGAAAAGGGGAACGGCGCATCCTGGTCGTTCGGAGCTGCAAATGGGAAAAACGGTGTTCGGCCGGCCTGCACCATCAGCTCGGCCTATATAACCGGTCTATCCGGGGAGGGCACATTTGACGACCCATATCGAATGGAGCTTGGTCACAGCGGAAGCCCTGTTCAGGTGGACACAGGCGCTTATTATGCCGCAACCGGAAACCGTGAGTTCGATATTTTTGCTGCGACCAAAAATAATGAGCCGAGACCCGTTGGCTTCACCGTATCGGTAGGCGATGAAGACTACACCGGTCGTGAAGATGACGGAAAAGACCATTTTTGCGACACAATCATGGCGAACATACCGGACGGATATTCCGGGGATATCACTGTTTCAAAAGACGGATACCATACATATCAGGTTCCGGCCAGACTGACCGGTAAACGAAATATGGTCGCAATGTTCCCCAACAGTGTCACAGGTCCGTTTGTTCAGAGCTTAATATTGGATGAGGGACGCACGTATAAGCCTTACAACAATCTGCTGATTGAGAAAGGCACATTCTACGCATCCTCTGCCCTGGATAGTGACGGCTCTGTTTTCTTCCTGTATCCCATTGTTAACTGGAACGGCCACGGCGCCGGTAGGATCCTGCTGAAACAGGGCGATATTGAGGTTGAGCTGAAGGCTAATACCTTCAATAAAATTGATCTCTCAGTTTCCCGTTTTGTGGCAAAAGAGCCGGTCTATATTTCTGTTTGGGGTGCAGATGGGGTCGGAACGCAGTCTCCAACCAACATTAACATCGTTTCGGCCCGAAAGAACGGGCTCAGCGTTGATATGGGCAAGTCCATGACAGCTGATACGAGTAAATCCAATAATGACAAATTGGATCTTTTTGCAGACCAGACATTTTCGATGGATTTTTCCAGCCTACTCGACGACTCGGTACCGATTTCCTTTGAAATCGGTACCGATGGCACAGTCACAGGTACCATAGGCTTAACTATGCTGCAAGGTTCATATTCTGAGGCGGCATATGGCACTCTCAAAGAGTCGTTGTCAAAGCTTGCTGATCCAAGTCTAAGCCAGACCGCGAAAAATATGGAGTTGGCCAAAAAACTGAAGGAGTTAGACAAGCAGGGAATAAAGCATGCGGGTTCTTCCAGCAGTATAGGCGTTAGCGGAAGTGTTCAGTTGATCGGGTGCTTCTCCGGCAATTTTTTAGACGGTCGTATAGGGCTGACTGAAATCAAAACCGCACTCGTATTTGAAGGCGGTTTAAAGTATACCTGGACGACATATGTGTTTAGTGCTCCTGTATACCTTGAAATGGGTCTGAAGACAGAGATAGAAACTTATGTAAATATGAAATACGATGAACAACTGGAAAAAATGGTTGTCGGATCCGACGTACAGCTGGATGTAAAAGTTAAATTGTCGGCGGAGCTCGGAGTGGGAATAAAAGAGATTTTGGCCACCGGAGTCAAGGGAAGCGGAACCTTAAAAATTAGTACTATACTTCCCTTGTCTAAAGATGAGACGTCCTTAAGCGTAAAGGCTGACATAAGTATTGTGGGCTACTTCTTTGGAGTTCCCGGCACCTGGCAGGTTGCCAAAACACCCGAGATGATTTTCTGGGACGGCGGCGAATGGTGCTGGAAAAACAGTAAAAATGCCCGTGCAATGGATATGGACTGGCAGTGGGATGATTTGTCGTCGGAGCTCGTATTCAACCCGGATCTAAGCGTCGTGCCCATGAGCATGACACGAGGCGGAGCCGCCTTTGTCAGCGGAGTGAGCGGGTATGCCGCTCCGTCTCTGGCGGTGCTTCCGGATAATCGTTTGCTGGCTGTCTGGATGGCAAATGTCAGCGGCCGGAGCGCCGTGGATAAAAACGGCGTGTATTACAGTATCTATGACAGCGGCGCGTGGTCAGTCCCTAAGCTGGTCTGCGAAGACGGCACAAATGACTCAGTTCCGCAGCTGTATCAGGAAAAAGGTACGACCTATATTGCCTGGCAAAACTACACCACAGTCTTTGACACAGACACCATGCCGGATTACGATATACTGGAAGCACAGCTGGAAACAGTGACTGCCAAGTTTGATAACGCGAGTGATAACTGGAGTAAGCCGGTTGCCGAGGAACCGAGCTGGTATATGATCGAGCCGAACCTGCCGGATGATTATGAGGGCGAGTGGCCAAGCTCCCAAACGACCAGACAGGTGCTGGAAAGCGATGAGCTTCGAGCGGTTCTGTACACAGCAGAGGATGCTGACGGGCTCTGTCAGGTATATGGTATCTTTTCTGACGGATATGGCTGGGGAAGCCCTGTTCAGCTTACTGAGGATGATGAAGGCGTCAACGGCTTTGGCGCTGCCCTAAGTGAGAGTGGCCTTAACCTCCTCTACACAAGCGGCGATATCTCTGCGTCTATGCTTAATTTGCAGCAGATCATTCCAGAAGGGGATCTGAGTATTCAGTATGTTGACTATGTGCGTGAAACTCTGGTTCCAACGCACGATCTCGCTCTGACGATGTCTCTGAAAAACAACGGGCTTGTTCCGGTGAATGGGGCAAATGTTACTGTGACTGCGGCAGGCGCTGAGCCTTATCAAAGCACGGTGATTCTCCCGTTGCAGTCCGGCGAGGAGGACCTGCTGTTTATCAACTATCCTTTGCCAAAAGAAATTGATTTTGATCACCTTGACGTTCTGGTCGAACCCATAAACGCACAGGACGCTGATATTTCTGACAACGCGGCAGTCTGCGACCTGTTATTAACGGATCTGTCAGTAGAAGATGTGTCAGCAATTCGGATAGATGGGACAACACAGGCGTCAGCGATGGTCGTGAACCGTGGACAAAGCGAAACCGCTTCTGTGCAGCTTACATACCATAAAGGTTCCCCGGATGGCGATGTGATAGGAACCGCTACAGTTCCCGCAATGAAGGCGGGCGAGCTGGCTAACATCACAGTCGAATTGCCCGGTCTGAACATAGGGGATATGGTCTATGTGGAAGCCGGGGTACTTGAAAATGAGAATTTAGTGAGCAATAACAGTTCGCAGGCCACGGTTATCTCAGACCTCGGGGCTGAACTGGCTATAGAGGATATGTGCGTGAAGATTACGGCTGTGTATAAGGTCGATGGCTCTCTAGATGTCTTGACCGTAGAGGAAGTGCCAAGAAGCGAAGCGGCTCCGCCTGTAAGAACAGAAAACGGCCTCATTGTCTATTGGGAATCGCTTATAAGCATGAAGCCGCTATGAACAGGTAACAGTGATTATTGAAAAGGCATTGTATGTTTTTTCCATTTGTAACCTATACTTTTTCGATAGTCTGAAATAAAAATCTTGATTTTTATTTCTTCATATGATATAATTACCCTATAAAAACTTAAGGAGGCCAAAACATGGAAAAGAAGGAGCAGAAATTTTTCACCTTCAACGGAGTTCCCATGGTACGCCGCGGCGACGTGATATACTACGGTGATTTGAAGGAGAAATACATTATTATCTTCACGATCAACTCCAAAAAGAAGGTCGGAAACACTGAGATTGCCGATGAGGTGTCGGTAGAACTGAGCACCAACAACGGCACCGGCAAGGAGAAGATCATCCGTAAGGTCAAGCGCAACGGCCTTTATGAGGCCTTTGACGTGGGTGAGTTCTGGCTTCGCGACACTCTCGAAAACGCATAAAGGAAGAAGGCTCCGCTATGGCTGAAATAAACTGGAGAGAAGAACAAAACTATACAATGCTGGCGGATTTCTATGAGTTCACCATGGCCAACGGCTATTTTATGAACGGCATGGGTGATAAGATCTGCTATTTTGACCTGTATTTCAGAAGTATACCCGACGGCGGCGGCTTTGCCGTTATGGCGGGTGTTGAGCAGGTTATCGAGTATCTGAATAATCTGCACTTTACCGCGGAGGATATTGAATACTTCCGCGGAAAGGGCATATTCGGCGAGGAATTTTTGAAGTATCTCGAAAACTTCAAATTTTCCTGCGACGTCTGGGCGGTGCCTGAGGGCACTCCGGTGTTCCCTCACGAGCCGCTTATCATTGTGCGCGGCCCGGCCATTCAGGCTCAGATGGTTGAGACAATGCTGCTTTTAACCATAAACCACCAGACGCTTATTGCCACAAAATCTAACCGCATCGTCCGCGCGGCTCAGGGCAGGGCCGTTATGGAGTTCGGTTCACGCCGGGCGCACGGCTATTCCAGCGCGATCTTAGGCGCGCGTGCGGCCTACATAGCGGGCTGTGTCGGCACGGCCTGCACCATAAGCGACCGCTATTTCGGCATACCGGCCCTCGGCACCATGGCTCACAGCTGGGTGCAGATGTTTCCATCGGAATATGAGGCCTTCAAGGCCTATGCCACTGTTTATCCCGACGGCTGTACGCTGCTGGTTGACACATATAACGTGCTTAAAAGCGGCATCCCCAACGCCATTAAGGTTTTTGACGAGGTGCTTAAGCCCTTAGGTAAGCGCCCGAAGGGTGTGCGCATAGACAGCGGTGATATTACATATCTTTCCAAAAAGGCCCGCAAAATGCTTGACGAGGCCGGATATCCCGACTGCGGCATAGTGGCCTCCAACTCACTGGATGAATACATAATCCGCGACACCATAAATCAGGGAGCCTGCATAGATTCTTTCGGCGTAGGCGAGAGGCTTATCACCGCTAAAAGCTCCCCGGTTTTCGGCGGCGTGTATAAGCTGGTGGCCGTCGAGGAGGAGGGCAAGGTAGTGCCCAAGATAAAGATAAGCGAGAATATCCAGAAGATAACTATCCCTGATTTTAAGCAGATCTACCGCCTTTACGACAATGAGAGCGGCCATGCCATCGCCGACGTTATAACCCAGCACGGCGAAGAGATAGACAGTACTAAGCCCTATGAGATCTTTGACCCTGAGAATACATGGAAGCGAAAGACCGTTGAAAACTTCACGGCAAGAAAGCTCCTTGTGAAGATATTTGAAGGCGGCAAGCAGATATATGAGAGCCCAACGCTCGATGAGATACGCGCCTATTGCGCCGATCAGATCGATACCATATGGGACGAAGTGAAACGCTTTGAAAACCCGCATAAATACTATGTCGATCTCTCATCTCAGCTGTGGATAATTCGTCACGGCTTGCTTGAGAAGTATTCAGCAGGATATGGAGTATGAGCACAATGCAGAATAATGTGTTCATCCGCAAGACAGACGAGCAGGGCAGGCTTGTGATTCCCAAAAGCATTCGCACGAGGTTAGAAATAGGCGGAGACGTGCAGTTGGAAATAATCGAAGGAAGCGACAGCTTCACCGTCAGAAGATTAGTTCAGCGCTGTGTATTCTGCTCCGCGACTGAGCGGCTTGTGGAATACATGGATAAGTTTGTCTGTAGTGATTGCTCAAAAAATCTGAATAAGTAAAAATTGCCCCGTCGGCGTATAAGCCGACGGGGCTTATTTTTATTCCACTGGAACAGGCTCGGTGAAGTATTTCACTGCCTCTTCTATCTGAACGTCGGTAACCCGGGTGATGTTGTCATATATGAAATCATTAAAGCCGATAGCGGTGTAAATGTCAACAACTCCGGTAGGCTCAACCTTGAGATAATTCTGGAAAAGCTTTATTGCCGATACGGTTTGTTCGTCATAAATTCCGTCAACGGCGGAGTCGGGAATGAGACCTATCGCACCCAGGCGCTGCTCTATGCCGAGGCGGGTGGAGTCACTATCGAGCGACATAAACTCGATCATGCTGAACTGATCCGGGTCCACGGGGGTGTAGATATTCGCAACATATATATCGGGCGTCAGGCCTATGGTGTGGACGCGCTCATCGTCGGGGGTGAAATATTCGCCGACAGTGAACTTAAAGCCGCTTCCGGTGATAGTGCGAATCATGGCCTGCATGCTGCCTTTGCCGTAGGAGTACACTCCGAGCAGCTTGGCCCTGCCGGTTTTTTGAAGAGCCATAGCTAAAAATTCGCTGGCCGAGGCCGAATTTTCATTTATGAGAACGAGTATGTTAAAGTCGGGAGCGTTCTCGTTTTCACTGTATATCTCCTCCACTACGGAGCCGTCCTTCATGGTCTTGATTTTACCTATGGGACCGGCGGGGATAAGCTTTTTAGCCACGTCTATGGCCGCGTCCAGCTGGCCGCCGCCGTTGTCGCGGAGGTCGATTATCATGTTTTTAAGCCCCTGCTCATTCATGGCGGTGATGTATCTGTCGAAATCGCCGGGCAGGGAAGAGGTAAAGGAATTCACGTCTATATAGGCTATGCTGTTTTCTATGACGTTCATCGTTGAGTGGCTTTCCGTTACCAGGCGGCGAACAGCCTGAACGGTTATTATTTCGCCGTTGCGCTCAACTGTCACCGAAACAACAGTGTTTTCCTCGCCGGTGATTATTGCGCGTATTTCCGCCGGAGCCATAGTGGAGGTGTCAATGCCGTCAACCGCGACTATCTGATCGCCGCTGCGTAGACCGGCTTCCTCGCCGCCGCCGCCGGCATAAACGCTGTCTATTATTGTGCCGCCATTACCGAGCGTCAGAACGACACCGATGCCGTAAAAGGCTGCATTATAGTAGTCAACCTGATCCTGATAGGCCTCGGCGGGGTAATATTCGGCAAAATCGTCGCCTAAAACTCCGATCATGGCTTCAATGGCTTTATCAAGGTCGAACCTGTCGTCATTGTCGATGGTACTGCAGATTATGGCATAGAGCAAATTGCTGTCACTTACGCCGTAAAAGTAGTTGTCGGCTATGGTGTGGGCATAGTAGTATACCGCGTCCTTTTCTACCCATGCGGATAGGGCGGAGTCCGGCTCTTCCTCGGCCTGTTCTCCCGGCTGTTCGTCTATGGGCTGTTCAGTCGGAAGCTGCTCAGTCAATGACTGCTCAGTCGTGGACTGCTCAGTCGTTGACTGATCGGCCGGCTCGTCGGCCAAAGCAGGCAATGCCTGAGCCGTAGTCATTAGCATCAAAAGGGTCAAGAGTAAAGAAAGGAATTTAGTTTTCATTTTTGTTACTCTCCTTCATGAGTATAATAAGTTTCTCCAGTGCGTTACCTAATAGTATATACCGGGCCATGGCGAGGGGCGGAGGCCCTCCGAGGCCGATTCGGTCATAAAAATCCAGCGCGGCTGAACGAAGCTCGGCTTTGTCGCCGCCGAATATGGCCCATATGAGGCGAAGCTCCTCAGGCGCGGTGAGCAGCCGCAGCTCCTCGCTCCCGTCAGGCGGCGAGCCCTGAAGCTCCAACACATCAGAGAGCCGCACGAGGGGGTAGACCTCAAAAAAATGCGGGTCGCTCAGCTCGGGCAGCTCCGGCGGAGTGGGGGCCGCATGCGCGCACAGCGCCTCAAGCAGAAAGTCCGGCTTAAGGAAAAAATTTATAAAGCCCTTGCCCGCCACTTCTGCTCTTTCGCCGCTTGGCAGGGTGAGCTTTTCCGCTATTTCACGTCCGATCTCTAAAGGCGGTCGCTTTAATACCCCGCCTAAGACGAGCGCCGCGGTCGCGGAAAGGTCGCCGTTTCCGCTTCTCCTCGGCCGGATTATATCAAAGTCGCAGCTAAGGCCATAAAGCTCCTTTATGGCTTCGGTCACAAGGGCCTTTAGCTCCTGCTTTTTTTCGTCTAAGGCGCTCATGGGCGAACCTGCACGTTAACGTGATTGCGCGTTCCCGGGAGGTTGTTGATCGACAGATTGTAGTCGATGTCAACACTGCCGCCGTCATCGTGCATATCTATTCTGACCTCTCCGGCTGTGACGTTCACGTTTAAATTGCCGCAGTCGGTCTCATAGCAGCTCATGTGGCTTCGACCCTCCTCAAATATCATCTGAGTATTGGCCGCACCGCTGCGCATCATGGTAACTATCCCTTCAGGATTCACTTTGATGGTAGTGCTGCATTCGCTTCCGCCGAGAAGCTGGCCTTCGGTGTAGTTTATGTAATACTTGCCCGATTTTTTATATAGCTTGCCCTCGGTGGAATAGCTCATGGTGTCGGTCTCGCCGTCCATGGTGACGCGGCCGTTTATTTCTACATATACCTTTTTCATAGGAAGTTCTCCAAATCTTAAATTTCAGTCTGATGCACGCACAGTTCAATGTCCTGCCCGAGGAAGATACCGCCAAGCTCAGCGAAGTTTTCCGCGCTGTCAGACACATAGAACTCGTGCTCTCCGGGCTCGGTGCTGCCGGTCAGCATATCGGCCTCGGTAAGCAGGGCCTTTGCATAACAGGCGGCCTCCCGGCCTGATGAGATCAGCTCAACGTCTTTCCCCATTATATCACCGATAACACCCTCAAGCAAGGGGTAATGTGTGCATCCCAAGATAAGTGTATCCACACCTGCCTCTTTAAGGGGAGTCAGGTAATCAGCTGCAATAATGCGGGCGACATCTCCTTCGGCGTAACCGTTTTCCACCAACGGCACGAACATGGGGCAGGCCGCGCTGAAAACCTTGGCCTCGGGAGAGATGGAATTGATTATTTGGGCATACTTGCCGCTCTTTACAGTGCCAAGGGTACCGATAACGCCGATCCTATGGTTTTTGCTGCGGCTCACAGCGGCCCGGCAGGCGGGCTCCAGCACGCCTATGACCTTCACGCCGAAGTCCTCAAGGTGGGGCAGGGCCACGCTGCTGGCGGTGCCGCAGGCAGCGATTATTATCTTTATGTTATGATTAAGCAAAAAGCTTATGTCGTCCCTGGTGTAGCGGATTATGGTGTCGCGGCCTTTGTTTCCGTAGGGTACGCGGCCGGTGTCGCCGAAATAGACTATGCTCTCGTGGGGCATAACGTCTATCAGCTGTTTTACGGCGGTGAGGCCGCCGAGTCCGCTGTCAAAAACGCCGATGGGGCGGTTATCCATGAAAATTCCTCCATATAAATTGATAAATATGGGTATTTCACACCCATATTTATCAATCGTTTAATACTAACATTTTGTCCCAGCATTTTTTGCTGTGATTTCTGAAAAACACGGCCATTCCCCGGTCGTAAATCTCCAGAAAAGCGCTGCGTATGGCGTTGCCGCGGCCTGTTTCAAGGCTCGAGATGTTCACCTGAGTCAGCATATGGTTGTCGGTGCCGCTGATCTGCCGGCCCCAGTCCTTTCCGGCCCAAACGCTGTCGCCAATGTGGGCGTGGCCGTAGATGTGGAGCTTGACGTTATCACTGATGGGCATAAATCCGCCCATATATTCCGTGGCGCGGTTGCCGCCCGGGTATGAATAGTGCCCGGCGGTTATGACCTTTGCTTTGCTGTCGCGCTCTTCGGCCACGCGGCGGAAATCCTCATATGTATAGGGGTAGCCCTCTCCGAAGGGGCTACCGTGGCAGAAACGCCAGCTGCCGTCCTCGGCGGCGCAGTCACATAGAAACAGCACGTCTATATCGCCAAGCTTATCCCAGAAGTAAAAGTCGCTGAGCTTTTCGGTGGTTTTCCAGCCGTCGGCCTTGTGAGAAGCCACCATGGCGCGGAAGGGCAGCTCGGCCCTTCCGCTGGCGGCTAAGTAGTCCATATCGTGATTGCCGGGGCAGTAGTTTACCGGGAGCCCCAGCCGCAGGAAAACCTCCTCCTGCATCTTTGTCATTTCGTTAAGCTTATTTAGGTCCTCGCCCTCCACGCTGTCGCCCATGTACCAGACCTTCTCGCATTTGAGCCCAAGGCGCTCAAAATCCTCCACCGCAGTATAGAAACAGCGGCGGCTGCGGTCCGGGTCGTGCTGCTGAAGGTCGCTCATGAGCCAAACACGGTGCTTAACATGCTTTTCAGAGGTTTTCAGAAATTCATTTATCACGGTATATCACTCTTTTTTTCAGGCAATAGCACACAAAGATTGTGCCTATATTGCGCCGTAGATTTTTCGATGGGATTACGAAAATTTCGCAGGAATACTGTCGTATTTCAAGAAATTTTCGTGAGAAATAGCGGAAAAGATGCAAGCAAGATAGGTGCAAAGCCCTTAGCGGTCTTTGCGTGGTATTGCCTAGTTATTTTACAAGGCTTTCGCCTGTCATCTGAGCGGGCTGCTCTATTCCCATGAGCTTAAGCATGGTGGGGGTTATGTCAGCCAGACGGCCGCCGCTCTTAAGCTCGCCGCAGTCCGCGCCTACAACGATGAAGGGCACGGGATTGGTGGTGTGAGCTGTGAAGGGGGCCTTAGTGTCGGGGTCGATCATCTGGTCGGCGTTGCCGTGGTCGGCAGTGATGCACACTACGCCGCCCTTAGCGAGCACGGCGTCGGTAACCTGACCCACGCAGTCGTCAACAGCCTCAACTGCGCTGACAGCGGCAGGGATTATGCCGGTGTGGCCAACCATGTCGCAGTTGGCAAAGTTGAGAATGATGACGTCAAACTTATCTGCCTCGATCTCCTTTATAACAGCGTCCTTGACCTCATAGGCGCTCATTTCGGGCTTCAGGTCAAAGGTGGGAACGTCGGGAGACTGAATGAGTATTCTCTCCTCGCCGGGGAACTGTCGCTCCTCGCCGCCGTTGAAGAAGAAGGTAACATGGGCGTATTTCTGTGTCTCGGCTATGCGCAGCTGAGTGAGACCCAGCTTGCTGATGTACTCGCCGAAGGTCATGTCAAGAGCCTCGGGGGGATAGGCAACGCTCACATTGGGCATGGAAGCGTCGTACTGAGCCATACATACATAGTTTACGCTGAAGAAGCCTTTTTTGCGCTCAAATCCCTTGAATTCGGGGTCAACAAAGGCGCGGGTGATCTGACGGGCGCGGTCGGGGCGGAAGTTGAAGCAGATAACGCTGTCGCCCTC
>JAFLUQ010000149.1 GCA_022508735.1 Oscillospiraceae bacterium | reverse complement strand
TCAGCATGGCGGCGATAAGCGGCTCGGGGCCGAAGGCGTAGCCGAGGCGCCAGCCAGTCATAGCAAAGGCCTTGCTGAAGCCGTTTATGGTCACGGTGCGTTCCTTCATGCCGTCGATGGACGCAAAGGAAACGTGCTCACCCTTATATGTCAGAGCACCGTAGATCTCGTCGGAAAGCACGATTATATCCCTATCACGGATAACGTCGGCAATGGCCTCCAGATGCTCGCGCTCCATTATAGCTCCGGTGGGGTTGTTGGGGAAGGGCAGGACGAGAAGCTTGGTGCGGTCGGTTATCTTCTCCCGCAGGGCCTCAGGGGTCAGGCGGAATTCGTCCTCCTCTTTAGTTACGATCGGAATGGCGGTGCCTCCGGCCATAGTCACGCAGGGCTTATAGCACACGAAGGACGGCTCGGGCACAAGCACCTCGTCTCCCGGGCCGATAAGCGCGCGGACGCAGAGGTCTATGGCCTCGCTGCCGCCTACGGTTATGAGAACCTCTTTCTCGCTGTACTCCGGGCCGCCGTGGCGCTTCTGATAAAGGCACAGCTCGCGGCGAAGCTCTTTAAGACCGGCGTTGGAGGTGTAGTAGGTGTGGCCCTTCTCAAGGGCGTAAATTCCGGCCTCGCGTATGGCCCAGGGCGTAACGAAGTCAGGCTCGCCCACGCCGAGGGAGATGGCGTCCTTCATTTCGGCCACTATGTCAAAAAATTTTCTTATCCCCGACGGCGGCATTTCCGCTATGTGCGGGGAGATCATGTCGGCAATGTTCATAGGGTGATGACCTCCCGAGAATCAACTTCCTTATCGGTGAAAATTACGTTCTCCTTCTTATAGGTTTTAAGCGTAAAGTGGGTGTTGGTGGAGATAACGCCCTCCATCGGGGCCAGCTTTTCTGAGACGAACATAGCCACCTCCTGCAGGGTCTTGCCCTCCACGCTGACCAAAAGATCAAAGGAACCGCTCATGAGAGTGACCGCCTTGACCTGAGGGTATTTGTATATCCTCTCGGCCACCTTGTCGTAGCCGTCGCCCCGCTGAGGAGTGATGCTGATAGTGATTATGGCGGTTATATCGCCCTTGTCGGTGCGCTCCCAGTTGATAAGGGTGCGGTAGCCGAGGATTATCTTTTCTTCTTCAAGCTCCTTTATCGCGGCGGCGACCTCTTCTTCGGTCGCGCCCAGCATGGTGGCGATCTGCTCTATCGTATAGCGGCTGTCCTTCTCCAATATCTTTAAAATCTCGTTTTTCATCATGAAGATCCTTTCCCGAAAAATAAATTTAATAACATTATAAACTAAAACCTAAAAAAAAGCTACACCTTTTTTGAAAATTTTCAAAAAAATATTTGCGTTTACGGCAGTTTTGTTATATAATAGAATCAGTATAGTATAATACCCCAATGCGGGGATAGAATTGGAGGTAAAACATATGTGCGGCATAGTAGGATACATAGGTGAAAAACAGGCCGCCCCCATCCTTCTGGACGGGTTGGCAAAGTTAGAGTACCGCGGGTACGACAGCGCCGGGCTTGCGGTCTATAAGGACGGAGCAATATCCGTTCAAAAGGCTGTAGGCAAGCTCGTAAACCTTGTGAACAAGACCGACGGCGGCGCGTCGCTTGACGGCACCCTCGGCATAGGCCATACACGCTGGGCCACTCACGGCAAGCCCAACGAGACAAACGCACACCCCCACACCGGCAGCCGCTTCTCGCTTGTACATAACGGAATAATTGAAAACGAGGCAAAGCTTCGCCGTAAATATCTGAAGGACACCGAGTTCGTCAGCGAGACCGATACTGAGGTTATCGTCCGCCTGCTGGACAAATTCACCGAGGGCGGCGAGGACGTTGACGTGGCCATAATGCATCTCATAGATGTGCTTGAGGGCAGCTACGCTCTGGCTATCATTGACAGCCTGGACGGTGATCGTATGTATGCGGTCAAAAACAAGTCGCCATTACTTATAGGCAAGGGCGAGGGCTTTAACATGATCGGCTCTGACGCAATGGCCATGATAGCTCACACCGAGTGGTTCTACGAGATCCATGATAAGGAATTCGCCATTGTCAGCCGCGACGGCGTGGAGATATTCACCAGCTACTCCCAGAAGATCGACCGCGAACCATATAAGGCAGAACTGGATCTTTCAGACGTTTCAAAGGGAACATATCCCTTCTTCACAATAAAGGAGATCGAGGAGCAGCCCCTTGTTATCCGCCGGGTGCTCAAAGAATATCAGGACGAGACCGGCGAGCTGTACATTCCGGAGGAGATACTCAAAGACCTCAGAGAGTGCGACAAGATATACATAATCGCCTGCGGCACCAGCTATCACGCCGGCATCGTCGGCAAGTATTTCTTTGAAAATATCTCTGATAAGCCTGCCGACAGCTATGTGGCCAGCGAGTTTGTCTATAATACACCAAAGCTCACCGAAAAGCCCTTCTTCATCTTTATATCCCAAAGCGGAGAGACAGCCGACAGCCGAGCTGTGCTTGTAAAGATCAAAAAAATGGGATATAAGGCTCTCACAATAACCAACGTCAAGGGCTCCACCCTTTCCCGCGAGGCAAACCACACGCTTCTGCTCTATGCCGGGCCGGAGATCGCCGTGGCCTCCACCAAGGCCTATACGGCTCAGGTGGCCGTGCTGGCTATTCTGGCCGCCGCTGTGGAGAACAAGATCGGCATAAATCTCAAATATGAGCTGGCCGTTGTGGCCAACACCATGGAGGGCCTTTGCAGCGACAGCGAGCTTTACAGTGATTTAGCGCGGGAATACCTGCAGAATACAAGAAACTGCTTCTATATAGGCCGAGGTATAGACTATTACGTTTGCCTCGAGGCCGCGCTGAAGCTGAAGGAGATCTCCTACATACAGACAGAGGGCTTTGCCGCCGGCGAGCTGAAGCACGGCACTATCGCCCTTATCGAGGAGGGAACTCCCGTTATAGCGATAATCACACAAAACAATATCGATCTGAACACACGGAGCAATATTGACGAAGTTAACGCCCGGGGAGCCAAGTCCCTGATCATCTCCATGCGTAGCGTTTCCTCCCACGGCGACCAGATCGTCGTCGGTGACGTACACGAGATGCTTGCTCCGTTGGTGAGCGTCGTTCCCGCCCAGTATCTGGCCTATTACGCTTCGTACCAGAGAGGCTACGACGTGGATAAGCCGAGAAATCTGGCTAAATCGGTTACAGTAGAATAATATAAACGAAAGGAAGTATTCATCATGTCCAAAGCAGCACTCATCATGGGCAGCGACAGCGATTTTGACGCTCTCGTGCCCTGCATAAAAACCCTTAAAAAATTCGGCATTGAGGTAGATGTGAGGGTCATTTCCGCTCACCGCAGCCCCGAGCTGGCTCACGAATTTGCCGAAACAGCCGAGGATAACGGCTACAATGTAATAATCGCCGCCGCAGGCAAGGCCGCGCACTTGGCCGGCGTGCTTGCAGCCTTCACGACACTGCCTGTGATCGGCATACCCGTAAAATCCAGCCTTATGGACGGCCTCGACAGCCTGCTCAGCGTGGTACAGATGCCCTCCGGCATACCCGTAGCCACCGTGGCCGTAAACGGCAGCGAGAACGCGGCCATTCTGGCAGCTCAGATCATTGCCTCCACCGACCCGGCGGTAAAAGCTAAGCTCAAGGCTCACAAGGAGTCCATGAAGGCCGCCATAATCGAAAAGGACAAAGCAATCGCTCAGAAGGCAAAGGAGATCGAGTGAAATGCGCGCACCTGAAAAACTCCATGAGGAATGCGGTGTATTCGGAATATACGACCGCAGTCACAGCCTCGACTGCGCGCGCCTGACCTACTATGCGCTCTATGCCCTTCAGCACCGCGGGCAGGAGAGCTGCGGAATAGTCACTCACGACGGGAACGAGTTTATCTGCCACAAAAGCGCCGGTCTGGTGCCCGAGGTATTCAACGACTTCACGCTGAACCGGCAGAAGGGCTATATGGCGGTGGGGCACGTGAGCTTCGTTGCCCATGAAGACAGCCAGAAGATGAATTCCCAGCCCCTCGTTACAAAGTACCATAAAGGCTCTTTCGCCATAGCCAATAACGGCGGTCTGCAGAACCACAAAAAGCTCATAAACGAGCTGGTGCAGAACGGAGCGATTTTCCACTCCGACACCGATGCAGAGATCATATCATACCTCATGGCCTGGGCGCGTATAACCAGCAGCACCATAGAGAATGCTTTGGCCGAGGTCATGAAGCAGCTCGTCGGAGCCTATTCCCTCGTCATCATGACGCCCCGCAAGCTCATAGCTGCCCGCGATCCCTACGGCATACGTCCGCTGTGCATCGGCAGGCTTGACGATGCCTGGATATTTGCCAGTGAGACTGCGGCTCTAAAGGCTGTGGGTGCAGAATACGTCCGTGATGTGGAGCCCGGAGAGATCGTTATCGTCACCGAGGAAGGCCTGACATCCAAGACGGACTTCGTCGGCCGGCACAAACCTCATCCCTGCATATTTGAATACATATACTTCGCCCGGCCGGACAGCTCTCTCGGCGGCCAGAGCGTATACGAGGCCCGCCGCGAGGCCGGAGCCATACTGGGCCGGGAGACCCGGGTGGACGCCGACATAGTCATCGGCGTGCCGGACAGCGGTCTCTGCGCCGCGGTGGGCTACTCCGAGGCTTCGGGCATCCCCTACGGCATCGGAATAGTGAAAAACCGCTATGTGGGCCGAACCTTTATCCAGCCCGGCAAGGACGAGCGCCGCAAAAACGTTGAGATAAAGCTGACGGCGCTGGAGTCGGGCATCAAAGATAAGCGCGTCGTTTTGGTGGACGACAGCATTATCCGCGGCACCACCTGCGCCAGTCTGATAAAGCTTCTTAAGGACGCCGGCGCGTCAGAGGTACATATGCGAGTATCCTCACCGCCGTTTTTGTGGCCCTGCTTCTATGGCACCGATATCCCCAACAAGCATGAGCTTGCGGCCAACAACCTGACCTGTGAAGAATTACGCCAAAAGATAGGCGCCGACTCTTTAGGCTATCTGGACGTGGAGGATCTGAAGAAGATCGTTCCCAACCTCAGCGGCTACTGCGACGCCTGCTTCAGTGGAAAATACCCGACAGAAGAATAACCCAGAAATAAATTTGAAAGGACTACGATCATGAACGATAGCCACAGCACAAGCTACAAAAACGCCGGCGTAGACGTTGAAGCCGGTTACGAGGCGGTCCGCCTGATGAAGGCAGACGTGAAAAAGACCTTTATCAAGGGCGTTATGGGCGACATCGGAGGCTTCGGCGGCCTGTTTGCCATTGATAAAAACGACTACGACGAGCCGGTGCTCG
>JAFLUQ010000148.1 GCA_022508735.1 Oscillospiraceae bacterium | reverse complement strand
AACAAAGGTGCCGATGAACTCAGCCAAGTACTTTTTTGCAGATTTCATAACTTTTCCTCCTTTTATTTTGGATAGCAAAGCCACCCTTTTATACGATAATTGTAGCATATAATGGAGATTTTGTCAACAAATATTTTGCTGCATAAAAGAAGGCCGCCCTCTTCGGCGGCCATTCATTTATTTACTCATGATCTATCACCTTCGGCTCGGTCTCTTCCCAGCCGATCACGTAAAAGGCATCGTAGCCCTGCTCCTCAAGGCGGTTGATGAGCTTATTCAGCTTCTTGGGCCGCTCAAAGAGGGCAGTGTCGTATTCGGCGCGCTTTTCCTCGGCATAGGCCTGCGCTCTTATAAAGTCGCCCTCGCCGTAGACCACGGCCAGCCGCTGGCGGGAGGAAGCGGCGCTTATCCCCTTTTCCTCCAGTATTCCGGCGATGCGCTCAAAGCCGATGGAGAAGCCCACAGCGGGCACATCCTCGCCGATGAACTTGCCGATAAGATTGTCGTAGCGGCCGCCGCCGGCGATAGCTCCGCGGAAGTCGTTGCTTACTACCTCGAACACGGTTCCGGTATAATATCCCTGGCCGCGGACGAGGCTCATATCGAACTCAATATCCACGCCGCCGATCTCGTTCACGGAATTGATTATAAACTCAAGGTCGGCCGCGGCCTCGCTCTCTACCCTCTGCTTTATGGCGTCGAGGCTCGCGCCCTCGCTGAGCAGAGCGCTGAGAGCGGCTATGGCCTCAGCGGGGAAGCCCTTTTCCGTCATTTCGGCGGCTATGCCATCGGGGCCGATCTTGTCAAGCTTATCAAATACTATACAAACGCTGTCGAGGCTGTCTTCACTAAAGCCCAGCCCCATGAGCAGGGCGCGGAGCAGCCGACGGTCGTTGATCTTCACCTTGAAATTGTCGAGACCCACGTTTTTCAGAGCCTTGGCAGTGGTGAGTATGAGCTCCAGTTCGGCAGTACGGCTTTCGGTACCGATTATGTCGATATCGCACTGGATGAACTCACGCAGCCGCCCCTTCTGCGGGCGCTCTGCCCGGTACACCCTGTCGGTCTGAATGACCTTAAAGGGGTTCATGAGCTTAGCACGGTTATTGGCATAGTAGCGGGTCAGCGGAAGGGTCAGGTCATAGCGAAGACCCATATCACTTAGCTCACCGCCCTCGGCGATGGCCTTATTGAGCTTATCGCCGCGCTTCATTATTTTGAATATCAGGGCCAGATTTTCGCCGCCGTCGCTCTTGTCGAGGTTTTCAATATCCTCGATTATAGGCGTGGTTATGCGCTCAAAGCCGGCAGCGCGGTAGGTTTCAAGTATTTTATTTTGCAAATAGTCACGCACCCGCACCTGCTGAGGCAGGTAATCGTTGGTGCCCTTGACGGGAGTTATTTTCATTGCACTTCTATCCTTTCGTTGATGCGTAGATAGTCCGTCAGCGCATCGTAGTTCTCAGCCGCGGTCTCATAGCCTCTCTCATAAAGGGTCTGAAGCTTATCGCGGTCGCGCTCAAGGCGGCTGATATTTAACGACCCCTTGGGCGGACGTATCACGAACATTTCGCCAGCGGCCTCCTTCTCATCTATGTAGCTGAGAGTCTTGTTATACATTATATGCCTTCTTTTAACGGCCTCGCTGAGCTTCGGGTGCAGCATATGGATAACTCTTGTGAGGCGGTAACTCTTGCTCGGCGGCTTAACGTAGCCCTCTTCCTGGGTCAGAATGGTAACTATGCGCTTGCTGCCGTCCTCCGCGGCCTTCATTACGGGTATGGAATCCGCCATGCCGCCGTCAAGGTACTCTCCTCCGCCAACTTTAACGATGCGGCTGAAGCCCGGCAGGGAGGCCGAGGCCCGCACAAAGTCTATGTCTCGGGCCAGCTCAGACACGCGCGCATAGGCCGCTTTTCCCGTGCGGCAGTCGGTCAAGCCCACATAAAACTCACCTTTGTAGCTCTCGAAGGTCTTGTAGTCAAAGGGATACAGCTCGTCGGGTATGGTGTGATACACAAACTTTTCTGAGAAAAGGTCGCCGCCCAAAAGCCTGTTTTTATAGCTCATGTACCTGGGGTCGTTTATATAGTCTGCCACCACGCTGAAGGCCCTTCCCCGCTGCCTTGAAATATAGCTGCACGCATGGCAGGCGCCCATCGAAACGCCGTATATCCGGTCGAACATTATATTCTTATCAAGAAAGAGATCCAGCACCCCTGCCGTGAAGGCTCCGCGCATACCGCCGCCCTCAAGCACCAGTGCGCCGGGAGTAAGTGGTAGTTGTTCCATTTATATCACCGCCTATATTTCTCTTCGCCCTTCCATAGCCCGCGCAAGAGTCATTTCGTCGGCAAACTCTATATCTCCGCCAACGGGTATGCCATGGGCTATGCGGGTGATCTTGATTCCCATGGGCTTGATGAGCCGTGCGATATACATGGCCGTGGCCTCGCCCTCAACAGTTGGATTGGTAGCCATAATGACCTCCTCCACCTCCGGGCCGAGACGGCTCATAAGCTCCTTTACCTTTATATCCTCGGGGCTGACGCCATCCATAGGAGAGATCGCCCCGTGGAGCACGTGGTAAAGCCCTTTATATTCCCGGGTCTTTTCCATGGCCACAAGATCCTTCGGGCTTTCGACCACGCAAATCACGCCCCGGTCCCTTCTCGGGTCGGAGCAGATGCCGCAGGGCGAGCTGTCGGTCAGGTTCTGGCAGCTCTCGCACAGGCGAATGCTGCTTTTGGCATTCAGAACAGCGTCGGCCAAACGTCGCGCCTTTTCGTCGGTTATGCCCATGACGTAGAACGCCAGCCTTACGGCGCTTTTATGGCCTATGCCAGGCATTTTTTCAAATTCTTCTATCAGTGCCGTCAGTGACGGCGGATACATGGAGGCCATTAAAATAAGCCCGGGATATTCAGGCCGCCGGTTATGCTGCCGAGCGAGCTGGCCGCGGCCTCATCGGCCTTGCGCATGGCCTCGTTGACCGCTGTCACGAGAAGATCCTGAAGCATTTCAACATCGTCGGGATCTACAGCATCTGGGCTGAGGGTTATGGAGAGAACCTCCTTCTTACCGTTTACCTTAACGCTTACGGCGCCGCCGCCAACGCTTGCCTCAAGCTCCTTCTCTTCAAGAGCCTGCTGTGCCTTCTCCATTTCCTCCTGCATCTTCTTTGCCTGGCGGAGCATATTGTTCATATTGCCGCCGCCCATTCCTCCCATACCTCTGGGGAATCCGCCTTTTGCCATTATTATCAATCCTTTCAGGTATTATTTATTGTATTTCAGTTATCGGCAGCCCAAGAAGGGCGTCCATAGGGTCATCACGCTTCATCTGCGGCAGACGGGCAAAATCTGCATCGCACTTTATCGTCACGCCTATATCCATGCCACAGAGCCGTTTAATAAGCCCTTTTAAATAATCTATGTCATCCAAAACCATAATGCGGAATTCCGCGAAGCCCTCGTCCGGGAAGGTAAGAGCCAGCTTGCCCTCAAATTCCCTGAGCGTGCAGTTCTCAATAGCGGAGTACAGCACGAACTTCACATCGGACATAATACTTTCCAATATCTCAGGCCACTTAGCCTTGATCTTATCCACAAATTCGGGCTGCGGGGCGTATATCTCCCTGTCCGGCTCTAATGGCTCTTCGTCCTCCTCAGGCTCGGGCGGCTCCACGGCGGCGGCTTTTTTCGCAGCCGGAGCTGCAGCCACGGCTATCTCACCGCTTGCTATCTTACGTTCCAGTTCGCCAACCCGGGCGAGAAGTGCGTCATAAGAGCCGTCATTTCCGCCTATACATAGCTTTATCACCGCGGCCTCAAATATGACCGCCGGCATTGTGCTCTGCCTTGCGGACCACAATGCGTCAGACAAGGTTTTGATCGAATAGAGCAGCTTTTCAACGCTTACGCCCTTGGCTATATCGCGCAGCTCGGCGCTCTCCTCGGGTGAAAAATCGCTTTTTGGACTGTTCACGGATTTAGACACCAGCATATCTCTGAGTGCCTTCACCGCGGTTTCTATAAAGGTCGGGAATGAACGCCCGCGGGCACTCACTCCGTCCATACAGGCCACTGCCGCAGCCGTGTTTTCACCCACTATGGCCCGGCACAGCTCCACCACCGCACCGCTGTCGGATTGGCCAAGGAAATCGGCCACAAAGTCGGTGTCTACCTCTTTGCCCGCCGCCACGCAGGGGTCAAGGCACGACAGAGCGTCGCGGAGCGACCCGTCGGCAGCCCGCGCTATCATTCTTAGCGCCCTCTCCTCGGCGTCAATGCCCTCAGCGTTACAGATATATTCAAGCCTCTGATATATGTCCTCAGAGGTTATGCGCTTAAAATCAAATCGCTGGCAGCGTGAGCTTATAGTGTCCATGACCTTATGGGCCTCGGTGGTCGCCAGCACAAACTTCACATGCTCCGGCGGCTCCTCGAGGAGCTTTAAAAGAGCGTTAAAGGCGCCGGGGCTCAGGGCATGTACCTCGTCGATTATGTACACCTTATACTTAGTTATCGCGGCGCTGTAGCCGGCCTCCTCGCGGAGAGAGCGGATATTGTCCACACCGCTGTTGCTGGCCGCGTCGATCTCGGTTATATCCATTATGCTGCCGTCGAGTATCCCACGGCAGGTTGGGCATTTATTACAGGGGTTGCCGTTTTGGGGATTTTCGCAGTTTATGGCACGGCTGAATATGCGGGCAGTAGAGGTCTTGCCCGTGCCGCGGGAACCGCAGAACAAAAAGGCGTGACCGACCGCGCCGTTTTTGACCTCGTTTTTAATTGTATCGGTAACGTGGCGCTGGCCCACAACATCGTCAAAGGTAAGCGGCCGCCACTTGCGGTATAATGCCTGATACACTGCCGTTCCTCCCGAAAATATTTTCTAATAAAAATGTCGTACACCCCAAAATCGACAATAATCCATACACGGTACAGCCGCAGTTAGCTCGGACCAGGCACCCTCGCGGCACATACGGGTTACCGCTTATTGCTGCTCGGTTCCCCGCCTGACAAGGTTCACGGGCCCGCATTGCGCAAGACCCGATCGTCATCGCCACTTACAGCCGCCTGCTGCACAGAATTATTGCCTCAATTGGGGAGTTCACCTCCGCTATAGCGGGTTGCGGATACAGGGCACCGCTACCTCCCCGGTTAGTACGACATTAGTATTATACAATAAAATCTCCGCTTTGTCAATAGAAAAATTTGCAGAAATATAGCGAACTCCACCGGTGCGAAGGCAAAAAAATTTCACATCGGGTACAACTTTTTTCAAAAAAACTATTGACAACCCATTATCTTTATGCTATAATACCATTCGTCAGCGCGGTTAATAGTGCGCAATCATAAAATGGGGGTATAGCTCAGCTGGGAGAGCGCTTGAATGGCATTCAAGAGGTCAGCGG
>JAFLUQ010000147.1 GCA_022508735.1 Oscillospiraceae bacterium | reverse complement strand
TAAAATCGCTGACCGCCACGACTTCCTCGCGGGACTTCCGGTTACGGCTCGGGAATGTTTTAGTAAGATTTTGTAATGTAACTTTCATCTATAGTTGACCCTCCGCACATATAAAACAATTTTGATCATATCATCAATCTGCAATTTATGTATTTAATATCTTTGTTTCAAATGCCTTATGGCTGACTTTGACATTTGAGCCATATATTAGCTCGGCCAGACTGTCACAGCCGCCAAAAACCCACGAGCAAATTTCTTTCATGCCAGAGCCGCAGACGACCTTTTTAAGATTTTTGCAGTCCTTAAAAGCGAAGGGCGGAAGCATTGTCAGCTTGTCCGGCAATATGATTTCCTCTATTCCGCTGCGGACAAAGGTATAGCCCCACAAGCTTGTGAGCTGTGATGGCAGTTCAATATGCCGAAGGTTTGTGCATCCGTCAAATACGAACTCGCCTATATCTGTCACAGTATCAGGGATATGGACAGAAGTGATCTCCGGATGGTTCATGAACAGCTTATCAAACAGGATAGTGACCGGAGCCCCGCCGTAAGTATCCGGGATAATGACATTTGCTTCGTCTCCGCTGTAAGCCATAATACAATATGTGTTGTCTTCAACCAGCTTATATATAAACTCCTGCATGATTATATCCTCTTCCTTCTGATTCTGACTTTATATGGAAATCTATATTTATTATAATACAAAAGCTGCGGAAAGTCAACGTTCAGCCTATAACGCAGAGACAGATAAAAACAATCGGTTTATGCCCGATCGTTTTTTGTCTGCCGCTTCAATATCATTCATGACATCGATCACGAATAACATAAGTATATTTATTTTACAGCCTGTTTTTATCTCCCCATTCGCACATCCCATCCAGAATAGGGATAAGCGACTTTCCGCGAGCCGTCAGGCTGTATTCCACCTTTGGCGGGATTTGCGGATATTCCTCCCTATGTACAAGTTTATCGGCTTCCAGCTCCTTCAATGTGGAGCTTAATGTCTTATAAGAAATGTCACCGATGTATCTCTTCATCTCATTGAATCGGACTGTGCCGAATTCCATCAATGCATACAGAATGGTCATTTTATATTTACCGTTTATCAAAGACAGGGTGTAGCTGAAACCGGTTGTTTCCAAGCACTCCTGAGATATACAGCGTTCACTCATTTTTACACTCTCCTCAAGGTGAGTATATAACCTAAATGTGCGTACTTGATTTTAGTCCTTTTCTTGTTATAATTATAGTATAAGTCGACTGAAAAGTCAATATTAAGATAGGGAGACAGATCTATGGGAAAGAAAATCGTTATTCTCAACGGCAGTCCACGCAAAAACGGCAATACCTCCGCACTGACAGCCGAATTCACAAGGGGCGCAAAGGAAGCCGGAAATCAGGTTGTTGAGTTCTTTCTTGATGAAATGAGTATCAACGGCTGCAAGGGCTGCTTTTGCGGAGGAAAAAATCCGGACAGTCCTTGTGTTCAGAAGGACGATATGGACAAAATATATCCTGTATATAAAGAGGCAGACATCGTTGTTCTTGCAACTCCCCTCTACTACTGGACCGTCAGCGGACAGCTCAAAACAGCCTTTGACCGTCTGTTCGCAATTGCGGAGTGCGACCCTGACTATCGCAATCCCAAAAAGGAAAGCATACTTATCATGGCTGCCGAAGGTTATGGTTTTGAGGAAAGCGAATACTGGTACGACCGTCTGGAGAAGCATCTTGGCTGGAAAAGTCTTGGCAAAGTCCTTTGCGGCGGCGTAATGGCCGTTGGCGATATAAAGGACAAAAAAGAACTCAGCGATGCCTACGAACTTGGCAAATCTATAAATTGAAAAGGAGTCTTTATCATGGAAAAAATCAGTTTAGCAAAAGCGTCGGGTCTGACGTCGCCCAACCCCGTTACTATCGTCTGCACACAGAAGCCTGACGGCAGCACTAACCTTGCCACAGTGTCCTGGTGGACATATCTCTCTTACAATCCGAATATGATCGCCTATGCGATGGCAAAGACCTCTTACAGCGGCGAGATGGTTCGCAGCACTAAAAAGGTCATCCTCACAGTTCCGGGAGCTGAAATTGCGGACGCCGTCATGGGCTGCGGCAGCACTACCGGAAGAGACACTGACAAAATCTCAAAATTCGGCATAGAGATGCAGGAAGTGCCGGACAGCAACATTCAAATCCCTCTTCACAGCCGCCTGGCGATTCAGTGCAGCCTGAAAGAGTTTATAGAAACCGGCGACCACTACCTGTATATCTGTAACGTAGAGCAGGTCTATGGGAATGAGCAGGAAGAAGCGGTATTCGCATGGAACGGGTATTCTCAGATCCGCCCCGCAAAATAGAAGATAATAAAAACAACACATCAATGCAGAATTCTGCATTGATGTGTTGTTTTTATTAAAAGTAAGGTTTTTTCAATTACTCAGATATACGAAACGTCTTTCTCCACATCATACTCATGAGGCTCTTTGCTGACTGCCTTATGTCCCACGGCGATCGCGATCTCAAAATCGTAGCTCTCGGGAATGTTAAGGGCCTCTGCAAAATATGCCTTCTTATCCCCGGATAATGCGTTCTTTACAACTCCGATTATAACATTGCCCAGCCCCATAGACTCTGCTGCGATCGCGATATTTTCCACGGCAATTCCGGCATCGACCTTGCTCCAAGGGAATGCTTCTTCAGCGCTTAAAAATAACACAGCAGGCGCGCTATAGTAGAAATTGAATTCCGGGCTCTCGATCCCGAAACCACGGTTTTTTTCGGCTTCTATTTCTGCAAGTATCGGATTATCGCCGTCAACGACCGTGATATGGAGCTCCCTCCTGTTCGTTGCCGTGGGAGCCTGAAGACCGGCGCGAACAAGAATGTCCAGTTCCTCCCGTGTGAGCTTTTCACAGGTGTAACCACGGGTAGAGCTTCTTTTTTCGATTGCTTTTAATACTTCATTCATCTTTAATACCTCCATATTCTATGTTGTTTTTTTACTTACCCTATTGCCGTGTCAATGGCCTGCAGTTCCTCTTCGCTGAAGTCAAGATTTTTCAAAGCGGCAACATTATCTTCTATCTGCTGCGGACGGCTGGCCCCGATAAGTACAGTTGTGGCATTTCTTAGCACCCAGGCTAAGGCCATCTGTGCGAGGGACTGACCTCTGCCGGCGGCAATTGCCGCAAGCCGCTCCGAGCGGGCAACTGTTTCGGCGGTTATGCTGTCGCTGCGAAGGAAGTGATTCCGGGTCGCACGACTGTCACTTGGAATGCCATGGAGATACCGGTCTGTTAATATTCCCTGTGCAAGCGGACTGAAGCAAATGCTTCCCGCGCCAACCTCGTCCAGAACAGAGAACAGGTCGTCCGCCTCCACATGGCGGTCCAGTATATTATATCTGGGTTGGTGAATCAGCAGCGGAGTTTTATTCTCCGCCAGAATTTTTGCCGCTGCCCGGGTCTGCTCGGAGTTATAGTTTGAAATGCCAACGTACAGAGCCTTTCCCTGGCGGACAATATCACTAAGAGCATTCATTGTCTCCTCAAGCGGGGTGTCAGGGTCTGGCCGATGGTGGTAGAATATATCCACATAATCTAACTTCATGCGATTAAGGCTCTGATCAAGACTTGCCATAAGATATTTTCTGGAGCCGAAGTTACCATAGGGGCCGGGCCACATATCATAGCCTGCCTTTGTTGAGATTATCAGCTCATCGCGGTAGGGCCGCAGCTCACCGGAGATCACTCTGCCGAAGGTTTCCTCAGCACTTCCGTATACCGGGCCGTAGTTGTTGGCCAGATCAAAATGGGTGATCCCCAGATCAAAGGCCTTAAAAAGCATGGTCTTGGCATTTTCAAAGCTGTCAACGCTGCCGAAGTTATGCCATAGCCCAAGGGCCATCCTCGGGAGCAGAAGTCCGCTTCGGCCGCAGCGTTTGTATTCCATAGTTTTATATCGGTTGGCATCTGCAATATACATAATTATCTATCCTTTCTGATATCAAGCACATACTTTTCACGCGCTTCGGACTATATTGGTAATAAATTCTGCGCCCGGCAGCTGCTTCAGGCACTCTCCTGTACGTTTAAAAATGATTCTTGTTTTTTTATATATAAACTCCTGCATAGCTTTGCCAGCCTCCTTCTGGTTCTGTCTTTATATGGAAATCTATAATTTATTATAATACAAAAACTGCGGAAAGTCAATGTTCATTGCAATATCTCCCATTTTACTTTTACACCCTGTGATGTTATATTTATACAATAAGTTGCTTGCCATTTTGATGCGCTTGTGATATAATTATGAAAACATTATTCTTGGCAAGGAGTGATATTCTGTGAAAAAAACAATATTTGGTGTTCTGACGGCTGTTATGAGCCTAATAGCAGTCACGGCCATGGCGGAGGTCGGCGTTCATGACCCGTCAATAATCAAGGCCGACGGAACATACTATATTTTCGGTACGCATATTACGGCGGCAAAGTCAGAGGATCTTATCAACTGGATCGAGTTCACAAACGGTTATACTCCTGTTGGAAATACGCTGTTCGGTGATCTGTCGGAAAATTTGGCAGGCTCCTTTGCCTGGGCGGGAGAGGACGATATGGACAGCGCAAATGGCTTTGCGGTCTGGGCGCCGGACGTGTTCTACAACCCGGATTACATAAATAATGACGGCACCAAAGGGGCGTACCTTATGTATTACAGCGCCTCCTCTACGGCGATCCGTTCGTGTATTGGTTTTGCGGTCAGCAAAAATATCGAGGGCCCATACACCTATGTTGACACGCTTGTTTACTCCGGTTTTACGCAGAATGACGCATATGACAGCGGAAGCCGCATTAATAAAAATTATCGAAATACAAATCTGGGCAGCTTGATCGATGAGGGCGTCATCGACGGCTACAATACCAGCTGGGGTAGCGGCACTGTCTATAACAACAGCTATGCTCCCAACTGTATTGACCCTTGCATCTATGAGGACGCTCAGGGCGGCCTGTGGATGGTTTACGGCTCATGGTCCGGAGGTATATTTACTCTTGAGATAGACCGGGAGACGGGGAGGCCTATTTATCCCGGCAAAGACGGCACCACGGCCGGCGGCAATCCCATTGACCGCTACTTCGGCGTAAGACTTGCGGGAGGCAAGACCTGGAGCGGCGAAGGACCCTTTATATATTATGATGAGGAGGCCGGTTATTTTTATCTTCAGGATACCTATGAGTGGCTTGGAGAGGACGGAGGCTATCATATCCGCCTGTTCCGCAGCAAAAATCCTGATGGCCCCTTTGTGGACACTATGGGACATAATGCTCTCTACGGCGGCAGTCTGAGTTATCAGGGGCTGAAGCTCTTCGGCAATTACCGCTTTGACGAGATGACTCCGGCCTATAAATCCGGCGGACACAGCTCCGCACTTATAGACGATGACGGAAAGC
>JAFLUQ010000146.1 GCA_022508735.1 Oscillospiraceae bacterium | reverse complement strand
CCGAGTGGTGATTTTCGTTCGTAGCTTAGTGGCTTAAAAACAACGAAATCCGCCTTTTGAATGAAGGCGGATTTCTACGTTTAATAAACTTTTTATTGGAACTTGAGGGCTAATAAAAGCTTTAATACAGGCCTTTCTGCCACTAAGCGGTCTGCGCGACTTTTTTACGGCCCCCGTTTTTGCTTATTTCGGTCCTATATATTTCTGCACTATGCGCTTCAGTGTATAAAGCCCGCGATAATTCGTCATAGCCTTTACGTCCCAAGTGCTATGGTGACGGTATATTCCGGTGCGCTGCACGTCGAGGAGGTCGCTGTTGTCCGGTCTCAGGCTCGTGCCGCTGAAGATTATGTCGTAGTAGTTTCCCGCAATGTCAAGAACGACCGGGTCATAGCTTCCGTTTGGCAGAGCCACGGAGTCCACGGCTTTGCCGGAGATCGCCTCGAGAGTAAGCTTACTCTTGCGCATTTCATAGTCTACGTCCTCATATTCCTTGTCGCCTAAAGCCAGCGGATCATGCGAGACCGTGTGACTCTGCACGCTGACAAGGCCGCTTTCGGTCATCTCCCGTATCTGCTCGGCGCTGAGATACCCTTCCTTGTCTATAAGACTTGTTATCATGAATATCGTGGCCTTGCAGTTGTATTTTTTGAGCAGGGGATAGACCTCGGTGTAGTTATCCTCATAGCCGTCGTCAAAGGTTATGAGAAGGTATTTCCCGCCCTTATCTATGTCGGCCAGCTCCGAGGCAAAGATCGTCTCACGCTTGTCACCGGCAAAAAATGCCAGCTGCTTTTCAAATTCCTCCGGGCGGACGCTCAGATCGGCGTCCTCAGGGTTGACCGGGTCCTCGCGCACGCTGTGGTACATATATACCAGTACGTCCGCACTTGAAAAATATAAATTTACGACCGTTATTCCAACCGCCGCCGCAATGAGCAACAGCGCGGGAATAAGGTAGCGACGCTTGATTTTATTCACTGTTGACCTCCAATTACAGCGCTCTCAGCGCTTCGGCAAGATTCAGCTCTGCTTTGGGAAGCTCAATTTTTTCAATTTCGCCGCCCACGGTTCCAACCGTTTTTTCCACTGTTACCTCTCCGGGGGCGTTTGTCGTTCGGGACTCAAGCTCCACAGCAATTCCGTTTTGAAATATGCCCCTCATATTGACGGCATATTCTCCGCCGGTTATGTACTTGACCGCGTCGCCGCCTACGGTGACGGTTGCCGTTCCGTCCGAGTTCTCAATGGCAGTTATGCTGTCTCCGCCGAGGATAGACTTTACATTTTCGAGGTGCAGCGGAATAGTCCGCTCCTCCTCGGCGTAGGTGGGTTTCCAGTAGGAGGTTTGAACGTATGACGCAAATCTCGCCAGATAATTATCAATTCTCCATTCAAAGGGGTCGATGCCTATGCCCCTGTTAATTATTGAGGGCAGATACATATTTATGAAGAAAAGCATAGGCTCGTCTTTTTCAATAGCTTCCCCATTCAGAAACTCGCTCATATCCGAGCCGAGCCACTGCCCTGATGGGAGATACTCCATGATATGGGACAAGACAGGGTCTTCTTCATAGTTGTAAAAGAGCTTTGGTATGACGTCAGCCATGTCGGTCCGCATAAATATCGCGTCGTCGGTCATGATGAACTCAGCATACATAGACAGCTTGCCGTCGGGGAAAAAGATGCTGTAGTAATACTCGGTTTCCTCTCCGAGGGCCTCCTCATTTAGCCCCAGCTCTATGTTGTATATGGCCCTGCAGGCTGCCTTGTCAGAGGTTATATCACCCTCAATATCCAGCCTGAATGATTTCTGAAAGGCCGTGGGAATTATATGAATGCTCCTGTGCTGGGTATAGACCTTGGCAGGATTTTCAAAAATTCGCCTGAGGGTGGGAAGAGCCGCAAAGGAAGCCCTGATTTCATTTTGGATAGCACCGTAGTTTGTTATTAGCACAGCACATTCGTCGGTGGCCCAGTTAACATCAAACCCGGCAGCCTCACACACCGCCCGCACCGGCACATAGGTGCGTCCGTCAATTACTGTCGGCAAAACGTCCATCGTGTATGACGGCTCGGCGGAGCTATTCACGTTTATATCAGCTGCGTCAAGCGAAAAACGTATCTCGTTTCCTTCGATTTCTGCTGTGATTATCCGGTCGGCATCGTCATAGCTGATTTCCGCCCCCATCTGCTCGAACAAGCTGCGAAATGGCACCAAAGTACGCCCGTTGACAACGACAGGCTCGCTATCAAGGGTGAGCTCTACCCCGTTATACAGCACAGCGGGGATCTCCTCGGCCGCCGCATTTACAGCCGTCAGCGTGGCAATGGCAATAATCAAGGTGAAAATCAGTTTATGCAGCTTCATATATGTTTTCTCCATCCGGCCTTATTCCGGCCTGCCGTCGGGCAGGGCACGCGGACCGAGGTCCGGCTCGGCCATGAGAGATATGGTGCGGGCGGCCTTGCCCTCTGTTTCAAAGATTATTATCTCGTTGTGGCCCTCCTTGATAAGGGGAGCGGGGATATAGAGCCTCTTCTGAGGGCCGATCTCCCAGTAGCGGCCAAGATTGAAGCCGTTGATGAAGGCGCAGCCCTTGCCAAAGCCCTCGAGGTCGAGGAAGGTGTCCATAGCCTTGTAGGCGTTGAAGCCAAACTTATAGAAGGCCGGACTGCCGCTCTGATAGGGCTTATTGAAGTCTATCTTATCCACATTGTCTAACGGCAGGGGATACATCTTCCAGCCGGTGTGGTAGTGGCCGTTTATAAGCACGCCGCCGTCGATGCCCTTGCGCTGCTGCTCTATCTTATAGCTGAAATTCACGCGCCCCATATTTTCGGTGAGCACGTCGAAATCGCCGTCGTCGCCGTAAACATAGGGATGGCGCTTGAAGTCGTATTCCTCCAGCAGCTCGCGGTCATAGTAGGTGCCGAAACGGTTGCCCTCCATGAACACAATGGCTCTGTCGTTTACCTTTGAAAAGGCCAGCTTGCCGATCACCTTGCCCTTGGGGAAGGAAGCACGGTAGAGAGTGTAGCCGAAGTTCTGGCCCAGCTTCTCCATAGAAACCGCGTCTTTGCCGCAAGTGGGAGTCGATATATCATCGAGGACGCTGTTAAGGCTAACGCGGCCCTCACACTCGAGAGTGCCGTAGGCACCCTTTTCTATCTTTGTGGTGAACTCCACCTCGGGCACGGGAGCATACTTTTTGATTATCTCCTTAAAGGCCTCGTATTTGGGAGTTATATCGCCCCACTCGGTGAGCACAGCGTCATAGTCGTAGCTGGTCACGTCGGGTTCAAGCCTGGCATAGTAGTTGGAGCCGTTGGTAAAGCCGAAATTGGTGCCGCCGTGGAACATATAGATGTTTATATGACCGAGGCGAATGGCGTCGTCAAAGTCACGCTTGTTGGCCTCCAGATCGCTGGTCGAATGATTGTCTCTGCCCCAGCTGTCGAACCAGCCTACCCAGAATTCCATGCACATCAGCGGGCCGCCGTTGGTGTACTGAGACAGGGTGTCAAACTGCTCCTTAACATGGGAGCCGAAGTTACCTGTGGGCAGCGCCATGTCGCATTTGCCGCACTCGAGGGCGTCGTCCCAAGGGCCGTCGCTGGTCACGAAGGGTACCTCTGCGCCGCAGTCGCGCATGAGCTTGCCCATCTCCATGAGATATTCCTTATCGTCTCCGTAGTAGCCGTATTCGTTCTCTATCTGGAAGAGTATGATAGGGCCGCCTTTTGTGACCTGAAGATGAGTGAGGTGTTTGAACAGCTCTTTAAAGTAGCTCCTTACATGGCTCATATACGGCTCGTAAAGGCCGCGCAGACGCGCGCCGTCCTCCTTGAGCAGCCATGCGGGGAGTCCGCCGAACTCCCACTCGGCGCAGATAAA
Source organism: Oscillospiraceae bacterium (assembly GCA_022508735.1). GTDB lineage: Bacteria > Bacillota > Clostridia > UMGS1883 > UMGS1883 > JAFLUQ01. The sequence continues at coordinate 1,547 of JAFLUQ010000146.1, read as the reverse complement.
CGGGCCGGGCCGCACGATGACCTTAAGACCCAGCTCTCCCGCGATCTCTATGAAGCGGGCAATGTCAAGCCCGCCGTCAAAGTGGAACTCGCCGGGAGTAGGCTCATGCAGATTCCAGCATACGTATGTTTCGACCGTGTTGCAGCCCATAGCCTTGAGCTTTTCCAGTCGGTCACGCCAGTATTCGGGTACAACGCGGAAATAGTGTATTCCGCCGCTTATGATCTTGAAGGGCTCGCCGTCAAGATAGAAGTTGTCTTTGATCTCAAATGTACTCATAATTTTTCTCCTTTCGGGGACTTAGATACTTTAATTATACAGGTTTATTCTGCGTTATGCAAGTGTTTTTTGAAAAAAATACCTGACAAAACTCCGCCGCATCAGCGGCGGAGCAAAGCTATCTTTTTATTTACATCATTTCCCACAATAGCTCAGTGTAGCGCGCGGGGTTATCCAGCGGAAGGTTCGCGATGAGCAGAGCCTGATCGTAGAGAAGCTCGCCTAACTTAGCACATTTGTCCTTGTCGAGCTGCCATGTGTCTAACAGCATATAGAAGGCCTTGTGAGTCGGGTTCAGCTCCAGCACGCGCTGAGCCTTGATGTCGGGTGTATCGCCGGGAATGGAGTTAAAGTATTTCTCCATCTCAAGGCTTATCTCGCCGTCAGTGCTCAGGCAAACGGGGTGGCTCTTGAGCTTGTGGGACAGGCGCACGGCAGTGACCTTGCCGTCAAGGCTGTCGCGGAGGTAATCAAGCATTACCTTGTTTTCCTCTTCTTTAAGCTCTGTGTCCTTCTTTTCCTCCTCGTCCTCGATGCCGAGGTCCTTGTCGTTGATGGACTTGAACTTCTTGCCGTCAAACTCGCCCAGCATATTCACCACAAACTCATCGACCTCGTCGGTCATATAGAGTATGGCGTAGCCCTTTTCCTTGAGCTGCTCGGTCTGGGGCAGATTGTCGACCCGGGCTACGCTGTCGCCGCAGGCATAGTAGATATACTGCTGGCCTTCGGGCATATAGTCGGCGTATTCGCGCAGGGTCTGGAGCTTCTTTTCGCGGGAGGAATAGTAGAGCAGTAAATCACTGAGCACATCGCGGTGAGCGCCGTACTCCGACACAATGCCGTACTTGAGCTGGAGGCCGAAGCTCTCCCAGAATTTTTCGTATTTTTCGCGGTCGTTCTCCAACAGCTTCTTAAGCTCCTGCTTTACCTTTTTCTCGATGTTGGCGGCTATAGTGCGAAGCTGGCGGTTGTGCTGAAGCAGCTCGCGGGATATATTCAGCGACAGATCTGCCGAGTCCACAATACCCTTCACAAAGCGGAAATGCTCGGGGATAAGGTCCTCGCAGCGCTCCATTATCATGACGCCGCTGCTGTAGAGCTCAAGGCCCTTCTGATACTCCTTCGTATAGTAGCCCATCGGGGTGGAGGAGGGGATGAACAAGAGAGCCTTATAGCTGATGCTTCCGTCCACGTCTATGCGTATCACGTCGGCGGGGTCCTTCATGTCGTAGAACTTTTCCTTATAGAAATTGTTCAGCTCCTCG
>JAFLUQ010000145.1 GCA_022508735.1 Oscillospiraceae bacterium | reverse complement strand
CCCACGACTACGACGCCATTCTTGACGCCGTAAATCAGGCGAAGGCCACAAAGGGCAAACCAACCGTTATTATCGCAAAGAGCGTTAAGGGTAAGGGCGTATCCTTCATGGAAAATCAGGCCGCATGGCACGGCGCAGCTCCCGATAAGGAGAAGTTCGAGCAGGCTATAGCCGAGCTTGATGCAAAAATAGCAGAATTGGAGGCGTAAGAAAATGGCAATAGGAGATAAGAAGGCCACCCGTGAGAGCTATGGTATCGCTCTGGCGGAGCTTGGTGAAAAATATGATATTCTGGTTATGGACGCGGACCTTTCCAAGTCCACCAAGACCGACACATTCAAGAAAAAATTCCCCGACAGATTCATAAACACCGGTATAGCCGAGGGCAACATGATCGCCACCGCCGCCGGTATTGCCTCCACAGGCAGAGTTGTGTTTGCGAGCTCCTTTGCGATGTTCGCCGCCGGCCGTGCCTTTGAGCAGGTGAGAAACAGCGTGGCTTACCCCAAGCTGAACGTGAAGATAGGCGCTACACACGCCGGCATCTCCGTCGGTGAGGACGGCGCAAGCCATCAGTGCCTTGAGGATATCGGCATTATGCGCACTATACCCAATATGGTTATAATCAACCCCGCGGATCACGTTGAGGCCATGGCCGCTGTTGAGGCCGCTATCAACTATGACGGCCCTGTATATCTGCGCTTCGGCCGCCTTGCAGTGCCTCAGATCTTCGAGGACGACTATAAGTTCGAGCTTGGCAAGGGCGTGACAATAGCTGAGGGTAAGGATGCTACTATAGTGGCTACAGGCCTTATGGTGCCTTATGCGGTAGAGGCCCGCGAGCTTCTGCTTAAGGAGGGCATCGACGCAGGCGTTATCAATATACACACCATCAAGCCAATCGACGCTGAGCTTCTGACTGCCGCCGCCGAAAAGACCGGCGCCATCGTTACCGCCGAGGAGCACAACGTTATCGGCGGCCTTGGCAGCGCTGTTGCCGAGGTGCTTGCCGAAACCTGCCCCGTGCCGATCAAGCGCGTAGGTACTCAGGACGTGTTCGGCAAGAGCGGTAAGCCCTATGAGCTTATGGAGCTTTACGGCCTGACAGCCGAGAATATAGCCGCTAACGTTAAGGCGGCAATTGCCCTTAAGAAGTAAAGTAAAACCGGGATATACAATATATGAATGAAGAACTATTGAATCAACTTAATCCGCCCCAGAGAGAGGCTGTGGAGACCACCGAAGGTCCGCTGCTCGTTCTCGCCGGGGCGGGAAGCGGCAAGACGCGGGTGCTTACATACCGCATTGCGAACCTCATTGATAAAGGGGTGGCGCCGTGGAATATCCTCGCCATAACTTTCACCAATAAGGCCGCTAAGGAGATGGCTGACCGCGTGGAGGCCCTTGTGGGCGGCGCGGTTAACGAGATGTGGGTGCGCACCTTTCACTCCGCCTGCGTGCGGATCCTCCGCCGCGATATTGAGCGGCTTGGCTACGGTCGAAATTTTAACATCATTGACGCCGACGATCAGAAAACGCTGGTCAAGGAGTGTATACGTGAGCTGCGCATGGATGAAGATGAATTTCCGCACAAGACGGTTATGAGTGAGATATCCGGCGCGAAGGACTCGCTCCTTACGCCCGACGAGTATATAAAGGAATACGGCTCGGAGTTCCGTCTGGCCGAGATAGGTAAGATATACCGTCTCTACCAGAGGAAGCTGCAGAACGCCAATGACCTTGACTTTGACGACCTCATTATGCTGACGGTGCAGTTGTTTAACGAGGCCCCCGATGTGCTGAGCTTCTATCAGAATAAGTTTAAATATATTCTCGTTGACGAATATCAAGACACTAACCGTGCCCAGAACGAGCTTATCATGCTGCTGGCCGGCGAGCACCGCAATATCTGTGTTGTGGGCGACGACGACCAGAGCATCTACCGTTTCCGTGGGGCGGACGTTACAAATATTCTTGAGTTTGAAGATCGCTTCCCCGACGTCAAAACTATTCGACTGGAGCAGAACTACCGCTCTACCCAGAATATTCTTGACGCGGCAAACAGCGTAATAAAGAATAACCAAAGCCGTAAGAGCAAGAGCCTGTGGACCGACAGCGGCGCAGGCGAAAAAATCACTGTCTATCGCGCCTCCAACGACTTTGATGAGGGAGATTACGTGGTGAGCACCATAAATTCTCTCGTAAAAGAAGGTTATAAATACGGCGATATAGCCCTGCTGTTCCGAGCGCGTTCATCATCAAAGGTAATTGAGGATATATTCATGCGCGCAGCGGTGCCTTACCGTGTGCTTTCAGGCCTGAGATTCTATGACCGCAAGGAGATACGCGACATGATAGCATATCTCCGTCTTATTAAAAATCCTGACGACGATATAAGTCTTCGCCGTATAATAAACGTGCCCTCGCGCAAGGTTGGCAAGGTCACTATGGATGTTATTGCGTCTGTCGCTGCCCGCGAAGGCGTAAGCCTTTACAGAGCGATAGAGGGGCACGCTGACGAGTTCAAGGGCGGAGTGGCGGAATTTTTCTCCGTCATGCAGCAGCTACGTGAGCTTGTCGGTACGGTTCCCATCGACGAGCTTGTGAAATCCACCTATGAGATCAGCGGCTATGCAAAGAGCCTCGAAAAGGACGAAAAGGGCGCTGAAAGAATGGAGAATGTCGGCGAACTCATCAGCGGCGCAAAGCACTATATTGAAACCGTGGAGGAGCCGAGCTTCGACGACTATATGGACAATCTCGTCCTTGTCAGTGACGTTGATAACTACGATGAAAACCTCGACGCGGTTGTTATGATGACCATGCACGCAGCTAAGGGGCTCGAGTTTCCGGTGGTGATCGTGTGCGGCTTTGACGACGGTATATTCCCCGGTGCCAAGAGTATTTATGACCCCGACGAAATACAGGAGGAACGGCGTCTCTGCTACGTTGCGCTGACACGCGCAAGAAAGAAGCTTTTCCTGACGGGTGCTCACAGCCGTATGACTTTTGGAAAAACGTCGGTATACAGGCCCTCACGCTTTCTCGGCGAGATCCCGGAGGAGCTCTACGATATGAAGGATGCAAAGGAAGAGCTTATAACGCGTCGTGAGCGGCTCCGTGAAAGTATGCCGCAGATAAATAAAAAGTCAAAGAGCTATGAATTGCACATTCCGGCGGCTAAGCCCGAGGCCACCGCGCCAAAGGGTGATCTGACGCTTCGCTCCGGCGACATGGTGCGTCATGCCAAGTTCGGCGACGGAGTTATCATTTCGGCGCAGGCAGTTGGAAATGACGTTCACTACAAGATCAATTTTGAAGGTGTTGGGGAGAAAAATCTCCTCGGACTTTACGCAAAATTGACTAAAATAAACTGATAATGGCGATAAACCGGTTGACAATCCAACCGGTTTGTGTTACAATATTATTTGAGCGGTGGTTTTTATGTATAACGACTTTGCTCGCCTGTATGACAGGCTCATGGCAGATGTGCCCTACGGCAAATTTGTCGATTATTACTTTGAAATATTTCGCCGCTTTGGCTGTAAGACGCGGCTGGGGCTTGACCTCGGCTGCGGAACCGGCAACGTGACGCTGGAGCTCAGCCGCCGCGGGGCAGACATGATCGGCGCCGATATTTCGGCGGAAATGCTGTCCGTCGCGGGGGATAAGGCCACATATGAGGGGCTTAACGCGCTCTTTCTCAATCAGGATATGGCCGAGTTTGAGCTGTATGGTACGGTTGATTTCATCGTCAGCAGCCTTGACTCGGTAAACTATGTCACCGAAAAGAACCGTCTCAAAAAGGTTTTCAAACTGGTCAATAACTATCTTGACCCCGGCGGATTATTCGTGTTTGACGTGAACACCGAGTATAAGCTCAGCACTGTTTTAGGTGACAATACCTTTGTCAGCGACGATGATGATATATTCTATTCATGGCAGAACAGCTATGATAAAAGGAGCCGCCTGTGCGACTTCTACCTCTCCTTTTTTGAACGAAGGGAGGACGGCAGCTTCGCCCGCTTCGATGAGGTCCATACCGAAAGGGCCTATGGAGTGGACGAGCTTAAAGCAATGCTAAAAGACTCCGGCCTTAAGGTCGAAGGAGTTTTTCACGATTTGACATTTCAAAAGCCGCGTAAAAACAGCGAACGGGTGTTTTTTGTGGCGAGAGAGCAGGGGAAAATCAAGGGGGCAAAAAAGTGAAGGTTGTTATAGGCGCGGGCCCAGCCGGGATGATGGCAGCAATAGCTGCGGCATCGGCAGGTAAGGAGGTCATCCTCCTTGAAAAAAACGAAAAGCCCGGCCGCAAGCTCGCTATAACCGGCAAGGGCAGGTGCAATGTCACCAACGCCCGGGATATAAGCGAGTTTTTTGATAATATCCCTACTAATTCCAGCTTTCTATACAGCGCTCTCTACGGCTTTACAAATGCTGACGTTATGCGTTTTTTTGAAGATAACGGCGTTCCGCTGAAGGTGGAGCGCGGCGAACGGGTGTTTCCCGTCAGCGATAAGGCCTTTGATATTGTTGACGCGCTGAAAAATAAGCTTATAGGTCTCGGCGCCAAAATAGTTCGCGACGAGGCTATGGATATTAAAACTGAAAACGGCAGTGTTACGGCGGTTGTCGGCCGCCGTAGGGAATATAAGTGTGACGGAACTGTGATAGCCACCGGCGGCATGAGCTATGCGCAGACAGGCTCCACCGGAGACGGCTACCGCTTTGCCAAGGAGCAGGGGCACACCGTAACTGCGCTCTATCCGTCGCTCATTCCCATAGTCACAAAGGAGGATACCTCGGCTTTGCAGGGGTTGAGCCTCAGAAATTCCGCCCTTACGGTAACTGATGCTAAGGGAAAGACAGTTTATAGAGATTTCGGCGAAATGCTGTTTACCCACTACGGGCTGTCCGGCCCGATGATACTTTCCGCCTCGGGGCATCTCGGTGCTGACCCGGAGGGCAACGTGTTCTCCATAGACCTAAAGCCGGCCCTCAGTGAGGAAAAGCTTGACGAAAGGGTGCTGCGCGATTTCTCGGCGGCAAAAAACAAAGACTTAATTAACTCCCTTTCGGAGCTTCTGCCCGCAAAGATGATACCGTATATAGTTGAAAGGTCACAGATACCCGCCCACGAGAAGGTGAACTCCGTGACCCGCGAGCAGCGCGGGCGGCTCGTAACGCTGCTTAAAGATCTTAAATTTACCGCTGCGGCTTACCGCCCCATAAACGAGGCAATAATAACCTCGGGCGGAGTCAGCGTCAAAGAGATAAATCCCTCCACAATGGAAAGTAAGCTCGTTAAGGGGCTGTTCTTCGCCGGAGAGGTCATTGACTGCGACGCATACACCGGCGGCTTTAATCTGCAAATTGCGTTCTCCACCGGGCATCTTGCCGGAGAGAATGTTTAAGGATATGATAACGTGAAAAATCAGCGTCGCATCTCACCCTTTATCGGAGCTTGAAGTACACAAAGTA
>JAFLUQ010000144.1 GCA_022508735.1 Oscillospiraceae bacterium | reverse complement strand
TCGTCGCCGCGCTCACGGGCGCTCTTGGTGGCCTCCTGCATGATGCGGCCGGCCTCGTTTTTGGCGTCTTTGAGCTTTTCTGTGTATTCAGCTTCCATTTCGCGGGCGTGTTTTTCGGCAGCCTCGGCACTGTCATACATTTCCTTTACCTCGGCGTCACGCTGAGCCAGAATTTTCTGCACAGGCTTAAAGAGAAATTTCTTCACCAGCAGAAACAGTATCAGCAAATTACACCAGGTAAAAATGAGCTGCCAGACGTCGGGCGGAATGGTTACAAAATCCATATAATTCATAATTATCCTCCTGACTTGATCTTTTTAAAGTCAGAGAAATTAAAGGGCGCCTAAGAAGGGGTGCATGAAGAGCAGCAGCAGCGCAATTACCAGCGCGTAAATACCTGTAGACTCAGCAACGGCACAGCCTAACAGCATAGTAGTGGTCACGTCGCCCTTAGCCTCAGGCTGACGGCCTACGGCCTCAGCAGCCTTACCGGCGGCAAAGCCCTGACCTATACCGGGTCCGATACCCGCGATCATGGCGAGTCCTGCGCCGATAGCCTCGGCGGCCAGTACGATAGCTCTTGTCATTTCCATAATAAATACCTCCAAAAAAGTTTTATTTTAATGATTGCAGCATTGCAACATAATTAAAATCGTTTTTTATTCCTGTGCGTTGCTCACGAACACCATTGTCAGCATACAGAAGATGTACGCCTGCAGGCAGCTTGTGAACAAATCAAAATATATCGAAAGCAAAGCGGGCAGACCCACTTGGAATATCGGTATACTTGCAATAAATCCGTTAGGTATCCAGCCTAAAACAACACTGCTCAGCGCGGCAAGAGAGCCGTATATGAGCGAGGTTATAACCAATCCCGCGGCAATATTGCCGAAGTGACGGAAGGACATAGATATGGGCGTCGCAAGCTCACTGATAAGATTCATCGGCGTCATTACCACTACAGGCTCAGCAAAGCCCTTGAGCCAGCCGCCCACACCGTGATAGCGTATCTTTGTGCCCTGTATCATAAAGAAGGTCACCAGCGCCCACGCCAGGGTCGTATTTAAATCCGCTGTCGGCGGACGGAGCCCTGTCAGCGAGCTGAGAGACGAGAATGCCGAGAGCAGCAGCAGCGTGCCGATATATGGTGCCCAATGTGCATTTCTCTCACCCATTACGCCTGTTACCATATCGGTTATCATAGTGACGGCCTTTTCCGCCACAAGCTGACGCTTGCCCGGATCATGCACCTTCAGGTTCCGCCCAAGAAAAAAGCAGACCAACGCTATGACCGCCATGACGATCCACATATTCACAATGGTTTCACTTACGTTTATGCCGCCCAAAACAGGGATCTCAAACATTATTTTTGGGCCTTTGACATCTATGTTCATGTGTTGTCGCCTCCCTTTATTCCGGCGTTTTTAAGATTTATTATCATTATAGCTATACGCGTGAACGTCAACGGAATTATCGCCGCCCAGACGCTAAATATGCCCGGAAGCTTTATAACCGCAAAGACGTAGACCGCTATCACGGCGAGCCGCAGCATATAGCCACCGCTCATGGCCGCCTGAGCGGCCTTCTCGCCCTTATCTACAGCCCTTTCTATGCCTATCGCCAAAAACAGCATATTGAGCATGGCCACGGCGCAGCCTGCCGCTGTTCCGGCAAGGGCCTTCAAAAACGGCGCTTCTATCGCCGTGCGCCCGAGTATAAAGAACACGCATAGCTGCACAAGGCCAAGGGCGATCACGAAGCCGAGAATTTCCCTGAGCTGTTTTTTCATTTCGGGGCTAAGCATCCTCGTCCTCCTTCCGGCTGAGCTCACTCATCTGGCGAATCATCTTCATCATACTCATAAATCCGCTTCCCACACCCATCAGCACTCCCACAAGCATCACCCAGTCACCAAGCCCAAAACGGCTTTGCAGCCACAGTGCGGCGAAAATGCACAGCAGCATGGGAGTTATGGTGCTTATACCAAACTGGGTCACCATTCCGAGGGCCGTAAATACGGACTTATTTTTCATAGAATTTCACCTGTTATAAGTTCTGTTTACTAATATTTAAAGTTACAGCCACTGGCTCGGCGCTTCCTCACGTATACCGAAATGATAGAGTATAGCTTCGGCAATTCTGCGGCTGGCATTTCCGTCGCCGTAAGGGTTTACCGCATGGCTCATCTTCTGATACTCAGCCTCATCTGTCAAAAGCTGACTGGCAAGGGAATATATAACCTCCTCATGCACCCCGGCGATCTTCACCGTGCCGGCCTCTGCTGCCTCAGGACGCTCGGTCTCACCGCGCAGCACGAGCACAGGCTTTCCAAGCGCAGGAGCCTCCTCCTGAAGGCCGCCGCTGTCGGTCATGACCAGATGGCAGCGGCTCATGGCATTGTGCATAACATCCACATCAAGCGGGTCAACCAAATGAACTCGCGGCAAAGCTCCCAGCACCTCACGGGCAGTGTCTTGCACGGCGGGGTTGAGGTGAACAGGGTAAACAAGCTCTATATCCGGGAAGTCGCGCACCAATCTCGCCGCGGCGCGGCAGATATTATAGAGCGGTTCACCTAAGTTTTCACGGCGATGGGCAGTCATAAGCACTATGCGCTTATTCCAGTCTATATCCTCAAGCTGAGTACCTTCAAAAGAGAAATCCTTTCGAACAGTTGTTTTAAACGCATCTATGACCGTGTTCCCCGTAACAAATATACGCTCGGGCGAAGTGCCTTCCTTGAGAAGGTTTGCCCGGTTGCTTATCGTTGGCGAAAAATGCAGGTCAGCAATAGAGCCTGTCAGTTTGCGGTTCATTTCTTCAGGGAAGGGAAAATATTTATCCCAAGTGCGGAGACCGGCCTCAACATGACCAACCTTTATTTGATTATAATAAGCCGCCAGCGCACCTGCAAAGGTGGTGGTGGTGTCGCCGTGAACAAGCACAAGATCGGGTTTTTCCTCGCGGAAAACCTCCTCAAGGCCGGTAAGCGCGCGAGTGGTTATTCCGGCCAACGTCTGGCGCTCCTTCATAATGTCCAGATCAAAGTCCGGGGTTATCTTAAACAGCTCCAATACCATATCCAGCATCTGGCGATGCTGAGCAGTTACACAGACCTTGCAGTCTATATCGGGATATTTTTTCAGTTCATATACCAAAGGGGCCATCTTTATAGCCTCAGGCCTGGTTCCGAAAACAACAAAAACCTTAATCATCTCTAACAGCGCAAATCTCAGCGATCCTTATCCGAACGGGTCCGGGTCGAATGATCCGGGGACGTGTGCCCCGTCGCGCTTCCTCCCTTTATTTTTTTATCGTCAGTCTCCTCGTTGCTTTGCACCAGATGCGAGAAGCTTGGCACTATTATTATAAACAGAGCAAAGGCCACTATCACTATAAGGAGCGCCAGCGGACTTACGGCTCCGGTCCATATGAGCAGCACCGCAATGAGGCAGAGCACAGCGCACATGGTGTATATGACGCCAACAGCCTGCTTCTGACTGAGCCCGGCATCCACCAGACGGTGGTGCAGATGCCCGCGGTCAGGACTCATGATCGGCTGATGATTTTTAGCCCTGCGGAGCATGGCGGTAACCGTGTCAAAAAGCGGCAGGCCGAGGATAAGAAACGGCGCTGCAATACTGATGACCGCATAGCCCTTGAACAGGCCTATTACCGACAGAGTCGAGAGCATATAGCCTAAAAACAGCGCTCCCGTGTCACCCATGAACAGCTTGGCGGGATTGAAATTATATGGCAGGAAGCCAAAACAGGCTCCGGCCAAAGCCGCGGTGGCAAAGGCAACGACAGGCTCGCCCACCAGCAGTGCGATACAGAGCAGCGTCAACGCCGATATGGACGAAACGCCGCAGGCCAAACCGTCAAGACCATCGAGCAAATTCACAGCATTGGTGACGCCAACTATCCATATTATCGTCAACGGAATGGCAAAATATTTCAGGTCAAGATAGCCGTAGCTGTCGATAAACTCGGGCACCTTTATCATATCCACCCGTACACCGCATAAAACAGGTATGGCGGCCGCTACTATCTGTACGCCCAGCTTGAGCTTGGCGCTGAGCGCGTATATATCATCGAACACGCCGAGAACGATTATAATCACACTGCCCGCCAGAATACCCCAAAATGCCGTATCCTTATGCACAAATATCAGTGCAGACACAATAAACCCCGCAAATATTGCCAGACCGCCGGCAAGGGCCGTCGGCTTCGTGTGCATACGGCGTTCGTCCTTGGGAACATCCACCGCGCCGATCTTGAAGGCAAGCTTTTTAACGAAGGGCGTCAGCAGAAACGCTACCACAAAGGCAGTTATGAAGGCAAAAAGTATGCTCGTGTTTCTCATGTCGGCTCTCCTTTATCTGGGAACAAAGCCCACTTTTTTCTTTACCTTGTTAAGAGTCCTCTCCGCAATACGCCCTGCCTGCTCGGCGCCGTCCTTGTAGACCGACTCCAAATAGTCCTTGCTGTTCATCAGTGTTCTGTAATTGAGCTGGAAGGGCCTGAGACACTCAGCCACAGCCTCTCCCACGGCAGCCTTGAAGTCGCCGTAGCCCTTGCCCGCGAACTCACTGACTGCATCCTCAACGCTCTTGCCGGTAACGGCGGCGTATATGGTCAGCAAATTATTCACACCGTCCTTGCCCTCCCTGTAAGCCACTTCGGCCTCAGAGTCGGTAACGGCACGCTTTATCTTCTTAATAACGACCTCCGGCGGATCCAGCATAAAGATACAACCGTTAGGATTGGGATCGCTCTTGCTCATCTTTGCTGTGGGGTCCTGAAGGCTCTTGATCTTGGAACCGGCTGACGGAGGTGCAATATAGGGTTCGGGAATAGTGAATACATCGCCGTGAACGCCGTTAAAGCGTTGGGCTATATCCCTCGCCAACTCCACGTGCTGCTTCTGGTCGGTGCCGACAGGCACCATGTCAGCCTGGTAAAGCAGTATATCGGCCGCCATAAGCACAGGATAATCGTAAAGCCCTGCGTTGATATTGTCGGCGTGCCTTTTGCTCTTGTCCTTGAATTGAGTCATGCGGCCCAGCTCGCCCATCTGTGTATAGCAGTTAAGGATCCACGTGAGCTCCGCGTGAGCGGGCACATGGCTCTGGATAAACAGTATATTTTCCTGTGGATTAAGCCCCGCCGCAATATACTGAGCCAGCAGGGACAAGGTTCTCGCACGAAGCTGGGAAGGCTCCTGACGCACGGTCAAGGTGTGCATATCCGCCAGCATATACAGGCAGCGGTATTCGCTTTGGAGCTTAACCCAGTTGTTCAGCGCACCCAGATAGTTCCCCAGCGTGATGCTGTCGCCTGAAGGCTGAATACCCGAAAGTATGACCTTTTTATCACCTATCATTATAAATCATCCCTTTATAATTTTTATAAAGATTTTATAACCTCTGCAAGCGTCTGTATGCCGCTCACGATCTTATCATCTGCCGTATTTGAGAAATTCAGGCGGAA
>JAFLUQ010000143.1 GCA_022508735.1 Oscillospiraceae bacterium | reverse complement strand
TTATGGACTTCGGCTGCTTCGTAGAGTACCTTCCCGGCAAGGAGGGCCTTGTGCATATTTCCAAGCTGGACACAAAGCGTGTTGCCAAGGTCAGCGATGTGGTTTCAGTCGGTGATGAGATCGTTGTCAAGCTCATTGAGATCGACCGCATGGGCCGCTACAACTTCTCCCGCAGAGACGCACTTCCCGAGGCTGCTCAGGAATAAGATAACTACGCTGCAAAACGGGGCTTCGGCCCCGTTTTTTGTTTTACACAAAATATCATTAATTTACATTAATATATATTGACAACACAATCATGTATGCTATAATGTAAATATGAATATATTCGTCCACAATAGCAATTTTTTATCAAATCATGAAATGGGGAAACAAAAATGTATAAATTAAGAAAGGCGGCGGTCCTGCTGCTTTGTGCCGCGCTGATACTGACATCCGCACCTGCCGTACTCGCGGCGGAGCAGAGCGGGCAATGCGGCGATGGGCTGACATGGAGCCTCGTAGACGGCATTCTGACAATCAGCGGCACCGGAGATATGTGGGACTTTAAAAGCACTGCCACACCCTGGGGCACGATGCGCAGCGGCATTAAAGAGATCATTGTTGAGGACGGCGTTACGAGCATAGGTGACTACGCGTTCCGGTATAGCAACACCTTTGCCGGAGGACCGAAGCCGCTGGACACCGTCACCCGCGCCGTTATACCCGCCAGCGTGAAGCGCATAGGCCACCACGCCTTTTATGGCCGCAGCGGTCTTGAAAGCATCGTTATTCCCGACGGTGTAACCTGTATAGAAGACTATACTTTCTGGGATTGCAAGAGCCTGAAAACCGCCAAGGTACCGGACAGCGTTCAAAGCATGGGCGAGTACGCCTTTGGGAACTGCAGCAGTCTGGAGAGCATACATATTCCCGACGGCGTGAGTGAAATTCCTTACCGCGCCTTCTACGGCTGCACGTCCCTCAGCGACGCGGTCATTCCCGAAAGTGTGACAAATATAGGCGGCGCGGCTTTTTTCGACTGCCAAAGCCTTAAGACCATCAACATCCCCGACGGCGTGACAAGCATAGGAAGCGGGGCATTTGGAGAAACCGGCTACTACAATACCAGCAAAAACTGGAGCAGTAGTATTTTATATTACGGCAAGTTCCTTCTCGACAGCAAATCGGGAATATACGGCAGCCGTACCGTTAAAGCCGGCACAGTGATCATTGCCGACGGGGCCTTCTATGACCGTGAAAATCTGAAAGAAATAATTCTGCCCGACAGCGTGGAGTATATAGGAGCTTCCGCCTTCGGCGTCTGCACTAAGCTAAGCAATATCAATATACCGGCCTCAGCCAGACTCGGGGAGAATGTCTTTATCCGCTGCACAGGAATGAAAAGCTTCACGGTCGATGAGAACAATCCCTACTACGCTGCCACGGACGGAGCTTTGTTCAGCCGTGATATGACAAAGCTGATATACTACCCCGCCGCCAGCAGCCGAAAAGAATACGCTGTACCGGAAACGGTGGAGAAGTTAGGCGATTACGCATTTTACGAGGCGGCTACTCTGCGCTCAGCAGCGCTCCCGGAAAGGCTGAAGGAAATAGGCCAATATTGTTTTGCCGGCTGTAAAAGACTGGAAACGATAAATCTCTCCGGTATAGAGGTGATTGAAAGCCATGCCTTATATGGCTGCAAGGCTCTGACGATTCTTAATCTAATGAGTGCAAAAACGATCGGTTCTTATGCGTTTTTTGACTGCACCGGACTTCAGGAGATCACTTTTTTCGATCAGCTTGAGAGCATCGGAAACCGCGCCTTTGGGAACTGTGCCGGGCTTGACGGAAAGCTCGTTATTCCTGCCAGCGTGACCGAAATCGGTGATTCTGCGTTCTATCAGGGGCGCGACGATAACGGGAACAGCATATACCTCAGCATCCGCGTCTACAACCATAGCGAAGGTTTACATTATGCCATAAGGAACCGGTTTCCTTATGAACTCCTTAAGCCGCGTATTTTGCGCGCTGAGGCCCGCCGCGCTGGCGATGGCACAACCGTTTCGGTTGAAAGCGAGGATATTTTTGACCAGAATCTTCTGATCGCCGCGGCCTATGACGAAAACGGCGGTTTTCTGACGGCGGCACGAGTGGAGGACGGTGCGGCAAGCCTGCCTGTAGCCGGAGCGGCCGAGGTTAAAATATTTGTTTGGAGCGGTCAGGCTATGATCCCCCTATGTTCTGCTGTTCAGGCGGAGCTTATGTAGTTTTCCCCTATAACAGATAAAATGCCCCTTCAGCCAAGCTGAAGGGGCATTTTGAAGTCAGTACGTTCAGATCAGTTATTCTGCTTTTTCATTACCGTCAGGAAGCCGATGACTATAGCAACACCAACGGGCAGCATGATCAGGGCGGGAATACCGGCGGAGGCCAGAAGACCCGCGCCTATGTAGCATACGAATGAGATAGCCGCAGCGGCGATGGCATAGGGCAGCTGGGTAGAAACATGGTTAACGTGGTCACACTGAGCGCCGGCGGAAGCCATGATAGTTGTGTCAGAAATGGGCGAGCAGTGGTCGCCGCAAACCGCACCGGCCATGCAGGCGGAAACACAAATTATAGACAGAGGATTTCCGGCCGGGAACACGCTCAGGGTAATGGGTATCAGAATACCGAAGGTTCCCCAGCTGGTGCCGGTAGCAAAGGCCATAAAGCAGCCTATAACAAATATTATCGCAGGAAGGAAGATCTGGAAGCCGCCGGCGGAGTTCGTCACAATGCCTTCAACGAATTCCTTGGCGCCCAAGGAGTCGGTCATTGCCTTAAGAGTCCAGGCGAAAGTAAGGATCAGGATAGCGGGCACCATAGCCTTGAAGCCCTCGGGCAGGCAGTCCATGATCTTGCGGAGCGACATAACGCGGCGGCACATATAGAAGATCATTGTAAGCACCAGAGCTACCGCGGAGCCCAGCATCAGTCCGATACTGGCGTCGGAATCAGAGAAGGCGGTGATGACATTCATATAGCCGTCGGAGCCGGTGTCAAAGAAGCCGCCGGAGTAGATCATTCCAATGATGCAAGAGATTATCAGCACGATAATGGGAAGCACCAGATCGATAACCTTGCCCTTGGTTCCCTCAGAGTTGTCGTCAGAAGTCTTATAAGGGTTGGAGCCGGAGAACAGGTCGCCCTTTTCAAGAGCGTTATTCTCATAACGTTTCATCGGGCCGAAATCCACCTTCATAAGGATCATGCCTATCATCATCACGAGGGTCAAGAGAGCATAGAAGTTGTAGGGAATGGAGCGGATAAACAGCATCAGACCCTGCCCGTCATCAGCATAGCTGGCCACAGCGGCGGCCCAGGAGCTGACAGGAGCAATTATGCAGACCGGAGCGGCAGTAGCGTCTATGATATAGGCAAGCTTAGCGCGGGAAACCCGGTGCTTGTCCGTAAGAGGACGCATAACGGAGCCAACGGTCAGGCAGTTGAAGTAGTCATCGATGAAGATGAGCACACCCAGAACAACGGAAGCAAGCTGAGCGCCGACGCGGGTCTTGATGTTCTTGGAAGCCCAGCGGCCAAAGGCTGCAGAGCCGCCGGCATTGTTCATAAGGCACACCATAGTACCTAAGATAACAAGAAAGGCCAGGATACCTACGTTATAGCTGTCGGACAGCACGGCCACAACGCCGTCCTCAAAGATGTGAGTCAGAGTGCCTTCAAAGGCGGCACCAAAACCGCCGTTGCCGGGCACGGCATAAAGCAGACCGCCGGCCAGGATGCCGATAAACAGAGAGGAGTATACCTCCTTAGTTATCAGCGCCAGAGCGATGGCGATGATGGGCGGCAGAAGCGCCCACATGGTTGCATACATGATTGATTTCCTCCTTTAAAATTTAATGTCGGGGATGGGGCTATCCCCAAATTCGACATAATCCCCATTTGTATTTCATTATAATACGAAAGAGAAAATCTGTCAAGCTATTTTATAAAGTTAGGCCATAATAGCTTTTTATATTTGACAATTCCGATAAAAAGTGATAAAATTATACAATATATTTGATCGCAGGCGGTGATAATGTGCAGGACAATCGCGAGCAGTATGAAAAAATGGTAAACACGCCCATACCCATACTTGTTACCCAGCTCGGCATACCAACCACCATAAGCATGTTAGTTACAAACATATACAATCTGGTGGACACCTTCTTTGTTGGCAAGCTCGGCACCAGCGCCAGCGGTGCGGTGGGCGTGGTTTTCGGTCTCATGGCCATACTCCAGGCCTTTGGCTTCATGTTCGGCCACGGCAGCGGCAGCATAGTCTCCCGCCGTTTAGGTGCCGGTAGGGTAGAGGAGGCCTCTCGTTATGCCTCCACCGGCTTCCTTTTAGCCTGTATCTCGGGTCTGATCATCGGCGTTTGCGGCCTTATCTTCATAGATCCGCTTATGAGGCTTTTGGGCAGCACCGACACGATATTGCCCTTCGCCCGGGACTACGCCATATTCATACTCATTGCAGCACCCTTTATGACCGGCAGCTTTGCGCTGAATAATCTTCTGCGCTATGAAGGTCTGGCCTCCAGAGCTATGGTCGGGCTGATCTCAGGCGCGGTATTGAACATCTTCGGCGATATGATCTTTATGTTCGGCTTTAACATGGGTACGGCCGGCGCCGGGCTTTCCACAGCGCTTTCGCAGATAGTCGGCTTCTTTATTCTGCTGTCTATGTATCTGTGCGGCAAGTCGCAGACCCGTATTTCCGTCAAAAACGCGGACTTCCGCCCCGCTGTGGTGGGCGACATTGCGGCCACCGGTTTCCCCAGCCTGCTCAGGCAAGGCCTCAGCAGCATATCCACCATGATACTTAATCAACAGGCCAAGCCCTTCGGCGACGCGGCTATCGCCGCCATGAGCAGCATAGTGAACAGGGTGAACTTCTTCGCGTTTGCGCTGGGACTCGGCCTCGGGCAGGGATTTCAGCCGGTCAGCTCCTTCAATTACGGTGCGAAAAAGTATTCCCGCGTCAGAAAGGCCTTCTGGTTCACTGTCATCGTTTCTGAGGTGCTGCTGGCCATAGTGGGTGCGGTGATATTCCTTAATACCGACGCTATAATCCGCCTGTTCCGTGACGATCCGGCGGTCACGGCTATCGGCTCTGTTGCCCTCAAGTGGCAGTGCATAGCCTTGCTGTTCCAGCCACTGGCGGTCTGCGCTAACATGATGTTCCAGAGCTGCGGCTACCGTCTGCTGGCTTCACTCACGGCCATTCTCCGCAGCGGACTGTATTTCATTCCGATGATAATGGTCCTCAGCCACTTCCTCGGCCTCACAGGCATACAGCTCGCCCAGCCTGTTACCGACGTATTGCTCTTTGTGACAACGATACCGGTACTCTACTACTTCCTGAAAAAGCTCCCGCCCGACGGAGAGGATATACCGGAAAAGCACGCCGCATAACCTTTTGAATATACAAAACAGCCGCCCGCGGGCGGCTGTTTGAAGCGTGTCGATAAAGTCGACACGCTTCAAAGGGGAACCCTCCATCGGTTCCC
>JAFLUQ010000142.1 GCA_022508735.1 Oscillospiraceae bacterium | reverse complement strand
CGGCGTCAGACACAGCGCTTTTTAAAGAAAAACTACAATAAAACCTTTGTTGAAATGAAAGCCGATGCCCGAACCAACAAGGCCAGGGAGTTTATCCGGGGCGGCATGACCTTGGCCGAAGCCGCCTCTGCCGTGGGCTATGATGATATGAGGAGCCTGAAGAGACGCTTAAAATCAGACGAAGCAGTAAAAATGAACGCGAAAAATTTTATACCGATTTGATTTTTACGTCCAATTCCGGGTAATTGCGGTTTTGTTCTCAAATCCGCATAAAATTATCATTTACGGCAACAAACAGGTAAGAGTCCAAACCTTCACAGTTCAGACTCTCTACCAGACTGTCTATAGCTTTTTTTAAGTTTTTCTCTATATGAATGTATTGAGCGGATACGTTTATTTGATTTAAAAATCAACAGATTTTTTATATCTATATTGGAAAACACGTACAAAGAAGCCATTTCCGCAATTACGGAAATGGCTTCTTTGACAGTCTAAATAAGGCAGCATACAGCCTTATTGTTTCTTATTCTTAAAAAATCGTTTTTCTCAACTATCAACCCCAGTGCATGAGGGATACAGCAAAAGGCCGTTACACCGGGGGGGGTGATAATCTATTCCAAAGGGCTTTTACCCTATTGTTTTATATGTCCTGGGAAATCGCTTCAGTTATGGGTTTCATTCCGCTAAAGCTATCCCACAGGAATGCGGTGGCCTTAACCGCGCCCTGGACCTTCGTAAGTTCAAGAGTTGACTGGACTTTAGCGGTTACATTTACGAACTTAATATCCAGAAGAATTCCATCCTTGTCATACTGAGCAATGACCAAAACGCAATCTGTTTCTGTATTGGCGACAGCCTCTTTACCGTCAAAGATAAGGATAGGCTCACTTTCAGCCGGGACGCTATCGATCTCATATATAACGATATTATCAAGATATACGGGACTTGCGCTCCATGCGGCCTTAATTCCGACAAATTCTTCATTTTCACCTGTGGTGAACAGGTATTCAACTCTGCTCCACTCGCCCTTGGAGGGGAAGTATTCACCCGTGCCGGACCACACCTGACCGGGATTCTCACCAGCTATGTGACGGAGATTTGTATTGTTTTTGTCCATCAGCTCAAGGAAGCCGGTGGTGGCTGTTCCGTCATCATGGAGAATATCAAGGCCAAAGTAATAATCGGTGTTGGGTTTAACCGCAAACTTTGTGGAAAGGGAGCCTGCGTTTGCACTTCCCGTATTTGTATTCATGCGTAGAGCACTGTCGTGGCCCTTATATTCCACAACTGAGAAGTTATCCTGCCCGGGAACTATCTGCTTAGTGTAGTTAGAGGTAGTCCAGCCTGTCGCGTCGCCGTTATCAAAGCCGGAATTTTCTATCAGGCTTTCCTTTATCGTTACGGCACTGAGGGCAATTGTAACCGTATTTTCCGCGTTCTGCTGTGCTTTTACCGTAAGAGTAGATTTTTCTGTGTCGGTCAGGTAATCCTGCCCGTCAAAGGTATAAAGCACAGCGGGAGTGAAGGTGTAGCTTGTGCCGGGAATGACATACTGTGCGTCGCCATTTGCAATGGGCTCTCCATTGGCCGTAAATACTATATTGATTTCGGCGGCCTCAGTGTAAACAGCGGTCAGCACGTTTTCGCCTTCAGCGATCATCGTGCCGATATTTGATGCTCTTGTGTCAAGGGCGTAAACCGCGCCATCCTCCGCCGTGATCAATTCGGGCGCACTATAGCTGTAGAAGTTGCCTATCGTAAGTCCGCCGGTAATAGTGACAGGCTCCTGAAGCTCTCTGCCGGCCTTGTCAACAAAATTGACCGTTACGAAGGTATCCTTTGTTTCGCCCTCGGTCACTTCATTCGTAAGAATGATCGTGGGGCCGGGAGGATAAATGCCGTTTTCAATGGAGGCAAACTTTGTGCTTCCGGCTGCGCTCAGCATGGCAAAGGTGAAGCGAGGTTCACGGGGATCGACAAATACGTTCGGATCAGTTGTCGCGCCTCGCATATAGTCTTTCAGTGCGCCCGTTATATCCACCTCGAATACGCTGCCCACGCCAATACCGCTGACACTGCCGCTGAAGTGGCCTGCATAGCCGGTATAAGTGCCGGTATTAGCTGTGTGCGACGGCATCTTTGTGGAATCGAGCACAAACGGAAGGGTGTCTCTCGTCCAGTCACCGTAGTCAAGGAAGTAGAAATGTACATCTCCTCCGCCGGCTGCTTCGGTAACCGTCATGCGGATAACCGCCTTGCTGAAATCATCGATCTCAATATCCTTGAGGTCAAAGGCCGCATAAGCGTTACGGTTCTGCCATCCTGCCTGGGCCTGAATATAATCACGATATGTGGCTCCTTCGTTACCGTAGCTGGAAGCAACAAAGCCGTCCTTTTCTGCGGTATATGTGCCTACGGTCTCAACCCTGGTAACACTGGCCACGCCTACCGCATAGATAACGCCGTCAGCCTCATTGAAGCTGATCTCCTCGCCGTTGAGGGTCACGCTTGTAACGCCCGCGGCGGTTATTTTTGCGGCATTATCTTCTGTGTTCGGAGAGAGGTTGCTGCCGCTGATGGCGAGAACTCCGTCCTCAAGAATAACGGATATGTCGCTGATAGTAAGCGGGCTGTCTAATTCAATATCACTGCCGGTAAGCCTTGTGCCGTTCACAAGAGCAACAGTGCTGTCGCTTATATATGCCATTTTAGCGTCGGTGGCATATGCCCCGAACTCTCCTGTGGCATCGTCGGTATTCTTAACGTAAAGCGCAGAGGTTTTACCGTCGATAGTAAACTCGATTGCACTGCTGCTAAGATCGGCCGCAATATCCTTAGCTGTAACAGCCGCTGTCTCCCCTGCCTTTACGGGGTACAGCACAGTGCCGAACTTAACGTCAGCGCCGGTCTTACTGAAGGAGCCGTACTCACTGGCAGCCACAAGACCGTAGTCGGCGCTGAAATAGCCGGGCTTAACGCTTGGCTCAGCGTCGCTGTCGGCGTTGGCGAGGATTATGTTAGCTTTGCCGTAGAAATCGGTCTCCACATTCTGTCCCTTGACTGCCGCGTTGCTGGAGGGCATGAAGTGCCAGTTCTGATTATACTTCTGATTTGCGTTGTTGCCGTCTACATAGTCGGTAACGACGGCAAAGCCGGCGTCCTTAAGGAACATAACGTTTCTGGTGTGCTTGGTGTTGGGATAGCCGTGCTGGCCGGAAGTGGCAAAGTTGAACAGCGCGTTGTCAGCCCACACACTGAACTTTTCAGCGCTGGCCGAGTGCGTACCCATAGTGACGCCGTCAGCTTCAACTACATTGTGCGCCCGGGCCCAGCGCAGCTCATCATATATCTTATTGGTGCTGCTGTAGCTGTAACGGCCGCTGTCCACCAGAAGAGGCTGGCCATAGGCGTACATTATAACCTGATTGGAGTCGGGGTGGGCGTGTCCGTCGTTGGGACTGTTTACAAAGGACAGATACGAGGTTTCCCGCGGATCCCAACTGGTGCGCATATAGGCGGAGTTCACGCTGTCGGAGAAGTGGGTCAAGCCCTCGGTATAGCTGCCGTCACCATTCACATAGGCGGTCAGCTCCGGGTCATTCAGGAACTCGGCCAAACGCTTGAACTGGGGCATATTGGACTTATAGCTGGAGTCACCCACGTTGCTCTCGTAGCCGTCAGGGAAGAAGCTGTACATAGCGTCATGAGCGGCATAGCGAAGCCGCGAAACAAACTCCGCGCTCATGGGATTCCCGGCCTTGTCGGCCATAATGGCACAGTCCGCAAAGAGCTGAACGCACCACTGAGAATAGGACGGGCCGGCCTCTGTAAAGCTCATATCGTCATTATATAAGAGGTCAATGGTGTACTCCACGTTATACTCTGCCTTATTACGGAAATTGTCGTGATCCTTAAGCTCGTAAAGGAACTCTGTTGCCTTGAAGAAACCGGCATTTGCAACTATTCTCCAGTTGCTCCACCAGTAGCTGCCGTTGGCTATATCAAGACCGTAGAGGTAGTTGCAGTCGCCCCACATATAGGTGAGAATATTGTAGAATTCATCCACATGGTCGTCAAATACATTTGTAGCAAGGAAAGCGTCTACTATATCTACCCAGCGGTTAAGGCGTTCACCTGTTTCCAGGGTTCTGTTATAGCCGTACCTCATCTGCGTTGCAAAGGCGCTCATGAGCTCAACCAGCTTTGGGCCGAACTCCTCGCCGGGATATACACCGGCATAGGGGTGAGAATTGTTGTACTCCTCGGGGTCATTCAGATAGGAAAGATATTCCCATGCCATAGGTCTGCCATACCAGAAACGGGCGGTAACGTTGTGATATTCGCTGTCCGCACCGGGTGCGCTGGCTCCCCAGATGGGATTTTGAAGATTCTGATAGGAATAGATGCTGTGGGTTATCCCTCCCCATGTGAGGCTGTTCTCGCTCCACATGGTGTCGCCCACATTGATCACAAGAACATCCTTCTCGCCGGTGTCGCAGTCCTCGGAATAGGCGGCGCTGAGCTGCAGCGTGGCGGAGATGATCGTGGAATTGGCCGCCTCCTTCAGGGGGAAGTTAATATAGGCACGGCGGGTGTTATCGCCGGTGGAATTGTTGCTTGCAGCGTCGTCCTCTTTTATGACGAGCTGAGCCTCGCCGCCATAGGCTGTGCCGGTGTTTTGTGAGCTGATATATGTATCATTGTCCGCCGTAATCGTAACTGCTTTGGGAACGCCGTTCTTTTCGTATTCTATCACGAGCACAGGCGGAGCATCGGACTCCTTGGACTGCACATATACGGGGTAACGCTGCTTATCGCCCGCGAAGAGCATGAAGGAAACAGCGCCGTTGCTCTGCTCATGGGCTATGCGCTCTGTCACGTCAATATTATAGGTGCTGAAGTCGCTGCTTTCTACGGCAAATTCCGCCTGCCACATATCGAACTCGTTAGGGCCGGTGAGAATATTTCTCATGGGAAGCACGGCCATGCCGTAGTTCTCGTCTGCCTCAGAAATACCAAATCCGAGCTTGGTGGTCTTTATGCGCTCTTTATAATATTTAAGAAGCTCAATTTTAGCTGTTTCATAGTCCCGGCGGTCTGCCGCGGCCTTAACCGCGGAAAGCGCGGGGTATGCGCTGTAATTCAGCTTGGCAAAGAAAGTTGCTTCGTCCATAGTTGCTGCCTCCGTTGTTATGGTGAACGCGCCGAAAAGCGAGAGCACCATCGTTATTGCCACAAGGAGTGACAACAGCCTTTTGAATTTCATATTTTTCCTCCTGACCATAGTTTTCTTATCTCTGATTTTATTATACATTAAAAAGAATATAATGTAAATATAAAAATTTTTATAGTTCGTTTTTTTGCTGTCAACCCCGGCGCATGAGGGTTGCGGCCAAAGGCCGCTGCGCCGGGGCTGACAGTTATATATTAAAGGGTATTGCTTACCCTGTTTTTTGTGAGATACGCACAAGGGGAGTTAAAGTGCCTTCCTCCCAGATAAACAGTCTTTTTCCGGCTGCATCGGGAATGATAACGCTTTCCTCTCCGACAGTCAGCACATAGGTTTT
>JAFLUQ010000141.1 GCA_022508735.1 Oscillospiraceae bacterium | reverse complement strand
GACAAGTGGACGCGGCCCAGAGTATTCGGGGAGGTAAAAGCGAAATGAAAGACTTCATAAAACTTGCTGGCACGCTCTGTGCTATAACCTTTATCGCGGCGGCCCTGCTCGCCGGGACCAACGCCCTGACTAAGGACCGCATTGCCGCGGCCGCAGAGGAAAAGCAGCAGAGAGCCATGCGCGCCCTGCTCCCCGATGCGGAAAAGTTTGAGCTGTTTAATGACAACGACAATATCTACATGGGAACAGATTCCGAAGGAAACATCGTCGGCTTCTGCGTGACGGCTGCCTCCTCCGGCTACGGCGGAAACATAGCCCTTATGGTCGGCGTGAACGAGGAGCTTAAGCTCTCCGGCGTTGAGATACTCAGTAACAGCGAGACCGCGGGACTCGGCGCAAACTGCACCAAGGAGGACTTCAAGGCCCAGTTTGCCGGGCTGTCTGCTCCCATATCCGTAGTTAAGGGCGGCGGCGCCAACGGCGTTGATCAGATAAACGCCCTCACCGGTGCAACCATAACCTCCAAGGCCGTAGCGAGCGGCGTGAATGCCGCCTATGACGACCTTGAAAAGGCGCTTATCGCATATGTTCAGGAAGGAGGGGCCGAATAATGTTAAAGACGCTTAAGAACGGAATATTTGACGAAAACCCCACCTTTGTGCAGCTCATAGGCATGTGCCCGACGCTGGCGGTGACCACATCTCTTTCCAACGGCATAGGCATGGGCCTCAGCGCCACGGCGGTGCTGGTGCTTAGCAACGTGGTTATTTCCCTGCTTCGCAAGCTCATTCCCTCCAAGGTCAGAATTGCCGCCTATGTGGCAATTATTGCTACATTCGTGACCATCATCGACCTGATGCTTCAGGCCTTCTTGCCCGCCCTCAGCGATTCCTTGGGCATATTTATACCGCTGATAGTTGTAAACTGTATAATCCTCGCCCGCGCCGAGGCCTTTGCCTCCAAGAACGGCGTGCTTAAGAGCGCGGCGGACGGTCTTGGAATGGGATTAGGTTTCACCATAGCCCTTGCCCTTATCTCCTCGGTTCGTGAGATCCTCGGCAACGGAACGATCCTTGGTTTTTCCCTCGGCATATCCACCCCTGCCATAATCATGATCCTGCCTCCGGGCGGCTTCCTTACGCTGGGGCTCATTCTCGGAATAATCAATGTTATCAGAAACAGAAAGGGAGGTAAAAAGGCATGATCGCTAAACTTATCGGAATATCCCTGACTGCCATTCTGGCTCAGAACTTCGTGCTGGTGAAGTTCCTCGGCATCTGCCCCTTCCTTGGAGTTTCCAAAAAGGTAGACACCGCCCTCGGCATGGGCATGGCCGTTACCTTCGTTATGACTCTGGCATCTATGATGACATATTTCTGTCAGAATCTCATACTTGTGCCGCTGGGCATCGAGTATATGCAGACCATAGCGTTTATCGTGATAATCGCGGCGCTGGTGCAGTTTGTTGAGATGTTTTTGCAGAAATACATTCCCTCGCTCTACAGTGCGCTGGGCATATATCTGCCGCTTATCACCACCAACTGTGCGGTGCTGGGCGTGGCTCTTCTGAACATTCAGCAGGACACACCGTATAACCTTATCGAGAGCATGGTAAACGGCTTTGCCTCGGGCATAGGCTTCCTTCTGGCGATAGTGCTGTTCGCGGGTGTTCGCGAAAGGCTTCGCTACAGCGACATCCCTAAGTCCTTTCAGGGCTTCCCGATCGCCCTTGTGAGCGCATCCTTACTGGCGTTAGCGTTCATGGGCTTCAGCAACATGCAATTCTGAGTTGTCTGGTAAAATTCTCGCATCTCACCACTTTTCGTCGCTTGAAGTACACAAAGTACGTCAGCGCTCATTCGTAGCTGTTACTATTTTATACCCAACTAAACTAATGTTTTTACTTACACTATTGGGCTATTCAAACGGATAAATCCGTTTGAAGGGTAACCTTAAAGCGGCAATCTGCGAAAATTTTCCTCAGACAAATAAAGAAAGGAATGTTAATATAATATGACTGAGATATTATTCCCCGCTCTTGCCATTGGCGCGGTTGGCCTGGTGCTTGGTATGCTTCTTGCCGTAGCGGCCAAGGCCTTCCACGTGGAGGTAGATGAGCGTATAGAACAAATAAGCGCCTGTCTTTCCGGGGCCAACTGCGGCGGCTGCGGCTACGCCGGCTGCTCGGCCTATGCAGCTGCTATAGTCAATGACAGCGCACCCATAAACGCCTGCGCCGCCGGCGGCCAGGCCGCTGTTGACAACATTGCTGCGATCATGGGCGTTGAGGCCACGGCTATGGAGCCTGTTCGCGCGGTTGTGCGCTGTGACGGCGTTATAACCAAGGCAAACGATCGCTACGACTACTACGGTATAGCCGACTGTGTTTCCGCCTCAAAGCTTCAGGGCGGCGGCCACAAGGCCTGTAACTTCGGCTGCCTTGGCTACGGCAGCTGCATCACCGCATGCAGCGAGGGCGGCATCTCTATCGTTGACGGAGTCGCAACTATAGACGGAAACAGCTGCATAGGCTGCGGTGCCTGTGAAAAAATATGCCCCAAGGGCATTATCGAGCTTGTTCCCAAGCGCCACCATATATACGTGAAGTGCAGCTCCTGCGACAAGGCTCCCGCCATGCGTCAGAAGTGCTCCGCGGGCTGCATAGGCTGCCGCCTTTGTGAAAAGGCCTGCCCGGCCGGCGCTGTCACCGTAAACGACAACCACGCTTCTATTGACTACAGTAAGTGCACCGGCTGCGGCCTCTGCGCTGAAAAGTGCCCGAAACACATAATAGTTAATGAAAATGCTTCCGCAGTTATCGAGGAAACTGCATGATTTGATCAATTTACAGGGGAGGATGCCATCGGCACCCTCCCCTACAAAAAAGAATCGAGGTTTAAAGCTATGCGCGCAAAAATTTTCCCGGCCGCGAAGGCAATTGTGTTTTGTGCAATATATGTCTTTGTATATATAGCTATGCAGTTCTTATGGGCAATAGTTCTGGCACTGCTGGCCTTGGGCAGCGGCGATTACAGTACAGCCGTCATGGGGAATCTGTTTTCCTGCATGGTCTTTGCCATGGCAGCCTCCTTGGGAATATACAGCTTTATGAGCTTACTCAGGGAAAAACCGATGTTCGACCGTTTCATAACCATTCGCCCCATTTCATCCGCAACCGTCATAGACGCCATACTTGCGGCACTGGCTCTTCGCGGAATAGTGGCTGCATATACGGTCTTTTCCGAGAATGTTCCTATTCTGAAGGAATCCATCGAAAATGCGCCGGATACTATGGCCGCGTTGGACTCCGCGCCGAAGATCCTGTTGGCACTTACGGTCGTCACTGTTTTTGGGCCGATCTTTGAGGAGTTTCTGTTCCGTGGGCTTGTGCAGTCTGAACTGTGCGCGGTCTTCCCCACAGGGTTTTCGATCTTTATCTCGGCATTGGTGTTCGGCGCGTCTCACGGGCTGCTGTTTCAGTCTATATTTACCTTCTTCTGCGGCCTTGTCATGGGTTGGTGCTTCTATCGCACAGGGTCGATGTTTACGAGCATAATCGTGCACATTGCTTTCAATTCCTCAGCCCTTCTGCAGTTTGCGGCATATATCCTTCCGTGGCCGTTATTGATTGTTTTGGTTATTCTATCGCTGATACTCCTCCGATATGCTTTAAGGGGCATAGCTCAGGAATACCCGAGGCCGGCTATTCAATAAAAAAACAAAAAATTCATAAACAAGCCTTTCCGTGCATAAATATCTATTAGCTAATAGAAATTTACTCGGAAAGGTTTTGAATTTTATGGACACAAACATCAAATCTACTGTGCTGGAGGTCAGCAGCGATATCTTCAGCGGCGAGAGTGTTGTTCCGGCGGAAAACGACCTCATCGTTCCCGACAATATGCCCGACATTCTGAGCATTCTTCAAATATCCGCCAACTGCGCCATTTCCGCCTGCGACGCCCAGAACGACCGCATTCTGCTCACCGGAAACGTGTTTTTCAACATTCTCTATCTGGCCGACACTCCGCGCCGTGAGGTCAAGGCCATAAACACGAAGGCAGTGTTCTCCAACATATTCTCCGCCCCCGGTGTGAACGAAAATTTACCCGTCTCGTCAAAGGCCGTCGTCAGCGGCGTGAGCTTCAAGCTCGCCAACTGCCGCAAGCTTGCCGTCCACGCGGATGTGCTGGGCAGCGTCAGCGTCAGCGGCAATTCTCAGCTCAGCATACCGACTGAGATCGAGGGTGCCGAAATACTCACCTCTCCTCTGACCTGCTCGGTCATCAAAGCCCGCGGCACCGCTCAGGAGACCGTGACCGACAGCTTTGAGCTGCCCGCCTCCAAGGTGCAAATAGCAGAAATTCTTCGCGACGAGGTTCGACTCAGCGATAAGGCCGTCAAGGTCATCCACAACAAGGCCATCGTCAAGGGAAGTGTCACAGTCACTGTACTCTATTCTTCTGAGGCGGGAATTGAACAGGCCAAGACCGACATACCCTTCACCAAGGTCGTGAATGTGGAGGGCCTTGAGGACAGCATGGACGTAGACTGCACCATTGACATCCAAGGCTGGGAGACTGCTCTAAGCGCCGACGAAAACGGTGAGCAGCGCGTTATAGATGTTGAAACCATGCTCTACTTCTCTGTTATCGGGCGCGAGACGGACACCTGCAGCGCCATAACCGACGCCTACCTCCCCGGCGGTCGGCTGGACTGCGACCGAAGCGGACTCTCGCTCACTACTCCGCCAATTTCAGACGTTGAGGAATGCGCCGTCAAAGGCTCAGTGCGCGTCCCCTCTGATCAGGGCGACATAGAATCGGTGCTCGATATAAAGGGCTGTCCGCGTATTATCCGTGTTTCACGGGAAGAAAGCGAGCTGATCATAGAGGGAGTTGTGACCATCAGCCTGCTTTTCCGCACAAATAATCCCGAGACCCCTGTTGGAAGCTTTTCTTCTGATGTGGACTTCCGCCATTCGCTCAACGGAGAAAATTTCGCAATTCTGCCTATGGCCGAGGCCGATCTGAAGCACATGAATTGCAGCATCGGCTCGGGAAATACTATCGAGATACGCGGTCTTGCCACCGTGACGCTTACCTCCTCCGCCCCGCTGGAAAGGTCGGTTATAACCGCTGTCCGCGTCGGAGAAGAGGAAAAACGCGAGGCTCCATCTATACTTATAAGCTACATAGCGGGTGACCGCTCTCTTTGGGATATTGCAAAGAAGTACAATATCAGCCGCGCCAAACTCATGGCCGCCAATGACATATCCTCCGAGGATGAGCTGAAAACAAGAAAGGCCTTGGTGATACCAAGATAAAAAATTAAGCCGGAGAGCGACGCTCTCCGGCTGTTAAAATAGTCGAAATAATTTCAAATTCTGCAACGGGGGGATTTTTAAGGGGAACTCCCCTTAATTTGAAATTCATAAAAAGTCAGGGCATGCACCTGACTTTTTATACCTTAATCGGGGTAGAATATTTTTATCACAATAAAAATATTCGTAAGCGATAGCGCCCGATGCGAAGGGGTTCACTCAAAGGGGAAACGTTCGGTTTCCCCTTTGA
>JAFLUQ010000140.1 GCA_022508735.1 Oscillospiraceae bacterium | reverse complement strand
TACCGCGCCAGCCCAGGTTCCACTCGCCCGTCCACATGCCGTAAAGGCGGGGCGCACTTGTTCCGCCGCAGGCGGTCAAAGCGTATCTGGCCTGTTCATAGGCTCTGCGCATGAATTCGTGGTTGATCCTTTTTGTACTCTTGCGCTGCTCGGCTATGAGCTCGTTGTTGTCGTAGTCTATAAAATCCTCGTCGCCGAGAAGCTCAAAGCTCACCCGGTTAAACTCGGCCTTCTGTTTCTCAGCCGAGGGGGCCAGAGCCGCATCGTAGCTGAACCTGCCGCCCTCAGTGTACTTCTCCGCGGCGGCTGCGGCCTTTTCCACAAGCTTATCGAGAAGGTCATATTGAGTCTTCTTCTCAAACTCCGCCATGACGCCCGAGGTCTTGCCGGTCATGTTAAAGCTTCTGTCAAGGGTGGTTATGAGGTAAACCGCCTCAGCGTTTTCGATCTTTATTGCCGCGTTGTCGCCAAGGAGCATCGGGTCGTCCTTAGCGGAGGTCACCCTTGTTTTAGTGGCGTCCTTACCCTCGGCAATTACCATAGTAACGCCGGCGTAGCCGCCGTCATAGAGCTCGCTGCCGTTATATGAGGGGTAGTGGGCGATCTGAGCTATGTATGAAGCATCAGCCGGCACGATCTTCTTATACCGCTGTTCACTGACCTTGCTCAGGCCGTCATTGGCCCTGCACATATCGTCAATATCGTCAATGGAAACGGTCATGTTTATGAGCCGGTTCTCAGAGGACTTCGCGAGCTTGGTCACTGAAACTCCGTCTACCCTCGAGGTGAAGGAGGTACGCGTCCATTTGCCGAAGTGGTCTTCAAACTGCACACCTGTCTCGCCTGTCTCGTAGTTGGTCCAGCGGATATAGTTTTTCTCATTGTCTACATATTCGCTTTTCAGCCGAAGCTGGTGCCCCGGGTGGAAGGAATAGTAAAATGTACGATGACGGCGGTTTCCGTTAGCATCCTTGATCTCCCACTTGTCGTTGAGGTTAAATACATTGAGCCTCGCCTCTTCAAGCTGACCCGTCAGCTCCTTTGGGATAACGCGCGGGTCAGCGGAGGGATAGTTGAAGAAAATATTTTGGAAAACAAAGGCGTCGTTATAGGGCTCGCCGCTGGTGACGTAGCCTATCTCGCCGTTGCCGCTGATCATTCCGTCGCGCCAGGCGCGGCTGCTGCCGCTCTGATGGCGGCTGATTATGGGATTGTAGCTGCTTACGAAATTACCCTTGTTATACAACATTGATGCTCCTTCCTCTGCTGATATAGTCGGCACAGCACCTGCGACAAGCGCGCCGCTCAGCAGTAATGATATTGTTCGTTTCAGTATATTTTTCATATTTTCCTTTTTTCCTTCCTTTCCAAGCTCAATTGAGGTCGAGCGATTTTGATATACACAGCGGCTCTATGCAGCTCCCAAGCCACAGCATGGCCTTGAGCTTTGCCGCGCCGTTTGCCGCGGTAAAGGTAAACCGGCCTTCACCCGGGCCCACCGTAACAATATCAACTGACACGAGCTTGCCCTCACCGTCGTATGCCGCAAGATACAGCATAGCGTCGCCGTCTTCCCCGTTATACACCTCTGCGGCGGCAATGCCGTTTTCCGCGCTGAGGCTGATTATGTCCGTCACTCTCTTCTCAGGCTCCGTCTGTGAGGAATACAGCTCTATCTCCTTCACGTTCAGTCGATTTCCGCCGTCGCTGCCAGACCAGCGCCACACGGCGTAGTCGCTGCCGGTCTTGAACTTTGTTCTTATGTAGCGCACAAACTTATAGGGTTTGGGCTCCGCTATATTAAATACTTCTTTGCTTATATCACCGGTATTGTCGGGCCACGTGTTCATAACACCTATGGTTTCCCAAGCCTCACCGTCCATAGAGCCCTGAAGCTCGCAGCCCACCGCAAGGCACCAGTCGGCCCAGTAGCTGTTGTCGCCTGTCATTCCGCCGGCGTTATACTGGCGGTCGATCTCTATTCTGGCAAGCTCCTCCTCGCCGCTTAGCTCGATCAGAAGATACTGATCGGCAATTGAGCCCGCGGTCTGGCCGGAAAGAGTGAATACAGTGTCACCCTTGCCGTCGATGGCATATTCGGCCGAGCTGCCGCCGTCCGCAGCCGTGGCACTGGCAGCAACAGGCGTAATACGCTTTTGAATATAATAGTCGCTTTCGTCTACGGGCTCTTTAGGGTTTATTATATCATCCAGAAGCTCCAGCGCCTCCCGCACGATCTCCTCGAAGGTCTTATCGGCAATGCCGGAGCTATCTGCCACCTCTTTTGCGGCGCTGTCTGTAATCTCGCCCTTAATATTCCAGTTATCGGTAGTAGTGTTTTTATTTGCGCAGCCGTTGAAGTTGATGCCGCCGCCCCAGGCGTCTGAGCCGATGTTATGGAGCAGGTTTTCTTTTATCACATAGCCCTCGGTCTGCTCGTCAAAGTACATTGCGGCATAGCCGTAATCAAACCAAGGCATTCTCTGCGCATTATAGATATAATTCCGTGTGCAAAGGGATTGAGGCTGCTTAGACAGAGTGTAGATCGCACCGTAGTCACAGGTCACAAGGCCCACCTCGTGGAGCTTGTTGGCATATATGATGTTTCGCTTCATAGCGTTGTCGGCGCTGGTCCAGCCAAAGCCCACGGAAATACCGCTGTAGGGGCAGTTGAATATTTCGTTGTGTGCAATAATGATGCCTTCGGGATATCCGGCGGCTATAGCAACCGCACCCTCGTATTCGGTGCCAATGTCATGCACCGAATTGTTGATCATTCTTATCCCGGAGCATATTTCAGACTTGTCAGCAGGGTTGTAAGCCACATGGAACTCGGTGTTTTCATCCTGAGTGAATTTGGCAACGGATATTCCGTTACCGGCCACGTCAAACACCTCGCAGGAATAGATTCTGCTGTTAGTCACTCCGCAGAAAAAGTCTATGGCTGTGGAGCCTATTTTGCTGAAGGAGCAGGAATCGACGCTCAGATTATCAGCATACTGAGCCAAAAACGCACCGGCAGGATGATACACCGTGATCTCATTTTTAAGATTGGAGGTCAGCACATACTGGCAGGCCTGACCCCCTACAAGGCCCTCTTCGCTGGGACGGAGCCATGCGGAGCCTTCAAAGCTGAGGTTTTCAAAGCTGAGATTTTCCACCTTTGCCTCTTTGGTTCCGGCAATTTCCACCAGCGTTTCGAGCCCCGGGGCCGTAACTCTTACCGCGTTCATATCCGCATTGGCCGGAGCCTTGAAGTAGAGCGTGTTTTCGGTAGTGTCAAGATACCACTCGTTGTCCTCGTCGATAAATTCGTAGGCATTTTCAAAGTAATAATAGGAGCGTGATTTATATCCCAGCGTACTGCCGGTGATATCGGGATGCGGCCTGTTGAACAAACGATCTGATTCCGGCTCCTGAAATTTCACGGCTGCGGCTTCCACTACTCCCTCGCTGCCGCCATTGTCCACGGTCACATATTTGAAGCTGTTGTTGTCGTCATACTTTTTCAGCCGCAGAATATTTTCTGTCCACGCGGTGAGCAGATGCACCTCAACGCCTTCAAAATTGTTCCAGTCCGCCACCTCGTCCTTATAAAAATAGAATTCTCTGTTGTTTCGGGCGGGAATTCCAAGCTCGCAGGTGCGGTCGAGGTTGTAATATGGGTTATCACCATAAAGCGTCGACCTCGAGCGTCTCGCCTTCTGCCCGTCAACATAGAGCTGGCGGGTGTTAAAGCCCTCGGGCACAGCGGCCTTATATATGTTTTTGCTTTCGTCATGGAGCTGCCAGCCGCTGATCTCCGTCATGCCGCTGATAACGGCCTTTTCGCCGTCATAGCCGCGCCACGATACGCTGTGGCCGTTTTGGCCGCCGTCCTCAGCGGAAAACACCAGCGTATCATCAAGGATATATTCGCCGCCCCGCAGAACGACCGTAACGTCCCTGGCTTTGTCATTAACGGCACGTGCCGCGTCTTTTGCCGCGCCAATGGTCCTGAGCGGCGCGTCTATGGTTCCGGCATTATTGTCGTCGCCCCACGGGGCAACGTAAATCTCAGCCGCCATCACTTCATCGACCTCCTCTGCCGTTTCCGCGGCCATAGCCGGCGTTGCCAGCATGGCTGCGCTCACTATGATTGATATAGCTTGTTTTAAGAATTTTTTCACATTACCCACCCTTTCATGTTTCTTATTTTGATTATACATTTTTCTCACAAAAATGTAAAGGTATAAAAACGGCGCTTTTATGCAAAACGCGCCGCTTTTATGCGAAAACAATTTATAATGAAAGCTTGTATTTTTGCCGTTGGTATGCTATTATAAAATAAAGCAATGAAAGGTGTGATATTTATGGAAATGACGCTAAGGTGGTACGGCAGTAAATTTGACACTGTTTCTCTGAATCAAATTAGGCAGATACCCGGCGTTAAGGGGGTTATAACAACTCTTTACGACTCCGCCGCGGGCGACGCGTGGGAGCGCGAAAGGATAGCCGCGCTGAGGGCCGAGGTCGAGGCGGCAGGGCTCTCCATCGCCGGGATAGAAAGCGTGAACGTGCACGACGCCATAAAGGCCGCCGCCCCACAGCGGGATATGTATATCGAAAACTACATAAAGACCCTTGAAAACCTTGGCAAAGAGGATATTCACCTTGTGTGCTACAACTTCATGCCGGTGTTTGACTGGACGAGGACGGAGCTTGCCCGCGTGCGCCCCGACGGCTCCACCGTGCTTGCCTACACTCAGGCGGCGGTGGACGCTATGGACCCGGAAAAGATGTTCGCTTCTATTTCCGGTAAGACCAACGGACGCGTAATGCCGGGCTGGGAGCCCGAGAGAATGGCCCGCATAAAAGAGCTGTTTGAGCTGTATAAAGACGTCAGCGACGAAGCTTTATTCGCCAATCTGAAATATTTTCTTGAAGCGATAATGCCGGTATGTAACAAGTACGACATAAAAATGGCCATCCACCCCGACGACCCGGCCTGGAGCGTGTTCGGCCTGCCGAGGATCATAATTAACGAGGAAAACATACTCCGCATGATGAAAATGGTGGACGACCCCCATAACGGCGTTACCTTC
Source organism: Oscillospiraceae bacterium (assembly GCA_022508735.1). GTDB lineage: Bacteria > Bacillota > Clostridia > UMGS1883 > UMGS1883 > JAFLUQ01. The sequence continues at coordinate 510 of JAFLUQ010000140.1, read as the reverse complement.
TGCTCCGGCTCCTACGGAACGAACCCCGAAAACGACCTGCCTCACATGATACGTTCCCTTAAAGGGCGAATCCACTTCGCCCATGTGCGCAACCTGAAATTTAATTCGCCGGGCGATTTTGAAGAGGCCGCCCACCTTAGCGGCGACGGCAGCTTTGATATGTATGAGATAATGAAGGCGCTCTACGAAACCGGCTTCAGCGGCCCCATCCGCCCCGACCACGGCCGCATGATCTGGGGCGAGGTCGCAATGCCGGGCTACGGGCTTTATGACCGGGCGCTCGGGGCAGCGTATCTAAACGGTTTATGGGAGGCTATTGAAAAGGGAGCCGTAAAAAAAGTCGCGCAGAGCGCTTAGGGGCTTTTAGCATGGTATTAAAGCGGTTATATGCCCTCAAGTTCTCCCAAAAAGCTTGTAAAATGATGAAATCAGCCCATAAGGGCAGATTTCATCGTTTTTAAGCCCCTAAGCTACGAACGAAAATCACCACTCGGCGTACCCACGTACGCC
>JAFLUQ010000014.1 GCA_022508735.1 Oscillospiraceae bacterium | reverse complement strand
AGCCCTTGAACTACGAACGAAAATCACCACTCGGCGTACCCATGTACGCCGTCGGAATGGTTCGTGTCGTCGGCTACGCCGCCGCCACAAACTGATTTTCGTCCGTTCTGCACGATTTTTTTGGACGACCCAATTAGCGCCTTTGCTACAAAGCGAGTTTTTCGCTCATAAAAAGGGACTGCCTTTTGGCAGTCCCATATCTTTTGTAAAAACCCCGCAATGCCGTTTTCCCGACGGAAGTGTATTTAACCTGCTCATGCAGGTGGGTGACATCAAGACCGCTCCTGGGCTTCCTACTACCCGCAGGTGCAGGCTTGCACGCCACGGCCTTATCAATCTCCCTTTAAAAATGTGTTGGTTAAATTAAATCCGTCATAGCGCACATCGCAGGGGGCGGGCATTCGCCCGTTTTGTCGCGCAAAATACTGTGAAAAGAACTTTTTCATATAAGCCCGCGAGTAACACAGTAGTGTTAAAATTTCTTCATGTGCTAAACATAGTATAACACAAATCTAATGAAAAATCAATCTAAAAACTCAAATTCGTCTTTATTTTTTTCCTTGAAAATGTTGTAAACCGCATCAAAGGTGGCCTCGTCTTCTACGGCCTCAAGCATTTCCTCGCCGTTTTCAGCCTCAACGCGCCGCATGATGAAGACTTCTCCGTCAATTTCATCATTGTCAGTCGCAGGGATAAGCATGAAATAAAGCTCGCCCTCATATTCCACCGTGTCAAGAAGCTCGAAGTCCTCCTCGACCTCTTCCATCAGATCCTTTGGTTCATCTGCCATTGGTATTACCTCCTTAAAATTGGGGCGACTGAAGACTCTGCGAGTCAAGATAGCCCTGAAGAATTATAACTGCCGCAATTTTGTCGACCTTAGTCTTGCGTTTTTTTCCGCTGACGCCGCCTTCCTCTAAAATTCGGTGAGCCTCAGCGCTTGAAAGCCTTTCATCCCACATTTTATAGGGAAGGCCGGTGCGTTCGGAAAGCTCCTTAGCAAAAGCCTCGGTGTATTCGGCGCGATGCCCCAGGGTGCCGTCCATTCTCATGGGAAGCCCGAAAACCAATAGCTCAGCCCGCTGCATAGCGGCAACCTCAGAGAGCTTTTCAAGCTGCTTTTCGCGATCCTTTTCTGATATTGTTTCCAGCGGAGTCGCCAATATACCAAGCGCGTCACTGACGGACACGCCTATCCGTGCCTCGCCGTAATCCAGTCCGAGAATTTTCATTTGTTCACCTCAAGTAAACGCTGATTTAATCAGTGTTTACTTAATTATAGCATAGATATATTTGTAATGCAAGAGTTTTTTACATAAGCGGTGCGAAAATTCGCAAAACCGCGCTCATGAGCCGCTTACGGAGAGGTCTTGCGTCGATATCCTCCACCGTCAGGCGGTGACATTTGCTGAGAGTCTCATCAAAATCTTTTGACACATCGGCCACGGCCGGACCTCCAAGCATCCATGTGGCGCATTCAAAGTGCAGATACAGGCTTCTAAAATCTAAGTTAATGCTTCCCACCACTGCCACCTCTTCATCGCTCACAAAATTCTTTGCGTGGATAAAGCCGGGTGTGTATTCATATACCTCCACGCCCTTCTTTATCAGTTCGCGGGCGTACTCCATGGCAACATAGTAAGCGTACCAGTGGTCTGCGACGCCGGGGATTATCAGCTTTACGTCCACTCCGCTGCGTGCAGCGTTAATAAGGGCCATCTTCATTGAATTGTCCAGTATGAGGTAGGGTGTGGTTATGTGGACGTAATTTCGCGCCTTATTGATTATATCCATGTATACGAACTCGCCTATCTGATAATCGTCATTTGGTGCGTCGGCATAGGGCATAACGTAGCCGCCGCTCTCGGCCTTATAGTCCCAGTTCGGCCGAAAATCGGCGGGATCTATGCGGTCGGTCCTCTCAGTAGCCTGCCACATCTGCAAAAAGATGACCGCAAAGCTGTAGGCGGCGTCACCGGTCAGTCTAACGGCCGTATCCTTCCAGTGGCCGTAGGGCGAGGTCAGATTGACATACTCGTCATCTAAGTTTATGCCGCCGTTGAAGGCCACCTTGCCGTCGATGACCGTGATTTTGCGGTGATCGCGGTTGTTTTGCAGTGTGGAAAGAAAGGGCACAAAGGGCATGAAGGTCTTGCACTTTATGCCATAGCGCCCCAGCTCAGACGGATATTTGAACGGAACCTTCAGCAGGCTGCCAACTCCGTCATACATGACCCTGACATCCACGCCCTCAGCGGCCTTACGTTTCAGCACGTCGAGAATAGTGCCCCACATCTCGCTGATACCGATGATGAAGTATTCTATAAAGATATATTTTTCCGCAGATTCAAGCGCCTCAAGCATATCCCTCCAGCAGTCCTCGCCTAAGGAATAGTATTTTACGTCAGTGTTGCTGAATACGCTGTAGCTAACGTATTCATTGCGATTGGTATAGCTCACGGTGCTGTATCGGTAAGGGTAGTTATCGCGTATTGCCTCCAGCACCTTGTCGGGCTGAGGAATTCGCTCGGTAAAGAATTTATCTATATCCTTTACCCGCTGAAAAAATCTTCTGGTAACGGTCTGCCCCTGTATATAAAAATAGAAAAGACCACCAAACAGGGGGAGCAGCATTATCGGTACCGTCCATGCCAGCTTATAGGTCGGGTCGCGGTCGCTGTTTATAAGCGATACTACCGCGGCCATGGTCAGCAGAAACAGAAATATATCTAAGAATACTAAAGCTTCCCGAAAGAAGGTTATTACAGAAATTATGAGCAAAAGCTGCAGGAGCATCAGAAGGATCACAATGAAGGCCTGACTGAACATGATCCTGCGCAGCTTTTTTATATTTTGTTTGAGCAAGAGAGTCACCCCTAAGAGTTGATGATCACACGCCGCAGCTGATCGTCCCAACTGACGTCAAAACCGAAAATCTCAGCAAAATCACGCACCGGCAGCATGACCCGCTCGCAGAAAAATATAGGGGGCGCGTTTATAGTGCGTTCTTCGCCGTTAACAGTTACTGCGGTGCTGCCGACCGTGGCAGTCACGAGGGTGCTTTCGCTGCTGACTGTAACCTCCTGTGCCGGAGAGTTCCAGTATACGGAAAGCCCCATTTTCTCAAGGATGGCACGCATTGGAACATATGCTGAACCGTCAATTATCACGGGTGGGGCATCAAAGTAGAGCCCGTGACCGTTCACATCAACGGTTATTTGAGTCGAAAAGTTCAGACCGTTGCGTTCGGCATAGTTTTCAATATATGAACCGGCGGAGCCGTAGAGCGTTACGTACGGTGAGCCGGTAAAGGCGTAGTCGTCGATAAAGTACACGCTATCGGGAATGATTACTGCCGCCAGGGAGTGTGATGAGCCGAAGGCGCCCTCGTTTACGCTTCTTACTGTTTCCGGTAGATACACTGCCAGCACCCTGTCGTCAGACATGAACACGCCGCTGCCGACAGACGTCACGCCCTCAGGTATGCTTACACAGCTTTCGCTGCCGTTATAGCCTATAAGCAACCCGTTCACAATCACAAAATCCTCAGTGCAGCTACGGAGCCAGATTGTATCGTCAAAGGCTCCAAGCCCAACGAAGCTCAGACTTTGAGGAAAGTCAATGCTTTCGAGACTATAGCAGTGCACAAAGGCGTTATCTCCGATCTCGCGCAGCCCTTCCGGCAGGGTCACACGCTCTATGTATGGATTCTGAGCAAAGGCATATGGGGCGATCTTTGTCACACCTTTTGGTACGAAGACATCGGGAGATGAGCCGTTATAGCGCAGAAGAAGGGTCTTTCCGGCGATAACAAAGTCTTCGCTGCCTCCGAGCAGCCATGGAGTGCCGTCAAAGGCGTCAATAGCAATATTTTCCACAGGGCCGTTAAAGGTTATCCTGCCAAGAGAGCCGCAGCTGCCAAATGCCGATGCTCCAAGAGAACTGACCGATGCGGGAAGCTGCACTTCAAGAAGACCGCGGCAGCCGTAAAAGGCTCTTTCACCTATGGTCGTAAGTCCGTTCTCTATGACGATTTTGCGAAGGCTCTGGCAGTCTGCAAAGGCACCTTGTCCTATGGAGGTTACCCTGCTGCCCGATATGTAGGCGGGAATGGTGAGCCAACCCGGTTCACCTGCAAAGCCGGTTATTTCTCCGGTATTTTTGTTAAAGAAGAGCAGAGCATCGTCAACACGGTAGACGGGAATTCTATCCGCCGCGAAAACTCCGGTAGGAAACGCAAGCAATGCGGAGATCAATATTATGATCAGTCTTTTCATAAATCAGTCCTCCTGAGTTATCCGATAGCTCAGTGTCATAAGGCTGTCAGACATATGAACGCTCTCAACCGGAATGCTGCACTCGAAGTCCACGTGAGAGAAATTCCATATTCCCTTTATTCCGCTCTCCTCAAGTGTCTTTACCAGGTCGGGAGCGGCGGTTTTAGGAGTGGCTATAGCGGCGATATGGGGGTGATGTTCGCGGCAGTAATCTGCAAGCCCGGCTGAATCAAGAACGGGGATTCCGTTGATTTCGGTGCCGAGCAGTTCGTGCTTTACATCGAAAATTGCCTCTATAACAAAGCCGCGGCGCTTAAAGCCCGGATAATTGGCCACCGCTCGCCCCACGTTGCCGGCGCCTATTATGATCATGTGGTAGTGATTTCCCAATCCGAGAATTTCGCCTATAAAGCTGTGCAGCTCTTTAACATCGTAGCCATAGCCCTGATGCCCGAAGCCGCCGAAGCAGTTAAGATCCTGACGTATCTGTGAGGCTGTGACATTCATTTTGCGGCTCAGGGCGTTCGATGATATCTGCATGATGTTTTTTTCCAGCAGTTCGCCTAAATATCTGTAATACCTCGGCAGTCGCCTTGCGACCACCTCCGGAACATTTTTCTGCATCATTATCACCTGTAAAAAACATATTTTCCATATTTTATTACATTTTGGAAAAATTGTCAACGATTTTAACAATCTTTTAATATAGGGTTACCTCACGTCTATGGCCGAACTTGCCGCTGCAAGCGTTACAGCCGCTTCCCGGAGAGTACCGTCACGCATATATGATATCCTTATGCTTTCGCCGGGTTGATGAGCAAAAAGCTGCCGTCTAAGTGCCAGCATAGTATTGACCTCACTGCCATCGGCGTACATTATTATGTCTCCGTACCTGAGACCGGCTTCAAACGCCGGACCACCCGAATCTAACCTCGCCACGTACAGGCCGCGGCTGAAGCCCGAGCCTGTTCCGAGGTATCTGGCGGCTTCAGCTGTGTGGGCGTAAAGGCCGAGGTAGGGAGTGCGAAACTCTCCGCTCCGACGTATTCGTTCTATAACGGGCACGCAAAGGTTTATGGGCACGGCAAAGCCCATGCCCTCAGCGCTTGAGACCTTTATTGTGTTTATACCTATCACCTCTCCGGCGGAGTTTATCAGAGGTCCGCCGCTGTTGCCCGGATTTATGGAGGCATCGGTTTGGATAAGGTCTTCCATTATTCCGCTGCTGTCCACGGTTATGGTGCGGTTCAGGGCGCTGATGATCCCGGCGGTGACAGTCCTTTCAAATTGCATGCTCAGAGGATTGCCTATGGCTATCACGCTGTCTCCAACGCGCAGAGCCTCCGCGTCGCCAAGTACGGCCGGAGAGTAGCGTTCGCCCTCTATCTTTATGACAGCCAGATCAAGTGCGTTATCGCTCCATATCTCCCGGGCTTCGCGGGTGCTGCCGCTCATCAAAGTGACAGCTATGCGCCCGCTGCCGGTGCCTATGACATGTTGATTTGTGATTATATAGCCGTCCTCAGTTGCGATAACACCACTGCCCATATAGTAGGTGCTGTCGGATGCGTCAGACGGGCCTGAGGAGGATACTCCTACTACCGACGGCAGAGCGGCTTCGATCACATCTGAAAGCGTGGGCGCTTTATCCGCCTCCGGTTCAATGGGTGGAATATCGCTGAGTCCGGCTGCCGTAACAACGGGAGCCGGTTCCTCCTCGGCCGGACGCCCGGCAAAGGTGATAAACAGTCCTCCGGCGGTTATTCCCACTGCCGACACCAGACCAAAAGAAAACACGGCCCAGAACATAAACTTCATAAATTTGTTCATAATATGATACCCCCATTTGTGATTATGTTTGGCTTTTGAGGACCATTTTATTCCGATGAAATTACAATTAATTTCATTTTTGGTTAATAAATATTTAATAATTTTTTTCTTTACAAACAGAGCTGTACGGTGTATAATTAAAGTTGTGAATGTTTGTCTTTTGTGAGGTGCTGTACACATGCTTAAGTTCGGAAAAAAGAAGCCTCAGGTGATCGACGTATCCGGTGAGAATAAGGAAATTCAGCCTGTGCCCGAGAGCACAGTTTCCGGTCAGGATATAAAAATCAAGCCAAGAAAAAAGAGGTTTTATAAACGGCGGTGGTTTAAGAACGTCATTCGCCTTATTTTGATTGCGGCGATTATTTTCGGCGTAGTCCGGTTCGTTATGTTCAAGCGCGGCCGTCAGCAGCAGGAGGGGCCAACGGTGCAGACGACTTCTGAGGTATCGCGCGGCAGTGTTGATGTACGCGTAACCGGTTCCGGCACGGTGCAGCCCATCGAGTCATACACTCTTTCGCCGCTGGTTGAGGGAACTATACTTCAGTGTGACTACGATCAGGGGCAGGAGGTGCCCGAGGGTGCACTGCTTTATCGCTTTGAAGACACAGACGCCAAGTCAAAGATGAAATCGGCTGAGAACAGCCTCCGCTCTGCTCAGCGTGATCTGGCCTCCTATGATGAGACCATAGCGGAAAATCTCAAAAATATTGAAACCGTCCAAAACGACAGGCAGAAGCGTGTTGACGATATTCGCGGCAGGATTGCCAATCTGACTGTCAAAGCTCCGATTTCAGGAGTGATAGAGGGGATGACGGCCCAAGTGGGCAAGAACGCGGGCTCCAGCCTTGGCTATATACAAAATTATGACGACATTTCCGTTACGGTGTCCTTCAATGGATCACAGATCCAGAGCATCAGTGAGGGCGACCGCGTGACCGTAGGCATTGCAAGCCTCATGAATAATGTGGGAGGCAAGGTAGTCAGAAAGTACAGCGCCCCTCGCAGCGGCGCCGACGGCACCGTAATGTATAACGTGAAGGTTAAGCTTGATAGCGGGCTCAACATCGCGGCAGGAACCGTGGTTTCAATAACCGTACATACAAATAATGGCGACATCGAATGCCCCACTGTGGGCACTATCACCTACGCTGAACCCGAGAATATCGAGGTTGAGGAGATGGGTCAGATCGAGAGACTTTATGTTGAGAGCGGCGACACAGTTCGAGCGGGTCAGACGCTGGCTGTGCTTCGCAACAAGGATTTGGAGGATCAGCTCGAGAATGCGCTTGAGGCCCTGCGTAAAGACGTTCAGGACGCTCAGAAGCAGTATAATGAATCCGTCATAAGACGCGAAAGCTATGTTGAAGCTGTTGAAAATGCCGAGAGCAATCTCGAGGTAGTTAAGAAGGACGCTGAAAATTACATCATTCGTTCGCCTGTTTCCGGTGTGATCCTTGAAAAACACTATAAGGCCGGCGATACCTTTGGCCGTGACAGCAGTGACAGCACTCTTATGGTAGTGGCCGATATGAGCGCCATGGTGTTTACTATAAATGTAGATGAGCTGGATATTTCCAATATCGCAGAAGGCCAGAGCGTGACTGTAACCGCCGACGCTCTTCCCGGCGAGATGTTCATCGGAACTGTCACCTCCGTTTCCAGAATAGGTCAGTCAGAATACGGCGTGACGGGATATCCGGTGGAGATCACAATTGATGATATAGGTAATCTTATGAGCGGAATGAACGTCACAGCGGAGATAAACGTTGGCTCAGCCTATGACGTTATCGTTGCGCCTGCTTCGGCCATATTCATGATGGGGGATATGTACTACGCCACGGTGGTAACTCCCGGTGAGGCTGAGGGCGAGGAGATCGAGACTCAGGTGCAGGTAGAAGTTGGACTTCACAATACCGAATACTATGAGATAAAGTCCGGCCTTAACGAGGGCGACATACTTCGTGATTCCGGCATAAGCTCAAGCGATATGGATGAAATGTATTATTACTGGTAAGGGGCGCTGAGAATGGGCATATTCTTAAGCTTTAAAATGGCTTTACAGAGCATAGCGTCAAATAAAGTTCGCTCACTGCTTACTATGCTGGGAATCATAATCGGCGTGCTGTCGGTAATCGTAATGGTGAACATTGTCACCTCCGCCGCTATGGGTATGCGCGAGTGGATGGATCAGATGGATCCGAATGTCATTGAGCTTTATGTAAACCGCCAGAGCACAACTACCCGCAGAGTGACACCTGAGGACGTGGAGCAGGTCGTTAAGGACAATCCCGACGTGCTGACCTTTGCCTCTCCGCTTGTTCAGGGCAACGCTACCATAAAGAACGAGAACCGTAACATGAACGGTCGGATATACGGCACAACTCCGGGATATGGCCTTATGAAGGGCAATTCCCTTGCGAACGGCGATTTTTTTACCGATAATGACGTGAAAAACAGAGGCAACGTGGCTGTGATCGGCGAGTACGTGCGCCAGAAGCTCTTTGGAAACCGAAACCCCGTAGGTCAGCAGATACGAATTTCAGGTGAGGTGTTCACGGTCGTGGGTCTTCTTGAACAGAAGAGAGAAGAACTCAGCGAGTGGGGCGATGATGCCAGAATAATAATACCCTACACGCGCGCTCAGCGGCTTTTGAAGAATAACCGCATAGACGAGTATTATGTGGGAACGACCGACCCTAAAAAATCTTCGGAGGCGGTCAATCTTGTTAAAGCTCTCTTTTCCAAGGTTTATCAGACGGATAATGCGGTCTGGGTATATAATCAGGCCGAGGATATGCAGCAGCTCAACGAGGAGATAAACTCAATGTCGCTGCTGGCTGCCGCCATAGCCGGAATATCTCTGCTGGTAGGCGGTATAGGCATTATGAATATCATGCTTGTGACCGTGACAGAGCGCACCCGCGAGATCGGTATAAGGAAGGCGGTAGGCGCAAAGATGAGAACTATACTCACACAGTTCCTCATTGAATCTGCGGTCATCAGCTGCATCGGCGGCTGCATAGGTATAGCGCTGGGGATCGTTGGCAGCGAATTCGCCACAATGGCTATAGGCTACGACTCAGTGCCAATTGTTGATCAGCTGCCGGTAATTATGGCATCTTTTGGCTTTTCGGCAATAGTGGGTATTTTCTTCGGCTTTTATCCGGCTTTCAAGGCAGCCAGAATGAGACCTATTGACGCGTTAAGGTTTGAATAAGTCAAAGGTGGCCCCGGACGGTTCCACTTGAAAATCCCCCGTGCGGTTTAGCTTTTTCCACAGGAACAAATAGGAGTGTGAACTCGATGATAAAGAAATTAATTTCCGCCGTGCTGTCGGCGTCCATTGTGCTGGCCTGTGCGGCCGTTCCGGCTTCGGCAGCAACGTTCACCGATGTGACCGGTCCATTAGCTGACGCGGCCGAGGTTTTGAGCGTGGTAGGTATATTGGACGGAATGGGGGACGGCACTTACCGCCCCTACGACTATGTGACGAGAGAGCAGTTCGCCAAAATAGCGGTCTGCATTCTCGGCCAGCAGGATAAGGCCGCAGCAAGCCTTTCGTCCACGGCGTTTACCGATGTGGACCCACATAGCTGGGCCAGAGGCTATATCAGCTATGTGGCTGAGAACGGCATTATAGCCGGATACCCTGACGGCAGCTTCGCCGCCGCCAGCTACATAACCTATGCCCAGACCGTAACGGTGCTCATGCGCTGCATGGGCTATACAGATGAAATCATAGGTTTTCATTGGCCTACTGACTATATAAATAAGGCGGAGGCGCTTGGCTTAAATAAAGGTGTGAGCCTTTCGGCAGGAGACCTCGTTACACGCGGAGATCTGGCTGTCATAGTAAATAACGCTCTCTTTACCGAGATGAACGGGCAGGAGAACCGGCTCGTGACCTGCACCGGCGTGACCGTTTATGACGATGCTCTGCTATATGGACTTAACCGGAGCGATGCCTCGCTCGCCGAGACCAGCGAGGGCAGCTTCAAGATCCCCCGCGGTGCTGTCGGTGTCAGCGACAATTTCGGTAAGACGGGACGGATGCTTGTAAATAAGGATAAAGAGCTTATCATGTTCCAAAGCGATGGAAGCGATGGGGATGAAATAGTTATTTCCTCCGCTCTCAACAATATCGAACGCCGCACTGTGGACGTGAGCTACAGCGGAGGCTCTGTCAGCCTTCCTTACAGCGGCACGGTGTTCTCTGACGGCGAAAAGTCCACAGCCGGGGCTCTTGTTTCAGAAATGACCTCCGGCAGCAGAATGCGGCTTTTTTACGACGAAAACGGCGCCTTCAAGAGCGCTGTGCTTAATAGCTACACCATGCAGGGACCGGTAACGATCATCAGCGGCAGCGCGCAGGTGTATGATCTGTTTAATATACCCTCCAGCCCAACAGTCATCCGCGGCGGTGTGACGGCGGAACTCAGCGATATAGCTGTCTACGACGTTGTGTACTATGATGAAAATACTAATACGGTCTATGCCTATAGCGACAAGGTCAGCGGAATTTATGAAAAAGCCGAACCGATCAAGAGCAACGTGACCGATGTCACTATCAGCGGCAAGACCTTTAAGATTGCCTCCACGGCGGCAATGAATAAGCTTAATGAGAGCGCCGGGGCTTTCGCCCTGGGCGATTACGTGACACTTCTTCTTGATAGAAACGGCGCTATTGCCGACGTGGTTGATACCTCCGCGTCGGTCAGCCGCAGGCTTGGCGTGCTGCTTAGCTCCTACAAGCGCGTGGACGAAAACGGCAATCAGGCCTATGCAGTGAAGATGTTCCTGCCTGACGGCTCCACAATGGAATACACCGCCGACCAGAGCTATGAGAAATTTAAAGGCCGTCTTATGGAGATGAGCTTCTCAAGCGGAGCTGTAAGCCTGACGGCCGTGCGCTATAACCCTCAGGCCGGGACAATAAACAAGGAGATCATGTCCTTCAACAATAACTGGCTTTCTTCCGACTGCAGCGTACTTGTACTCTTGAACAATCCTGAGGACGATGAGGCCGTTGTGCGTAAGATACGCTTTAGCGACATTGAGGGCACTAATCTCAGCAAGGATCAGGTTATTCATGTGGAATTTTCAGGTGCGATGAACGACGTTTCACTGATTTACCTTCAGAACGTTATCAAATCCGACTACGAGTACGGCGTCATAGCCGAAACTGACACTGAGCTCGTCCGCGACCAAAACGGCAACCTCACCCGCCGCCGTACCACAGGCAGCTATGTTGTGCTCGTGCACGGCGTCGAGACCTCCGTCTTTGCCGACAGGAGAGTCTTCTCCACTCCGGTCATCGGCATCAACAGCCTTGGCACCGCGGTTGACGGCAACGGCAGTGTTATCGGCCCGGGCTACGTAGATGCGGTGAAAATGGGCACCGGAGTTCGTATAACCGCTGTCAGCGGTGATCGCGTAAGGATTGACAACACAGTGTACAAGGCAGCGGAGGGCTTCGACATTTACCGACTCATAGCCCCGGGTGAATACTCCCTTATCTCTCCCGATGAGGCTATGAAGCTGGGTAATTCTATTGTCGATGTTTATGGTGATGACACTCTTACGCGCGGCGGAAAGATAAGGGTAATAATCATAAGATAATAAGCGCATAACTTATCATGTGTGCAAAGGAGGAAAAGCCAAATGGCTTCGATGGATTATAGACAGTCTGCGGCAGATATTGCCGCGGAACTGGGATCTGACATTGAAAAAGGCCTGACTATAGAAATGGCCCATGAACGTATCCATAGCCGGGGCCGCAACGTAATACGGGCGGCAAAGGTGAAGAGCACATTTGCGGGAGTTCGCGGCCATCTGCTCTCAGTTATGAATATTGTGCTTTTGCTCATGGCCGTGATCCACATTGTATACGATGGCAGAAGCGGCATACCTGTGTCGGTCTGCTTTGTGCTCTGCGCCTGTGTGAACGCGGCTGTGGGGTATATCAGTTTTAAACGGAGCAACTCAGCTGCCGCGGCCGCCGAGGCAGCACAAAATCAGAGTGTACGCGTATTGCGCAGCGGAACAGTGAAAACCGCCCTGGCCACGCTATTGGCCCAGGGCGATGTGTGCTTTCTGGAAAAAGGCCAGACGGTGCCTGCCGATGCCAAGATAATCGAATGCGACTCCCTGACCGTAGACGAGGGAATAATAAACGGCGATGGCTCTTTAGTGACCAAGACTCATAGCGCCGGCATAGAAGATGAGAGCGTAACCGTTCTTTATATGGGCACTAAAATCATTACGGGCAGCGCCAAAGTCATTGTTACGGGCGTGGGAAATCAAACCCAGCTGGGTACGGCTATGGGTCTGCTTATGGGCAGCGGCGAGAAAAGCTCCGCATTTGCCGGCCGAATTGTAATGATTGGTAATCTATGCGGCGCGGCTGCTGCTGTTATGTGGGCGGTGGCACTGATTTTCCGCCTTGTCGGAGGCTACGGAGCGGTCTCGGCCTTTGACAATTCCATTGCCGCGGCCATAACAGCCCTGCCGGTCTCTCTTTCGGCGATTCTGCTTATCACTATGAGTTTCGATATTTTTCGCCTTAAAAAGCTGGGGATAGACGTGGCTTCGACCTCCGCGCTGGAGGCTATGGGAGCCTCCACCGTGCTCTGCACCGGCAAGCGCGGCGTGGTCACGGAGCTCGGCTTTGGCTCTACTGAGCTGCACCCGGGCAAGGGCTTCGATGAAAACGATCTGCGCCTTCTGGCGGCTATGTGTACAACGGCAGAAATAGATAGTGACGGTGCGCGGGGCGATGTCATGCAGGTGGCTCTTATCGAGGACGCTCTGGCTCACGGCTTTAGTGCTGAGGAAATCCGATCAGCATTTCCCCAGGAAAAAATTCTGGACGAACGCAGTTCAAAGCGTATAATGACTACCGTTCACAAAACAGATGGCGGTTATCGGATAATTTGCAAGGGAAGCGCTGACGCTGTGCTCTCCTGCTGCTCTAAAATATATGACAGCGGCGAGCGTCCGCTGGATCCCCAAAAGGATCTGGCGGAGATAATCGGCGAAAGTCAGGCTATGTCAGCGGGCGCCCTTACTGTGATCGGCGTGGCATATAAGGACGTTTTGGAGCTTAGTGATAAGTTTGAGAGCGACCTGACCTTCGCGGGTCTTGTGGGCCTTAGCAACCCTGTTCGTAAAGACACGGCCCAGTCTATAAAAACGCTGAACAATATGGGTGTAAAGCTTTGTGTGATAACTAACGAAAACCTCACCTCGGCCTCAGTTTTAGCCGAGAAGATAGGTATAGGAAAAGATGGAGTGGGCCGCGGCTCAACTGCCGAGCCGGAAAGTCTGTCACGTATTAACAAAAACATGATCTTGGCAGATACGCCTCCCTCCATGAAGACGGAGATAATTGCAGGAATAAACTCCCGGCGTGAAAACGTTGTGGCCGCCGGTCGAAGCAGTAAGGATATTGATGCCATGACCAAGGGTGAGGTATCCGTTGCTACCGATGCCGGCGCCGCGGTCTGCATTTCAGCATCAGACGTTCATGTGAGCGGCAGCGGACTTGGAAGGATAGCTGCGGCGATCATGGAATGTAAGCGTACGTTTATAAATAACAGCCACATAATCTGTTTCCTGCTGGCCTGCAATGTGGCAGAGATGGTATGCGCCGTTGTATCCCTTGTGATGGGCTATTCCATTCCCTTCACACCAAGCAGCATACTTTGGCTCAACACTGTTATTGCCGCAATAGGCAGCGCGGCAATCTGGCGCGAGCCATATCACCGTCGGCTCACTGCCGGTGGACGCAGGCTGAATAGTATGCGCAAGGGCCGCCTTGCTCCTTCAATACTTATGGGAGCCGCTGTGCGCGGAATACTTATGGGCGGAGCGGCTACGCTGCTCTATGTTCTATCTGCCGGAAGCATAGGCGTGGCAGACAGGCGAAGCGCAGTATTTATCAGTCTCTGCTCGGCCATTACGTTTATGGCTCAAAGCTGCCGCAGCGCCGAGCCCATATATAAGCGGGTTACGAAAAATCCGGTTGCGGTTGTGAGCTTTGTGTTGGCGGCGCTGATCATCGCGTTAACACTTACATTGCCGTCGTTAACAGCTGTGCTGAGTTTGTCTGCCTTGGATGCAGATAGTCTCGGTGCGGCTATTGGAGTCGGGGTAGTGCCGGCGCTGCTGATTGAGATTTATAAACTGTTAAAAAAGAGGTAAAATACCGTGAGTGATAAAATAGAAGGAAGAAATCCCGTGGCCGAGGCGATAAAAAGCGGGCGGCAGATAGATAAAATTTACGTCCGCAGGGGCGATAAACAGGGGAGCATAATTCCCCTGATCAGGGAGGCCAAGCGGCGCGGTATCATTGTTTCCGAGGTGGACGCCTCGAAGCTTAACGAAATGAGTGAGACAGGCAACCATCAGGGCGTGATCGCTCAAGTGCCTCCAATGGACTATGCCGAGGTTGATGACATTCTGAAAATAGCGGAGGAACGCGGCGAGCCGCCGTTTATTGTGATACTTGACCGCATAGCCGACCCCCATAATCTCGGCAGCGTTATCCGCACGGCCAACTGTGCCGGTGTTCATGGAGTGATAATATCACGCCATGACAGTGCGCCGGTGACGGCTGTTGCTGCCAAGGCCAGCGCCGGAGCGGTGGAATTCACGCCTGTGGCAAGGGTGAATAACCTTGCCCGGACCATAGACGACCTTAAGAAGAAGGGAATTTGGGTCACCGGGGCTGACGCCGCCGGAGACCGCAGCTTGTACGAAGCTGACCTCGCCGGGCCGGTAGCTATAGTCATTGGCAGCGAGGGAGAGGGCATAAGCCGTCTTGTGGCTGAAAAATGCGATTTTTTAGTGAAAATTCCAATGCGTGGAAATGTCAATTCTCTGAATGCTTCCGTGGCCGCGGCGCTTATGATCTATGAGGCTGCAAAGAAAAGAGTATAATAGCCCCACAAATCGAAGATTTGTATAGCCCGAACAGTATGTGAACACACAAAAGTAAACTTGGGTATAGCTATGCTATAAATATGCGGTATAATATTTTTGATTCCTGGGCATACTTCTCTCTGAAAAGCTTTTAGGGAGGTATGAAAATTGGATAACACAGCATTGATCCTTGTGATCATTGGTGCGCTCAACTGGGGCAGCATCGGACTTTTCGGCGTTGATCTGGTAGCCACTGTTTTCGGCGGTCAGGCGTCCACCATCAGCCGCATAATTTACACACTTGTGGCGCTGGGCGGTCTTTGGTCGATAACACTCCTTTTTAAGGAGAAGCTGCCGGTGAGAGATAAAGCTTAAGGGGCTGTAAAAAAATCGCACAGATCGTTCAAGGGCTAAAAATCTTGTTTTACGGCGATTATGCGATTACCGCAATCCCCGGAATAGTGTTTTGATGTGGAAAATCCGTCAGTGATGACGGATTTTCCACGTTTTATAACCCTTTTCGGGGAACTTTGTAAACATAAAACCGCTTTAATACCAAGACATATGCCCCTAAGCGCTCTGCGCGACTTTTTTACGGCTACTTTATTATGCCTGCATTCCCAAGGCCTCGCCTATAGGCTCCCGTATTATCAAAGTGGCGCGGCTGTCTGCGCTTGTCGGGGTCTTATTTATCAGCACCAGCTCTTGCCCCCTGAAATAGTCGATGAGCCCGGCCGCGGGATACACGCTGAGAGAGGTGCCGCCAACTATGAGCACGTCGGCCGCACGGATGGCGGCGATGCTTCGGCGTACGGTCGTGTCGTCAAGCCCTTCCTCATAGAGCACCACATCGGGTTTTATGATCCCGCCGCAGGTGCAGCGGGGGATGAGTTCGCTTTCCGCTATTTTCTCCACACCGTAAAACTTACCGCAGCTCTCGCAGTAATTACGAAGAACACTGCCGTGGAGCTCAAGCACGTTTTTGCTTCCGGCCGCCTGATGCAGACCGTCTATGTTCTGAGTGACAATAGCCTTGAGCTTCCCTTGTCGTTCCAGCTCCGCCAGCGCCAAATGCGCGGCGTTGGGCTTGGCCCACAGGGCAAGCATTTTGTCGCGGTAGAACCGGAAAAACTCGTGAGGCCGCACGCGGTAAAAGCTGTGAGAGAGGATCGTCTCGGGGGGATAGTCGTACTTCTGACTGTATAGTCCGTCCTCGCTGCGAAAATCCGGGATGCCGCTCTCGGTAGAAACACCGGCACCTCCGAAAAAAACGATGTTTTCGGTTTTATCAATTATATCTTTGAGCTTCCTGTTCATATTGATTTTCCTTTCTTTTTGTGCATTTTTTTCAAAAGCGGTTGACATTTTTTTGAGTTTAGTGTATAATTATTTAAGTCGAAACTGCACATAATATTGTGCCTGTAGTGAGATGTTTCCGAAAAGGAGGAACCCTTATGGATGGACAAACGGAATATCAAATAGACCTCAAACAGATTTTAACGCTGCTGCTGCGCCGGTCACCTGTGATCGTGGCATTTATGCTTATTCTCGGCTTAGCTGCATTTATTTACAGCAGCTTTTTTGCTACGCCCATATATCAGGCTACGGCGAGCTTTCATGTAAATAACCAGCAGGGCCTGTCAAGCTCGACAAAGGTTCAGGGGCCTGATATTACCACAGCAAGAATGCTTGTAAACAGCTATATTAACATGATCCATACCGATCTTGTTATGGACGAGGTGGCTAATGCGGCAAACGCCTCGGGTGTTGGATATACGTCGAATCAGATCAAGAGAATGGTCGCTGCAACTGATATGGACGATGAAGCGCCGCTGTTCATGATAGCGGTGAATAATCCTGACCCTGAGGTTGCGCAGCTTATTGCCAACATCATAGCTGATGTGGCTCCGGGTCTTATACAGGGCATCGTTAAAGGCAGCGAAGCCGTTATAGTTGACCGCGCAAAACTTCCTGAGTATCCTGTGTCACCAAATGTACGCCGCACAACACTGATAGGTCTTATTATAGGCTTTATACTGGGAGCCGTTCTCGTACTTGCCAGAGAGGCGCTCGATACCAGAATTAAGACCGGCGAGTACCTGTCGCAGAAATATGGAGATGTGCCTATTCTCGGCGTAATTCCTAATATATCGACAGGTTCCGCCAGAAAGCAGGAGACTAAGGAAAGGGGGACAGCGCAATGAGTCTTTTTAAAGGAAAAAAGCTTCAGGAAGAGACCATTGAGGAAAAACGCTCAAAAATAGAGCTGGCTAAGACGAATTTCGCTGTCAGCGAGTCATATAAGGCACTCAGAACTAACGTCATGTTCTCCATTCCGAAAAAGGAATGCCGCCGTATTATCGTCACCAGTGCGTTAGATGGCGACGGTAAGAGCACCAATGCGGTGAATTTGGCTATTAGTATAGCCGAGACCGGCACAAAGGTGCTGCTTATCGACTGCGATCTTCGCCGTCCAAACGTGGCAGGACTTATGAACATTGCCGACAAGAAGGGTTTGAGCAACGTATTGACTGGCTATTGCAGCTTTGAAAATGCAGTGGTTAGAAGTGCTGTTCCTAATCTTGACGTGCTGCCTTCCGGCGAGATTCCCCCGAACCCAACCGAACTTTTGGGCAGCAGCGCTTTTTATGAGCTGCTCGACAGCATATCCTCAAATTACGAATATGTGATCCTTGACACTCCCCCCGTAAATCTTGTCACTGATACAGTGCTCCTCTCAAGGCTGGTGGATGGCATAATTATAGTTGTCCGCCATGGCTGCACCGAGAAGGACGGTGTGAAAGATGCTGTCAATTCGCTACGCTTGGTGGATGCAAAGATATTGGGCTTTGTATATAACGCCGCAGAGGGTGACGGTAAGGCCGGATATGGAAAATACAGCAGATATGGCAGCTATGAATGACATGCTACGTGAATGATCGTTTAAAATAATAAAATCGGAGAGAGCCGAAATGAATGATATCCACACCCATATTTTGCCGGCAGTGGACGATGGCAGCAAAAATGGCGAAATGTCAATTGAAATGATAAAACGGTTGTCAGCAGAAGGAGTGCGCAGAATAGTGCTCACTCCTCATTTCTATGCTTCACGAAATAGTGTAGACAGCTTTCTCAGAAAGCGTGAGTGCAGCCTTAACGAGCTCAAAGAGGCCATCGGGGAAGAGAAGCTTGACGTTGAGCTATATGTTGGAGCCGAGGTGCTGTTTATGGACTCATTAGACAGAGTAGAGGGCTTCGAGCGTATGGCTATCGACGGTACAAAATATATGCTTTTGGAAATGCCCTTTGAAACATGGGGCGGCCGCACCGTAGATACGGTATATCGCATTATAAGCAATGGCATCACGCCTATAATTGCCCACTTTGAGCGTTATATCCCCATGAAAAATATGGATAAGATATATGAGCTGAAGCGGCTCGGCTGTATTCTTCAGATGAACGCCGAGAATTTTAACAGCTTTTTCTCCCGCAGAAAAGCGCTTAAGTTTTTCGAGGAGGGAACGGCAAGGCTCCTTGGCAGTGACTGCCACAATCTGGAGTCCCGTCCGCCTGAGATAAGGTTCGCTTATGATGCCATAGCCAAAAAGCTCGGTGACGACAGTGTCAATGAGATAATTTCATTGGGCGATAAAATTTTGGAAAACGCTAACCGCATTATCTAAACCGATGAACATAGTCTTTCAGTGTATCGAATCCCTTTGCAAAGCGTCTGTGCCTTGCAGAGGGATTTTTATTTCTTTTCCGGCAAGATACCGGAGCAGTCCGCTGTCAGTCATAAACGCAATTTTATATGCGGTCAGCTCCTGCCCGCCTTGGGCGGGCCCGGCGCCGTACTTGCCGTCGCCCACCAGTGGGTGGCCTATAGCGGCCATCTGGGCGCGTATCTGATGGCTACGCCCGGTGTGGAGCTCTATTTCCACAATTGCAGTGTCGCCATCGCTTTTCAGCACCCGATAGGTAGTTGAAATCTCTTTTCCTCCCTCGCCGACGGTGCTGCGATTGGTCTCTCTGTCCTTGGATATGGTTGAATTTATAGTGGCCGAGGCGGGAGAGGGAGTGCCGACGGTTCGGCATAGATAGAATTTGCGCACCCGACGAGCCTTGATCGCCTCGTTCATTTCCCTCAGCGCCAAGGCGTTTTTCGCGCCGATGACCAGCCCGGCAGTGTTGGTGTCAAGCCGGTTGCAAAGAGCGGGAGAGAAGCTGTTTTCCTCCGACGGGCGGTACTCGCCTTTTTTCGACAAATAAGCCTTGAAGCGCTCACTCAGCGCGTCAGAATGGGCTTTGTCCGGCTGGGAGGGCAGCCCCTTAGGTTTGTTCATGACCGCTATATTTTCGTCCTCATAGACTATATCCACCTCGGCAGGGGCGGAAACTGTTTTTTCCTTCTTAGCAAACTCATCGCTTATATATGCGGCCAGCTCGTCGCCCTCGGTGAGAATGTAGCTCTCTTTGATCCATTTTTTGTTTACTTTAATATCCTTCCTGCGAAAGGCCCGGTATATAAGTGAAGCCGGCGCGTCTGTGGCTCTAAGCAGGAACTTGTCCGCCCGCTTCCCGGCGTCATTTTTGTTTATGATAAAGCTCAGCATGGCTACACTCTCTGATTTAACAGCGGAAGCATCTCCGCCTTCATTTCTTTGAATTCACCTTTTTCGATGGCCGCGCGTATCTTAGCCATAAGATCGTTATAGAAGTGCAGATTGTGCAGCACGCAAAGGCGCATGCCGAGCATCTCCTTGGCCTTGATCAGGTGACGGATATAGCTACGGCTGTAATTTTGGCAGGCCGGGCACCGGCACCCCTCCATTAGCGGACGGTCGTCACGGGCAAATTTATTGTTGTTAAGGTTAAGCACGCCTATGTCGGTGAAAAGGTTGGCATGGCGGGCGTTTCGGCTGGTGATGACGCAGTCGAAGAAATCCACGCCTCTGTCTACGGCCTCAAGTAT
Source organism: Oscillospiraceae bacterium (assembly GCA_022508735.1). GTDB lineage: Bacteria > Bacillota > Clostridia > UMGS1883 > UMGS1883 > JAFLUQ01. Next base: position 6,342 of record JAFLUQ010000014.1, on the reverse strand, counting down.
GTTCTGAGGCGTGCCGACGCCCATGAGGTAGCGGGGCTTGTTTACGGGCATGTGCTCCTCTACGACCTCGATAATATGGTACATCTCCTCGGCGCTCTCTCCAACGGCAAGGCCGCCTATGGCGTAGCCGTCGAGATCAAGCTCTGCGATTTGTTTCATATGTCCGGCACGCAGATCGTCGTAGGTGCCGCCCTGATTTATGCCGAAAAGAAGCTGATTTTTATTTATGGTCTCGGGCAGAGCGTTCAGTCGCTCCATTTCCGCCTTGCAGCGCACGAGCCAACGGTAGGTGCGGTCACAGCTGTTTTTCACATAATCGTAGGGGGCGGGGTTTTCAACGCACTCATCAAAGGCCATGGCTATGGTAGAGGCAAGGTTAGACTGTATTTGCATGCTTTCCTCCGGCCCCATAAAGATGCGTTTGCCGTCAATATGGCTCTGGAATGACACACCCTCTTCTTTTATTTTCCGGAGAGAGGCAAGGGAAAACACCTGAAAGCCGCCGCTGTCGGTGAGTATGGGGCGGTCCCAGTTCATGAATTTATGCAGGCCTCCCATGTCCCGTATAAGGTCGTCGCCGGGGCGAACGTGCAGGTGATAGGTGTTCGACAGCTCAACCTGACAGCCGACCTCCTTCAGATCCATGGACGAAACGGCCCCCTTAATGGCGGCCGAGGTCCCTACATTCATAAATACCGGTGTTTCAATGGTGCCGTGAACAGTATCAAAGCGGCCGCGGCGGGCCTTGCCTTCGGTTGTGATGAGTGTAAACATAGACTGATTCTCCATAAAGATAATATAGTTTCATTATACTACCTTTACCGCCAAAAATCAAGCCCTAAATTAGGCTTAAGGGTGGGACTCTATGCCTAAAACTCAACGCCCAGAGTCAGGTTCTTAAGCTCGTACCCTTCGGCCTCTAAAATGGCGAGTATCTCCTCCAGTGCGTCTGCGGTGCTCTTTCGGTCGTGCAGCAGAATAACAGCCGGGCTGCCGGCCTTATCCAACCCGGCTTTGAGATTACGTAGTACGGTATTACGGTCCACGGTTTTGCCGATGGAGTCACGGGGGTCAACGTTCCAGTCCATGATTTTATACCCCGCGGCCTCGAGCAGCTGCCTCTGCCTATCGGTCAGATTGGGAACGCTGCCATATGGCGTGCGCACAAGTCTGGTTCGCCGCCCGATAAGGCGGTACAGCGCTTCGCCGGTCTCGTTCATTTCACTGAGCGGAGACGTGGGCGTGGCATATATGGCCTCGCTGTGGCTGACACCGTGAAGGCCTATGGCAAAGCCCTCGTTCTCCATTTTACGTATGGAGTCGGGGTACATTTCTATCCGCTCCTTCAGCACAAAGAACGTGGCTCCGGCATTGTGGGCCTTTAGGGTATCGATGATCCGCGGCGTGTTCAGCGTGGGTCCGTCGTCAATGGTTATGTAGGCAATTTTATCCCGGGGTGCGCTCTCGCCCATAACGGCAGAGAATATCAGAATTGCCGCTGTCAGGGCGAAAAATAACAGTCTTTTTGATAATTTCACTGTGTTCACCTCGCTAAATTTTATGAAGCTTCGTCTTGACTTTAGAACCGGGATATGGTAAGCTATTAATGGATACTTTAAACAAAGGAGTTTTAGTATGAACATAGAAAATGCAAGATCCAACAGCATAAAAAAAGTTCTTTTGGCTGTGGTGGGAACGTTTTTCTACACCTTCGGCATCAGAATGTTCATTTCCGGGCTGGGGCTATACAGCGGCGGAGTTTTGGGTTTAAGCCAGCTCATAGGCACGCTCGTCAGTCGGTATTTACTAAGCTTTGACCTTGCGGGTATTATCTACTACGTGATCAATATCCCTATTTTCATTCTGGCATATAAGGCAATAGGCAGGCGTTTTTTTGTACGGACGCTGATCTGCGTTACGACTACGGCCATATTCATGTCTGTTATTCCTTCTCCGGCAGTACCGCTGGTAAGCGACAGGCTGGTGAACTGCATAATCGGCGGCTTTATCTCCGGCTTCGGGCTGGGCCTTACGCTGAGAATGGGCGGCAGCACCGGAGGAACGGATATAATCGGGCTCTACTGCATAAAAAAAGATATCCCCATCAGTGTGGGCAACCTGAGCTTATCGGTAAATGTGGTTCTTTACGGAATATGTATGATAGTTTTTAATGTTGAGACGGCTATCTACTCCATACTTTTCGCAGTGGCAAGCTCTCTGGCTGTGGATCATACCTACTCTCAAAGTATCAATACCGAGGCTACTGTCATAACCAAGGGCCACGGCCATGAAATAGCCGAGGCAGTTAACCGCCGCCTTGTGCGCGGCGTGACCTCCTGGTCCGGCAAGGGGGAATATACCGATGAGGAAACACAGGTGCTCTGTATTATTCTCAGTAAGTACGAGATATCAGCCCTCAGGGCTATCATACGTGAAATAGATCCCCACGCCTTTGTTATTCTTAAAGAAGGCGTTAAAATAGAAGGAAATTATCTTAAAAAATTAACCTGAAAATTAAGGAGAGAACAACATCATGCGTTTAGTGACAAACGAATTTGTGCCGCTTAAAAACGTTAAAATCGACGACGGCTTCTGGAGTAAATACACCGAGATAGCTAAGGAGAAAATAATTCCCTACCAGTGGCAGGCCATCAACGACCTTGTGCCTGACACCGAGCCCAGCCATGCGATCAAAAATTTCCGCATAGCCGCGGGGCTTGAGCAGGGCGAGTTTGACGGCTACGTGTTTCAGGACAGCGACGTGGCTAAGTGGCTGGAGGCCGTGGCTTACCGCCTGACAATCGACCCGGACGATGAGCTTGAAAAGACCGCCGATGAGGTGATCGACCTGCTCGAAAAGGCTCAGGATGAAGACGGCTACCTCATGACATATTTCCAGATAAAAGAGCCCGACAAGAAGTTCACAAACCTTCTTGACTGCCATGAGCTCTACTGTGCGGGCCATATGACCGAGGCTGCCGTGGCCTATTACGAGGCCACCGGCAAGGATAAGCTGCTCAATATCATGTGCCGTTTTATCGACCTTATAGATAAAAAAATAGGCCCCGGTGAAAATCAGCTCCACGGCTATCCCGGCCATCCGGAGCTGGAGCTGGCATTGGTGCGGCTTTACCGCGTGACCGGGGAGGAGAGGTATCTCCGCCTCTGTGAGTACATGGTGAACGCTCGCGGCACTGAGCCGCACTTCTTCGACGAAGAGCTCAAAAAGCGTAACGGTATAAATCTTTGGGGTGGCTATCAGGAGCGCGTAGACAAGCGCTATAACCAGAGCCACAAGCCTATCCGAGAGCAGGCAGAGGCCGTGGGTCACAGTGTGCGTGCGGGTTATCTCTACACCGGTGTGGCCGACCTTGCAGCCGAGACCGGCGACGAGAGCCTTAAAAAGGCAGCCGAGACCCTGTGGGACAATATAACCAAAAAGCAGATGTACATAACCGGTGGTATCGGCTCCCAGGTGCACGGCGAGGCCTTCAGCTTCGACTACCACCTGCCCAACGATTCCGTCTATAACGAGACCTGCGCGGCTATCTCCATGGTATTTTTCGCTCAGCGAATGCTGCGCATGAATCCCGACAGTAAGTATGCCGACACTATGGAGCGGCTTATATATAACGCCACTATCTGCGGCATGGCGCTGGACGGCCGGCATTTCTTCTATACAAATCCCCTCTCCATGTGGGAGGAGGCCACGAAAAAGGCCGGCGTCTGCGGCCATATCCGCAGCAAGCGTCCGGGCTGGTTTGGCTGTGCCTGCTGCCCGCCCAACTTGGCGAGAATGATAACCTCTCTTGGCAATTATGTATACTCTGCCGGTGATGATACTATCTATACCCACCTCTACATCGGCGGTGAGGCCGAGGTTAATATGCCCTTCGGCACGGTGCGCATATCCCAGCGCGGGAACTACCCGTGGGACGGCAGAATAACCTTCAGCGTGGGCGAGGGCCGCTATACTTTAGCTCTGCGTATTCCCGCGTGGGCGAGGAGCTTTGAGATCAAGGTCAACGGCCTTAAAGAGAAGCCGGAAATAAGAAACGGCTACGCCTGCATCACCCGGGACTGGAAGGCGGACGACAGCGTCTATCTGAACCTGCCCATGCCTATTGAGTTTATCGAGGCCAATCCCCTTGCCCGTGAGGACAACGGTCGGGTGGCTATTCAGCGTGGTCCCGTGGTTTACTGCCTTGAGTCTGCCGACAACGGCGACAAGCTGGACGCCCTCAGAATTACTGATTTCAACTGCTTCACCGAGTTTAAAGACGAAAGTCTCTTCCCCGGCGCGGTGTATATCCGCGGCAAGGCTCTGCGCCGCCGCGACTGGGAGGGCGGCGAGCTGTACCGCCCTGTCGTAAGCGGCGACGAGGAAGAGGTAGAGATCACCGCTTTGCCCTACGCCTTCTGGGATAACCGTGAAGATACCCGCGAGATGACGGTGTGGCTTAGAAGATAAGCACAATGAAAAAGAAAATAAAGTTTATATTTGTAATATTGCTTGCAGTTATTCTCATTTTTCTGTTGTGGCCGCACCGATTTGATGTGACGGACGGCGGAACCTACGGATACCGTGCGGCCTTGTATAAAGTAACCTACTATGATCCTTCTGAGGATTTATATCCGGGCGCGGAAAAAGGCGTATTTATAAAAATATTGGGCCTCCCGGAAATCAGGAGATAAAAGATGTGAGGAGTGTTGAGCCATGACTAAGAAACTGAAAATATGGGTGTTTTTGGCAAAAATCATCTTCACGCTTCTGATAATTGTGTTCGCCGTGTTGATGGGCTTGGGATCGCTTATATTCCTCTCCGGCTTCGGCAAAATAGTTAGCTCCACCGTGGCAGTCCTTATTGCCATTGCCGGTATAGTAATTATTCTGGCGCTGTGGGGCGTAATGGCGAGGGAGGAGTGATTATGATTGCTATCGCTGTTTTATTTTTACTTGTATGCGTGGCTGTGATATACTATCATAAAAACATCCCTGTAGTATTTCGGGTGTTGTTCACGCTCGGCCTTGCGGTTTTGACCTTTTACGGAGGAATATTCGCAGGACTGATGGTGGCTTTTTCCGGGGGCAGCGATATTTTGGCGTATTCCGTAATGGTACTTGCTGTGCTGGCAGCGCTGACAATTGACTTTGCGGTGTGGGGTATTATAAAGAAAAAATTCATCTGGATTCCGCTTGTCTGTCTTGCGGGAATATGTGTTCTTACCGGTATCGGCGATAACGTTTACAGGCGTGTTTTCAGATCATATCCCGAAGAGGTCGCAACCGTTCCGAACGATTTTGACATATATGAGTATGCTCCCTTTGAGGAGGGCTCCAAGGTCGCCCGGCTTGACGGTGAAGCCACGCTGAGCCTCGAGGGAGAACTGCCCGTAATGGACGGTGCGGCGGCCCTGTATCCGGTATACTCCGCCTTTTTCCGGGCGCTGTATCCCGAGGACGAGTACCTTCCATACAGCAACACAAGAGGCGCCTATCAAAGCATAGTTGACGGCGAAAGGGATATAATTTTTGTGGTCGCACCCTCCGAGGAGCAGCTTCAGTACGCCGCCGACAACGGCGTGGAGCTGGAGTTCACTCCCATAGGCAAGGAGGCATTTGTGTTCTTTGTAAATGCCGAAAACCCTGTTGACAGTATAACTGTCGACCAGATCAAAGGCATTTACTCCGGCAATATAACCGACTGGAGCGAGCTGGGTGCGGATGGCCTTGGAAAAATACGGGCCTTCCAGCGCAATGAGGGCAGCGGCAGTCAGACCGCGCTTATAAACCTTATGGGCGATACTCCTCTTATGAGTCCCCCTAAGGAAGATATTTCCGGCATGATGGGTGGAATTATCACTCAGGTGGCGGACTATCGGAATTTTGCCAATTCCATCGGCTTCAGCTTCCGCTTCTATTCCACGGAAATGGTGCAAAATAACCAGATAAAGCTGCTCAGCATTGACGGAGTTTATCCCAGTGAGGAAAACGTCCGTAACGGCTCATATCCGCTGACGACGGAATTTTACGCCGTCACACGCTCCGACGCAGATGAAAATACCAGACTGCTGCTCGACTGGATATGCGGCGAGCAGGGGCAGGAATTGATCGAAAAAACAGGATACACCCCAATAAAGTAAAACAAGGGGCCGTAAAAAAATTGCGCAGACCGCTTAGGGGCTTTGAGACTGGTTTTAAAGCGGTTATGTGTTCACAAAGTTTCCTATAAAAGTTATTTAATGTAGAAAATGCGCCTTATGCGGCGCATTTTCTATATTTTAAACCCCTAAGCTACGAACGAAAATCACCACTCGGCGTACCAACGTACGCCGTCGGGA
>JAFLUQ010000139.1 GCA_022508735.1 Oscillospiraceae bacterium | reverse complement strand
TATTATACCACATTATAGGAACAAAATCAATAGAACTAAAGTATTTTTCAAGATATTTTTGCCGATAAACGGGCTGTCTGAAACAAAATATGGCACACCAATAAGAGCAAGCTTGCGTCCGGCAGGCTTGCTCTTGCTGTTTCCTGCTAAATAAATGTGATTTATATCATTATATTTTTATATTGACAAATAAAAATATAATGATATAATGATATAATATACAATGTTATGGTATAGATTGAAATCTACAACGGATGCTTAAAAAGGAGCAGCAATATGAGAATAACATCAAAAAGGCAAAGATGGACGGCGGGGTTTCTTGCGCTGTGCATGACCCTTTCGATACTTGGAGGAATATTAGCCTTCGCGGCGCCGGCCTCGCTGAACAGGAACAGCTGGATGCACTTCATCATCCGCCACTGGCATTCCAAAAAGGTCGACGGCCTTCAGTACCAGGGCGGTGAGCTCGAGATGGGCAATGACCGCTACTTCGTCGTGGCCGAGGGCTATATAGCCCCGGCGCAGGGCGGCGGGTATGAGTTCTATGCGGTCGACCGTGAAAGCGGCGAATTAGATGAAATAACCGACGAGTTCGCCAAAAGCTCCGGCTACATATCGGCGCTCGACCGAAAGAATGGCTCCATCACGCTGCTTGCCAACCCTGCCACAGACAAAAACGGCAATCTGGTTGAGATGTTCTCCGGCTTCTCGATCTCGGCGGGCCGCGGCGCGGTCACCTATGTTGACGATGACGACGACGATATCATGATCACCTATGACCCCTATATCCACCTTGTTAAGGGCCATGTGTTCTACGTTCGCGCGGCCGAGGCCGTGCCCGGAACAAACGACACCGTAGTGTTCCCGGCCGAAAGCGGCGAGCAGCTCAACAAGGAGGTCGACACGGCCTACGCCTTCGTCTACACCGAGGACTGGGAAGGCCATCTTAAGGGCGAAATAGTCAAATATACCGACAACGGCACCGAGTATGTATGCACGGAGCTGAGCCAGCTGCCACCGGGCGCGGAGGAGCACGTTGAGTGGCACAAGGTCTACAGCACCCACGAGGGCCTGCATACCGACAAAACCGCCTATGAGACCGACGACGAGCGCGTTTTTGAGCTGGAGCTCGAAGCCTGGTATAACGAGGGCTACCCCTCCCAGGTCGGCATGGTGCTTGACTCCTCGGGCAGCATGGCCTTCACCTCCGAGGAGCTGAAGCGGGTCAGTGTTGATAACGACGGCACGGTGGCGGCGAGCAAATACGGCGCGGTCAATCAGGTCAGCAACGAAATTGAGCGCGGCTACGGCAGCCACATTAAAGACGCCCCGACTTACCCAAAAGAAGAGAAGCTCATCGCCTACTATTCCTTTGACAACGGCAGCCTGGCGAACGGCGTAAAGGGCGGCGATGCTGCCTCGCTAGTTTCGCAGCTTACTACCGGAGGTACACATAATGAGTCCATCAACGGCAATCAGCCTCTTTCCTTTGGTTCAGGGCCGAGGGTTGGAGCAAACTTAGATAATATCGTAAACGATAAAGGCTTCCATATTGGGCAGGCAGGCGCCGGTTATGCGGAATATGCCCTTAAGGTAGCGTCGATAGACACAATAAGCAGCTTTACCGTCAGCTTCACAGTCACGGTTGGCACCGGCGGCTCAAGCGACTTTGACATTGCGGAGCTTTTGTATGTCGGGCCAAGCTATATTGCTTCCGGAGACTCTGAATGGAACAATATTTTCAGGGCGGTGCGAAATCCGTCTGGCAGTGTACCGGGCCGCCTCACGGCCGGCTATGGCAGAGATACCATAAGCAAGGGCGGCAACAGAGTTTCTTATGATAACAGCGCCTTTAGCGGCACCTCAAATATTACCATGGTGTTCAAGCATCAGGGGAACAGAGTCTATAACCTGCAGATGTACAAGAACGGCGCTCTCTGCGAAAACACAACTGCCACCTTCACTCTGAACGAAAGAGATATCTATTTCAACCCCTTTATTGACCAATACTCCGGCCCCGGAATCTACATCGATGATATATATGTCTACAATTCCGACCTTAGTGAGGACCAAGTCGCCTCGCTGAACAAGATGGTCGGAACCAAGATCGACGGCAAAATCATCGACTGGGATAAGATCATCCTCTCTGACGCCGAGGTGAACAGCATCCTCGACACCCACCTCACAGACAACTCCCGTTTGGGCGTCAGCAGCTACACCTACTATGTCTATAACCCCAGTGGCGACGTTCTGGAATACGCCCCCCTGGGCTACTGGGACGGCAGCACCAACGGCCGCGACCCGGGCGACGACTCTCCCATCGCCACCACAGCTGATAAGCAGCACATCATCGGCAACGTGCGAAACGGCAGCACGTCCCCCGGCTGGTACTACGTCACCCACGGCAGCTGGAGCAACTACACAAACCCGGAGCTTTACACCGCCAAGCAGCTGATGAGCCTCCCGGTGACTCATAGCGTTCCCGATTTGGTCTACGCGCCCGGCGAAAATGCCGACACTGCCACGGGCTCCGGTACGGGCCACAGTTACTATATCGAGAGGTCCAGCCCCATCCGCTTCTATGTGGACGATGAGGGCTATCTTCGCTGCTTCTTCTGCATGAGCGACGATACGGGGCTTTTCGCCTCCTATGTGTATATGCTGGAAGACAGCGGGTATGTAAAAACCGAATCTCTGCAGAGGGCGCTGGGCTCCTTTGTGACCAATCTGAGCGAAAAATCCCCCGGCAGCGCGGTCTCCGCCGTGCGCTTCAGTGACGGCAAGGCCACCCCCGGCGAGCTCGTTATGCTGGACTGGACCACCAACGCCGGCGAGAGCTCCGCAATCATGTCGCTTACCCGCGGCGATGGCAGTGCCGCAGGCTCGGAGCCGAGCACCAGGAATAAGGATGCCTCCGGTAACGCTATCCTGCAGTATAACTACGGCCTCACCGGTAACACCAGCACCCGCACGGGCATTCAGGCCTTCCGGGAATATCTTGAGATAAACGACTTCCTTAACGACAGCGACCCCTACAATGACAACGGCAAAAAATACCTGATCATTTTCACCGACGGTAAGGATACCGACCGGAATAATGACTATAAGGACGAAGCTAAGGACCTTGTTGACGATCTGAAAGACAATGGCTACATCATCTTCACCGTTATGCTGGCCGGCGGCCCGGTAGTCCCGGGTAGCGATGACTATGAGATTGCGAAGGAATTCCTGGTGTCGCTCTCATCTCTTGACGAGGATGGAAACCCCCACTTCTATTCAACGGCCGAGCAGACGGCCGACTCGGGCAAGGCCGCAGACGCGCTGACGAGTATCTTCTCAGAAAAGATACTCGATGAGATCGTCGGCGATCTGCAGGGCTACACCGTCACCGACTACATAGACCCCCGCTTTGATATGGTGGACGCAAGCGGCCGCGTGTGGCATCTGAACTCGGGCGGCAGCGTGGTAATAGGCGACGGCTCCGCCGAGGGCAGCATCTTCACCGTGGGAACGGCCCACGAGCACCGCATCGCTATTACCGATAACACCGACCTTATGAACGGATGGCCCTACCTGTGCTACGATCAAGGCAATGATATGTATTACCTCGATTGGGTTGGTCAAACCATCCCCACCAGCTCCGTCGGCGCCACCACGCTGATGGTCTGGCGCTCAATTATCACCGTCAAAGCCAAAGACGACTTCATCGGCGGCAATGAGGTGCTCACAAACGGTCAGGCGAGCGGCATGAACTGGGTCTACTATCCAAATGATAATGTAAAATCCTCCGCCACGGGCGACATGTTCAGAAAAACCGGCTCCGTAGGCATGCATAAAAACAGCGACAGCTATCCCTCCAAGGGCTTCCCCCGCACAACGGTAAACGTGGGGAAGGGGCCCGGCATGGAGGGCCTCAGCCAGATCATCTATCTGGGAGAGTCCATTGATCCGGCGAAGCTGGCAAAGGAGCTCTTAAGCTATAACAAAGAAAATGTTGAGGCCATCTATTACTGGGTGGAATATCTGGAGCGCTATGCGGACTGGCAGGGGCAAACCGCATATAACGGCCTTGACGCCCTCTTAAGGGCAGTGGTAAACAGCCGGGGCGGCTTTGAGCTTCCGTATTACTATCTGCCCAACGTGCCGACTGCCGATATCCCGGCCAATCAGCCCGGCCTGTTTAATGCCCAGCAAAGCGATGAATTGGGTGTTATTCGCTATGTTTGGGAGCTTGTCGACCCGGTAAGTGAAGAGCCCATCGAAGAGGGCGGCTACGGCGCGGGCCTCGGCCCGAAGCGGGGCGAGGAGTTCATCACTCTCGACACGCGGGACGTGAAATATAAGCTCACCGTAACCTACTGGCCCTACCCCGACCCCGATACTCCCGTGAGCAGCCTTGATATTTACTCCGACCCGGACCATCGGGAGTATGTGGAGTGGTGCGAAAGAAACCCGGCCAGGCGAACCTCTGAAAACTTCGACCTGATCACTGAGACGGCCTACGGCCCCCAAAGCACACAGGCCTCTTTTCCCAAAAAGGCGGTTGGCCTCGCGCAGCACGACGCGACCGTGTCCGGCACATACAACACCCGCATTGTGCGGGGCGAGCTGGCCATCGAAATGACACTCATGGAGGAAAATTTAGCTTACCTCTTCAGCGAAAAGAATACCCTGACCTACACAGTTAATGTGACGCGCGAGTACCCTGAGGGTACCGCGGCCTTGTCACCCGAGCTCCCCGACCTGACCATCACTGTCGATAAGGCGGAGCTGAAGGGAATGCGCCCCGGCGATATCCTCTACCACGATGAGGCTAACCAAAAGTACCCCAAGGTGGTGTGCAACAGAAACGGTTCCTTCACCTTCTACTCCGACCCCCGTATTTTCGACCCGGAGAGCGGTATGGCCACCCTGCTGCCCATAGGCACCTACACGCTTACTCCCGACGAGGAAGCCAACAAGGAAAAATGGGTCGATGTTCTGGCTGCGCTGATTTACTCGCCCAGGGAGCATTATGAGCGTAACGGCGGCCATTTCACCGATAATGCCGACGCCGCGAACAGTAAAGACAGCGTATACCATCCGTCAATCAAGGACGACGAAAACAGCCCCTATTATGACCTCGATCACCCCGACGACCCCAATTATTTCGCCTACGAAAGCGGGATCGACGGCGTGGTGAGCTTTGAGCTCGGCACCCACGATCTAAGCGGCGACCCGGGAAAAAGGAGCTACCTTGAGGACCGCGTGGGCATGGCGACGGTTAAGTTCAACTGGCCCATCGAGCTGCCCGAAACAGGCGGCACGAACCGTTACTTCAGCTTTGTCGGCTGCGCGCTGCTCGTTGGCGCCGCGCTGCTGCTCGTTATTATCCTTGAACGTAATAACGGTCGGCATGAGGCAAGGTAGGTCAACGGTGTCCAACACGAGGGGACAGTTCTCCCGTGCCCGATGAAATGTGAGACAGGGGACAGTGAGACAGTGGTCTCGGACGGTTCTATGTCTCATGAACAAATCAGTTAAATTAGCCTATGCCATGCGGTTTTTGCCGCATGGCATTTTTCTTGACGGGCATTAAAATGTATGCTACTACCGTTTAAGAC
>JAFLUQ010000138.1 GCA_022508735.1 Oscillospiraceae bacterium | reverse complement strand
ATTCACAAGCAATTTAATATTTTATTTTGTCTAAACTTTGGGGTTCACTTCATTTAGGCGGATTTTCACGTTTAACAACCATTTTTTGCAGTTTTTAAACACATAATCACTTTATAAGCAGCTCAAAGCCCCTAAGCGGTCTGCGCGACTTTTTTTACGGCCCCTTATATTCCGTACATGTTATCTTTTATCATATCCACAACTGCGTCCCTCAGCGCCACAGGCCACAGCACCTTGACGCGGTCAAGATAGTGCAGCGCCCAGAGCTTGAGCCCCATAAAGGAGCCGGTCACGGTCATATTGAAGGTCCCGTCACCGTTGTCGACCATTTTCGCGTCACGGCCGAAGGTGTCGACCATATAATCAAGCACCTCGTTTTTGCAAAGGAGCTTGGCCCTCACCAGCTCGCCGCCGTACATGAGCACGCCGGAATTGGCGAAATCCTCGGGGCGGAAATCCGCGGGCGGAGCCTGTGCCCTGCGTTCGGTCTTTACCATGTCTTTGATCTTGTCAAGCCTGTAAGGGGCTATGTTGTTATGGCCCTCGTTTATGCACAGAAGATAGTAAAAGCCGTTGGCCGCGTAGAGGGCCAGAGGGCTGGCGGAATATGACCGCTCTCTGCGGGCGACAAGCTCGCCGCTAACGTCATAGCGGCAGTATGTGAAGTGAACGAGCTTCTTCTCGGCTATGGCCTCGTCAAGAAGCTCAATGTTTAAAAACAGCTCCCTGTTGTCGGTCTTACGCACATGGTCGAGAACCTTAAGATGCTTATAGCTGCGCCGCTGGTTTACGGGCAGCAGCTCCTGAAGCTCGGCTATGAGCTTTTCCGTCTGCTTCTGAGGGATAGCTGGATTAGAATACACAGAGTCCATAAGCAGCCGCACCTCCGGCAGCGCAAAGGATCGGCTCATCAGGCAATAGCCGCCGCCGCGCCTGTCATATTCTGAAATATCCCAGCCGGCGGCCCTGAGCACCTCCAGATTGGTCGTCACCGCGCGGCGGTCGAGCTCAAGGCCGTACTCCGACAGCATAAGCCTTTGCAGCTGCGGCCTTGAAAGCATATGCTCCGGCGAGGAATATTTGTATAGCAGCTGTAAGAGGCACACATCATACGACTTTGTCGTCATGGGTGTGCCGGCATTTCTCGGGTTGTGGTGGGCTATTTTCGCTATCTCTACAAAAGCCTTATCTGACGCCGGCAGCTCAGGCCTGGCCATGCCGTTTTCAGGCATGGGAATATCGGCCTCAGCACAGGCCAGCCGGAGATTTGCGGCGCTGACGTCATACTTTTTCGCCGTTCTTGTAATCGCCGTTCCATTTTTGGTGAGCGACGGCTGCCAGAGCTCGTCAAAAAGCTCGGCGCGGTCTATTTTGATTTTTTCCATAGCTTGCACCCCTTTCTTTATTATGATATCACACCCTTCGCCAAAACGCAATATGTAATATGCAATTTTTTGTACAGCAGTTTTTATATAATACAGGCACAGGCATAGGTTAAAGAAACAAAGGAGCTGACGTTATGAATTTTTATAGGATAAAGGCCGTTTTAGAAGACGAACAGGAGCTGTCACTTTTAGAGACCCCGGAATTTACAGCTTTTACGACCGGTATACCGCGCCTTGGAGACAACGAGCTGGCCGTGGCTGTGAGGCCGGAATTCAGCAACAATGGCTTCGTCGAGAAAATTTGCGCCGAAATGGGGCTTAAGCCCTTATCTGACGAGGCCGAGGAGGTGACGGTGCACGAATTTGAACGTATGCTTTTAAGAGCGGACGGGCGCGTTTTATCAGACAGCTCGCGCCTTGAGAGGGCTCTGGGGCTCAGGGACCTGGGCCGCTTCAATGAATTTGTAGCCGACAGGCTCAGCCGCGAGGAGATAAGTCAAAGGGCCTTTGAGCTCATGTACGGGAAGACTCTGCTCCCTGAGCTCGAACGCATTTATGCCCGGCCCAACACCACGGGGCGGATATTCCACCCGGCGCACTATATACTCCGCTGCCGTGAAGACGAAAAAAGAGAGCTGATCAGCGGCCTCATCAGCGCCCTTTATGAAAACCGGCGGCTTGTTTCGATGCGGTGCTGCGAGCTGAACAACACACGCGACTTCAAGCAGAAGTTATTTGACATGATGCGCGGCGCAGCCGTGATAATCAACGTTGATTACGGTGATAATGACGGCGAAAGCGCCTTCCGCCGCAGCCGAGGCATGGATGGTGAGGATATTAAACAGCTTATTCCCATTATAAACTGCAATCTCCGCAATGTGCTGATCATAATCGCGGTCAGCGGCGGCAGCGAGAACAACATAGAGGAGCTTAAAACGAGGCTTGACGCTCCCTTCGTGACCATAGAATACGAAAACGCCGACTACGAGGGCGCCCGAAGCTATCTCTCCGCTCTGGCGGAAAAATCAGGCCTCAAACGCGACAATGAGCTTTTCGCCGAGCTTAAAGAGGGCAGAAAATACGGCAAGAGCGAGATTCTCTCTATGTACAATCAATGGTATAACCAAAAGCTGAGAACGGATATCTTTCCCCAGTATGCTCAGGTGCGAAAGGCCGCCGCCCCAAAAGAGAGCGTTAAAAGCGACGCCGCACAAAGTCTCCGGTCAATGGTGGGGCTCAATAGGGCCAAGGAGGTGATTTTTCGGGCGGTGAACTTCTACCGCATGAATTCCACCTTCAAAAGCCTTGGCAAAACCGTCGGCCGCCCGGCAATGCACATGGTCTTTACCGGCAATCCCGGCACGGCAAAAACCACTGTCGCCCGGCTGTTCGCGCAGATTCTAAAAGACAACGATATAATCACCGAGGGCAGGCTGGTGGAGGTTGGCCGGGCCGACCTTGTCGGCAAATATGTGGGGCACACGGCTCCGCTGGTGCGAAATGCCTTTGACAAGGCCGACGGCGGAGTTCTGTTTATCGACGAGGCCTACTCGCTGCTCGACGATAAAGGCGGAATGTTCGGCGACGAGGCCATAAACACCATTGTGCAGGAGATGGAAAACCGCCGCGATAAGCTCATAGTCATATTTGCGGGCTATAAGAATGAAATGGAAAGGTTTCTTGACCGCAACCCCGGCCTGAGGTCGAGGGTGGCCTTCACCGTCCCCTTTGAGGACTACGGCCCCGGCGAGCTCATGGATATAGCCCGCCTCATGGCAAAAAGCGGCGGCAACGAGCTTGAGCCCTCGGCGGAAATCAGGCTGAATGAAATATTCGCCCGGGCCGCTAAAGAAAAAAACTTCGGCAACGGAAGGTTTGTTCGCAGCCTCATGGAAAAGGCCGAGATAAACCGCGCCTCCCGGCTAACCGAGGCGGACTCTCTCACCCTTGAAATGCTCGGGACCTTCACCGCTGACGACTTCGACTTCGCGCCCGCCCTGCCGCAAAAAAGGCCGCTGGGCTTCAACGCGTAAAACAAAAAACGGCTTCCGAAGCACTTAGGAAGCCGTTTTCTTTTTTATTCAGTTTTTCCTTTACCAAAACGCATAAATTCCACCCTTCCGTCCTCCAGATGATACAGCGCTCCAAGCACCCTGAGGCCATGCTCCTCTTCACGGCGGATCTCCAGGCTCTCTTCTATGGTTTCTACGCTGTGGCGCACATTCAGGCAGCAGGCGGCGTAATCGTCGGTCTCATCGCCGATGGCCTTGCTGATCTCATCAGTAATGAACTTTATATACCCTTCAGGGTCGTGGTTTATCGCGGCGTCTACCGCGCCGCAGTGGTTGTGCCCCATAACGACTATCAGCCGGCACCCAAGGTGCTCCGCCGCATACTCGATGCTGCCAAGCTGGTGATTGTCTATCACGTTGCCGGCCACGCGTATCACAAAAAGCTCTCCTATCCCGGCGTTAAAAATGCTTTCGGGCAAAACTCTGGAATCAGAGCAGGTAATTATTATCGCATAGGGCCGCTGCCCCTCAGCGCAGGTTTTCTCACGCAGAGCGGGCGAAACGTCTCCCTCGCTTTTCAGCAGCGACAGATAACGAATATTGCCGTTCATCAGCTTCTCTAAGGCTTCTTTTGCGGTATAAGTAATTTTTTCGCTCATATTGCAGCGCCTCCCTCAGTTAAATTATATCATAACTACCTGATCTGCCCCTGCCCCAGTATCACATACTTGCAGCTTGTGAGGCCCATAAGCCCTACCGGCCCTCTGGCGTGGAGCTTTTGGGTTGAGATGCCTATTTCCGCTCCGAAGCCGAACTCGCCGCCGTCGGTAAACCGGGTCGAGGCGTTGACATATACCGCCGCGCTGTCTATCTCGTTTTGGAACCTCAAGGCATTGTTATAGTTTTCGGTCACAATGCACTCGCTGTGGCCGGTGGAATGCTCGTTTATGAAGTCTATGGCCTCGTCAATGCCGGACACAACCTTGACGGAGAGTATATAGTCCAGAAATTCCGTGTAATAGTCTTCTTCCGTAGCGGGGATAACGCTGTCACCCAGAATTGCTCGTGTTTTTTCATCGCCGCGAAGCTCCACATTTTTTTGGTCAAGCAAGGCCTTAGCCATCGGCAGAAAGCTATCAGCCACCTTTTCTGACACGAGCAGGCTTTCGGCCGCGTTGCACACCGAGGGGCGGCTGCACTTGGCGTTATAAATTATCTCAGCGCCCATTTTAAGGTCGGCAAAGTCGTCAATATAGACATGGCAGTTCCCCGTTCCCGTCTCGATCACCGGCACCGAGGCGCTTTCGACTACCGTACGTATAAGCCCCGCTCCGCCGCGAGGAATGAGAACGTCGATATACTCATTCATTTTCATCATTGCGGCCGCGTTTTCGCGGCTTGTATCGCTCACAAGGCAGACAGCGTCCTCCGGGAGGCCTGCCTCCCCTATCGCCACTCGCATGACAGCGGCAATGGCCTTATTGGAGTTTATGGCCTCGCTTCCGCCCCGAAGCACACAGGCGTTGCCCGACTTAAGGCAGAGGGCCGCGGCGTCAGCCGTCACATTGGGCCTGGCCTCGTAGATTATGCCTATAACCCCCAGCGGCACGCGCTTTTTGCCTATGAGCAGGCCGTTGGGGCGGGTGGTGACGCTGTCGAAGCCGCCCACAGGGTCAGGCAGAAGCGCCACCTGCCTGAGGCCGTCGGCCATGGCCTTCACCCGCTTTTCGTCGAGACTGAGGCGGTCGATAAGGTTTTCACGCGTGCCCTTTTCACGGGCGGCTCTCACGTCGGCGGCGTTGGCCTCAAGTATCAGGCCGCAGTTGTTCTCAAGGGCCTGTGCCATAGCGTCGAGGGCAGCGTTTTTCTGCTCGGTGCCGGCAGTCATCAAAAGGCGCGAGGCCCGCTTCGCGGCGGCGCAGAGCTCCTTTATGTCAGTCATTTTTATCCCTCCCCGGGAAGAAGGTTCCCACTTCTTTATTTTCCATTATATCATAAAGCCGCTCGGGATATGCGCCGTTGGTTATCACCATGTCTATCCCGCTGTTCATGGCTATTTGGGCGGCCTCAAGCTTG
Organism: Oscillospiraceae bacterium; assembly: GCA_022508735.1. Classification (GTDB taxonomy): domain Bacteria; phylum Bacillota; class Clostridia; order UMGS1883; family UMGS1883; genus JAFLUQ01. The sequence continues at coordinate 218 of JAFLUQ010000138.1, read as the reverse complement.
GTCTGCATTCCGCCTGTGCCCCGGCTGCTGCCGGCCCCGCCCGCCACGGCGATTATGTCGTTATTTATTTCGTCGACCCTTTTGATAAGGGCCGCGTTTTTATCTGTGCGCGGATTGCCGGTATACAGCCCCTCAATGTCGCTGAGCAGCACAAGCAGATCCGCCTCGCAGAGCACCGCAACCACGGCGCTCAGGGTATCGTTGTCGCCGAAGCCGTG
>JAFLUQ010000137.1 GCA_022508735.1 Oscillospiraceae bacterium | reverse complement strand
AGCGCAAGCATACGTTAACTGGGTGGCTGACCGGGGTCCGGGGCGCCCCATCGAGTGCGATAAACTATAATTTACAGCTTATTTAAAATCGGAAGGAGGAAGCCCGCATGGAAACAAAAGAAAAGCTCCGCATACTGGCAGACAGCGCTAAATATGATGCCGCCTGCACCAGCAGCGGAAGCGACCGTAAAAACAAGCCCGGCGGCATAGGCAGCGCATCTTTAGCCGGCTGTTGCCACGCTTTCAGCTCTGACGGGCGGTGCATTTCTCTCTTGAAGGTGCTGTTCACCAATCACTGCATAAACGACTGTAAATATTGCTTGTGCCGCCGCAGCAACGACATTGAGCGCGCCTCCTTTGAGCCTCGCGAGCTTGCAGACCTGTTTATAAACTTTTATCGCCGCAATTACGTTGAGGGCCTGTTTTTGAGCTCGGGAATAATAAAAAGCCCGGACTATACCGCTGAACTGCTCCTTGAGGTACTGACGATACTTCGCAAGGAATACTTTTTCAATGGCTATATTCATGTAAAAGCCATTCCCGGCGCTGCGCCGGAGCTGATAAACGCGCTGGGCCTTCTGACCGACCGCATGAGTGTAAATATCGAACTTCCCAGCGAAGGCAGCCTTAAACTGCTGGCTCCGCAGAAGTCCCGGGAGAAGGTCACAAAGCCCATGGGGCAGATACGCGACGGTATAACACAGCGTAAGAACGAAATAAAGCTGTTCCGCCACACGCCAAGCTTTGTCCCCGCCGGGCAGAGTACCCAGATGATAATCGGTGCCACACCGGACAGTGATTTTCAGATCATTCGCCTCAGCGAGGCGCTGTATAAAAGCTACGGACTAAAACGCGTGTTCTACTCCGCCTATGTGCCGGTGGGCAATCATCCGATACTGCCAAAGGATATAAAACCGCCGCTGCTCCGTGAGCACAGGCTGTATCAGGCGGACTGGCTGCTGAGGTTTTACGGCTTCAAGGCAGAAGAGATCCTGAGCGAGAGCAACGACCACCTCGATCCTTTGCTTGACCCAAAGTGCTTCTGGGCCATAAATCATCTGGAGAATTTTCCTGTGGAGATAAACTCCGCGCCCTACGAAATGCTGTTAAGGGTACCGGGCATAGGCGTACGCTCAGCTCAGAGGATAGTGACCGCGCGACGGACCGCAAATTTGCGCTTTGAAGATCTTGCTAAGCTCAGGGTCCAGCTTAAGCGTGCGATCTACTTTATTACCTGCAACGGAAAATATATGTATTCTGCATTTAAAATGAACTATGATTTTATCTACGGCAGCCTGACGAGCTCCAGCTCCATGCTCCCGAGAATTCTCGAGCATCAGCAGCTCACTATGGACGACTGCTTCGACTCGCTGCTGCCGTCGCCTGAGGAGAAAGTAAAATGCCTTACGGGACAGTTTTAGAAGATTATGATTTTATCTACATCTATGACGGCTCTTATCAGGGCTTTTTCACTGCTGTGTTTGACGCGGTTTATGATCGCCGCACCCCTGCCGATATAATAACTCCCGATCGCCCCCAGCTGACCTTTAACACCCGTTATATAGAGGTCACGACCGATCCGGCAAAGGCAAAGAGAGTAACAAAGGCCGCCCGGGAAAAGCTGGGCGGCGACGCTATGCACCGGATATATTATGCCTTTCTTTCGGGTGAGCCGCACAGGGAGGTCGCAATATACCACTATCTGATACTGGGCTTTAAGCTCGGCAAGGCGGCAAACAGCAGTCTTACTGACCCAAATGTTTTTCGTGTGTCCACTTTGGCGCAAAATGTTTCACGTGAAACAGACAAGATGCAGGGCTTCATGCGCTTTTCAATAATGGAGAGCGGTGCGCAGTACTGCCGCTTTTCTCCGCAGAACAATCTGCTCCCTTTGGTGCTGAATCATTTCGCCGCCCGCTTTGGCTCCATACCACTTGTCATTCATGATACTGGCCGTAGTCTGTTGGGAATATATGATACCAAGGAAAAGTATATAGTTTCCGCCGAAGGCTTTATTCCGCCGGACAAGTCGGCAAATGAGAATGATTTCGAGGAAATGTGGAAGCTTTTCTATGATACTATCGGCATAAAGGAAAGGAAAAACCCAAAGCTTATGAAGCAGCTTATGCCGGCGAGATATTTCCGGCATTACTGGGAGCTGTGAAACAAAAATTATTGACAAGTCCTCCCGGTTGAGTTATAATTAAATCAGGAGTGATTATTATGCAAATCGGTATAGATGTTGGCGGAATGAGCATAAAAGCCGGCGTTGTGGACGATGAGGGCCGTATAATTTCCCGGGCAAGCGTAAAAAGCGAGGCCGATAACGGAGAAGCAATGGTGCGCGGAATGTACGCCGCTATGCTTCAGGCGATGGATCGTGGAATGGTCCCGAAGAGCAGTATAACCGCCGTGGGCATAGGCAGCAGCGGTATTTGCGACAATAAGAACGGAACTATAATCTACAGCGGCAACATAAATTACGATAACACAGCCGTGAGGGAGTACTTCCTCGAACGCATAGATGCCCGTATAGATGTGGAAAACGACGCCAACTGCGCCGCTATAGGCGAGTATTGGCTCCGTGGTGCGGATTGCGACAACTTTGTGTTCATAACTCTCGGCACCGGCGTAGGAGGCGGCATTATTATAAACAAGCGGCTCTACAGCGGCATAAACGACGGAGCCGGAGAGGTAGGGCATCTCACCCTTTACCCCGGCGGACGGCGCTGCGGCTGCGGTGCGGCGGGCTGCTGGGAGACCTATGCCTCTGTTTCCGCTCTTATCCGCGATGCAAAAGAGAGGGGAGGCTATTTTGCGGACTGCGGTGAGATCGACGGCCGCACTCCTTTTGAAGCGGCGGCAAATGGCATTCCCGAGGCCGTTGAGGTACGGGACAACTGGATAAAAAACGTCGCTCTCGGCGTATGCAGCCTGATAAATATTTTTCAGCCGGACCGCCTTGTGATAGGCGGGGCCGTCAGCAAAGAGGGCGAAACCCTGCTCCGCCCTATACGGGACTATGTTTCCGAGAACGTCTACACCCGCGCGGTGCCGGGCCTGAAGCAGACGGAGATCTCCGCCGCGCTTTCGGGTAACGACGCCGGAATCGTGGGAGCGGCGTTTCTGCATAAATTATTATAAAAAAGGAGAGAATGAAAAATGATCACAGGAATTGAACATCTGGCCATTATAAGCGAGGACACCAAGCGCCTGTCCGACTGGTACAAGCGTGTGTTCGACCTTGAGTGCGTCTACGACAACGGAAAGGGAACCTACTTTCTTGCCTTTCCCGACAAGAGCATGATCGAATTTATCCCTGCTTTGGCCGTAGCTGAAAAACCTGAGGAAAAGTTGTCCGGTGTGCGCCATGTGGCTTTTTCCACCGACACCTTTGAGGAGACAGTGGCCCTGCTTAAGGCTGAGGGTGTGGAGATCATCCATGACGCGGCCACCAGTCCGAAAGGAATATCCACCTTCTTTTTCCGCGACATCGACGGAAATGTCATGCACCTTATTAACCGTCCTGAGCCTCTGATATAAGCTCACAAATATTCCGACACTTACGTAATAAATAAAAGGCCGCATGGGCGGCCTTTTATTTATTATATCAATCCCTTTTTTACAAAAAAGTCCAGATAGTACATTCTGTCAAAACTGCTGACACCTGTGTGAGGTACATAATTGCCGCTCACAAGCTCAACAACACTCATTTTTCCGTCATTGATCGCCACGATATTTCCCGCAACAGGCCGGCTGTTTGTGAGCTCATAATATCCGGAGGTCAGTTCAAGACCGTTTCCGAGTCCGGCTATATAGCTTTCGGCATCCGGGCTCTTCAGATAGCTGATGCCCTCAATATTATATACTTTAAGTCTTTCCGGCAGCACATATTTCGGGAGCCGCTCGTCAGACAATATCACCCTGCGTCCATCAAAGTCCACGCTGAAGCCGAAAATATCAGCCAGATCCCGAATTCTGAAGTATGCGCGGCCGTCTATATTCTTTACTCCGATGGTGTGTGTACCGTTATAAACTACGTCGGCGTTGGGTTCATTACTGTCATACTGGGGTGTCATATACCGGGCCAGCAGCACCTTTTGATAGTATTCCAGCGGAATATAGCTGCATGCGCCGTGGTGGCTCGGGTCGGTATATCCGTCCACGTTCTGATCCCCGAGAACAGCTGGAGCGTCATTAAGTATATCCAGCTGCATATGGCGGAAGAACAGCACCCGGCTGAGGATTTTTGACTCCCCGACTCTTGTCACCGCTGAACCGTATTCCCATCTGGGGCCGGTCATATAATTACACTTAAACCCCTGCCCGCTGAGTTCTATGGAATTGAGCGCGTCGGTATATGGCACACACATAATGCCGTTGCTGTCACGGCACAGGCGCATTTCCTGCGTCCCGGCAGGCGCCTCGTCGGATATAGTTATCGTCCGCCCGTCAAAGGCCGCATAGAGGCCGTACATAGCCGCCACGTCTTGAATATTCACGTAATTCTGTCCGTTTTCCAGTATTCTTCCCCAAAGCAGTATTTCACCGTTAAACTCGGCAGGCTGAGGGGCGGAGCTGCCCGGCCCAAGGGGCACGAGCTCCGCCAGCCGCAAATCAAAACCCGGATTTTCACGGCTGCCGATAATACGAATATACCGCGCCGTTTCTCCTACATCTACCTTCATATAGCACTCAGTCCAGTCGATATTTCTGCCACTGTAAACGTCAGTGTAATTATCTCCGTCACTGCTGATTTCCAGCGTGAAGTTTATCATGTTAGCAATACGGCTCTGAGGCCAAAAAGCTACAGCCACTTCACTGATGTATTGTACCGTGCCCAAATCAAACAATATTGTAGGCTTTACCGCGGTAAAGTACGTGTCCGTATCACCGTCAATAATGCTTTTCGGGTCTCCATTCTGCTTTTCACCCGCCTCCACGATTACCGAAGCCACGGGTATTATCCTCTCATTTTCGATTTCATTCAGGGCATAAGTAGGCTGATAAAAGGCCGCCAACGAGTCATATGCCAATGAATATGACTGTTCAATCGGGTGATTTTGTTCGTCCGCCACCGCAGACACGGCAAAAACAAACGTCAATGCCGTCAGCGCCGCAAGTATTTTTTTCATAATTTCCACCACCTTATTATCTATGACAACAAAAGTATATCACAGAAGAAAATAATTGTAAATAGCCGGAATGTGTTAACTTTTTCTGTAAAAAAACCGCCACAGGGTCACTGTGGCGGGAAAACTATTTATTTTATTACCTCAAGGCCGCCCATATATGGACGAAGAATTTCGGGAACGGTCACGCTGCCGTCCGCATTCTGGTAATTCTCCAGAATAGCAGCGACTGTACGGCCAACGGCAACACCGCTGCCGTTGAGGGTGTGCACGAACTGAGCCTTGCCGCCCGAACCGTCCTTGTACTTTATGTTCGCACGGCGAGCCTGGAAGTCCTCGAAGTTCGAGCAGGAGGAAATCTCCACAAAGCGGTTATAAGAGGGCATCCATACCTCAATATCGTACTTCTTGGCGGCTGTAAAGCCCAGATCTCCCACGCAGATCTTCACAACTCTGTACGGAAGGCCAAGTCCCTGAAGCACCATTTCGGCGTCGTGGGTGAGCTTTTCCAGCTCTTCATAGCTGTTCTCGGGTTTAGTGAACTTCACAAGCTCCACCTTATTGAACTGGTGCTGACGGATAAGGCCGCGGCCGTCACGTCCGGCGCTGC
>JAFLUQ010000136.1 GCA_022508735.1 Oscillospiraceae bacterium | reverse complement strand
AGTTGTGACATCTTCTCAATGCCATTGGAATACAGAAACTTGAACTGCTTCTGATAGCGTTCCAAACGTATCATTTCGTCACGCATATAGAATGAAACTCTCTGCGGCACTTGTTTGCGCTGTATTCTCTTGAATAGATAGAGGTAGTGAAAATACAGCGCAATAAAGCCTTTCAACTTCTTTGGCTTGAAACTTTTCAGTTTATACCGCTTTGGTGGTGTTGGAGTAGTAAACTGCCTGATTCCATTCCTTTGGGCAATTATTCTCTGTAAAATAGCTTCCTCGGTATAGTTTTCCCCCAGGCTGTCAAGCCGTATAGGACGCTTTGCATACGGCGGAATTATAGAGGCGTGGGCAATCTTATAGCCTCGTCTATGAACTACATATCCGCGTCGATTTAACTGTCGCCAGAACTCATTAAAGGTAATTGAACATCTGATTATCTCGTCAAGTTCATCTTTCATCTGACTGCGGATTGTAGGCTTACCTTGCTTCTGTGCGCTCCACTCGGCATAGTTCATGGCTTTGCTTTTCGGGTTTTTAATCACAGAAAGGCCGTATTCCTTGCAAAGCCGATCCGATACCTGCCGCATTTTTGCGTATGTGGCCTTATTATCATAGAATTTCTTTCCATCCACGAAAGATACCGAGTTTAAAACGAAATGGTTATGTATATGGGACTTATCTAAATGCGTAGCAACGATAACCTCGAATCTGCCTCCCCATAATTCTTCAGCCAGCTTTATGCCAATTTCGCGCGCCATCTCCGGCGTGATTTCCCCGGGCGCAAAACTCTGATATCCGTGAAAGGCTACAATGCCATCGCTTTTGCCATACTGCATTTTTGTCTGCATCATCTTGTCACGGGCATTATTGGGCGTGACATTTATCCCGGTTACAAATAATCTATGCTCAGTTTTTGTTGGGTCGGTGGCGTATGCCATAACATCTTGTAAGCTTTGCAAATCATAGCTTGAATATCTGCTGCCGTCAGTCTTTGCTGAGTTCTCGGCATATCTGATTACATGGCCTATGTCACCTTTAATGCTCCATATTTTTGTTGTCGCCATAGTCTATCCTTTCCGGCAATATCACTGCTGAATTGATTTTCAGAATTTCCTCATCCAGCTTTCGAACTTGCTCCCGATAGTAGTCCTCGCTTATGGCTCCAGTGGCATTTGCCATTTTTGCAATCTGGTTAAGGTTATTGCCTATGGCGTTAAGCTCCCGCATCATTTTGAAGTAGTCGGGAGATGGTTGCTCCTTTGGAACATATCCGCAGATCAATTTTCTTATGTATGCCTCTCTCGACAGCCCTGTTCGGCTGATCGACTTTTGTAAATTCTGATATTCTTTTTCATTGAGCCTTACTAAAAATTGGTGTTGTCTTGACCTCATCTTTTTACCTCCTTTGGGGTCTTAGGGGAGCAAATCCCCTAAAAAATCGAATTTGGATATCCAAATTCAGTGCTTGCTAAACTACAATTCTAAAACCTCTGCCGGAACATTCGTTCCATATAGGCATCGTAATTAAGTAAGGTTCGGAATATACAGCCTGCCAAATATGCCGTTTCCTGATGTACATTTTTGGCCTGCATATATACCTCAATAGCCCTGTCAAGTATTTCCGGCATCAGCTCGTCCAACAGCTTACTCCGAATTTCTTCTTGACTATAAACTACATCCTCCACCTTCAAACTGCGTTTGCTCCACAAGTATTCCATAGCGGCATAAGCAGTTGTTCTTGTAGCTTCGCTCGGATATTGTCTTGTCTTATGAAAGTAGCAGCCTCTCAGCAGGTCATTAAATTCTTGTGTTTCAAAATCCATATCGCGCCTCGTTGTTAAGTGGTAGTTGTTAAATAAGTATTGTTAATTGGTTATTGTTATTATCCCCTATATTATCGTACAGGGGGTGGGTGTATATCATACAGTGACCCCCTGCAAAATATACGGCGGGTGGGTGTACGTTATACAGGGAGTAATATCTTATACATGTTTGAACTTTGCCGAATCTTTCCGTTTTGAAGATTTTTGAATTGAGGCTTTATCTCTATAAATCCTTTCTCTTCCAGAAACTGTACAGCTCTACGGGCCTTTGTTTCACTTATACCGCAATCATTTGCGATAGTTGGTATTGAGGGAAAGCAAAATCCGCTTTTTCTGTCTGCCCGCATTATCAGATATGTAAAGACCTTATATTCATATGGCGGCAAATTTGACTTGAAAATGTCATTTGGCAGATAGAAAACGTTCATTCTACTCTCCGTACATCTTCCCGTATCAACAGGTTTTTACCCTGATTGATACTCATAAATCTCTCCAGAGTATCCCTGCGGATTATGCTCTTTCTGCCTATCTTTAGTGTTGGAACCTTTTCCCACTCTACCAGCTTCCGCATGGTGTTCCTGCCTATGCCCGTATATTCCGCCGCTTCTTCAATCGTCATACCTATTTTAGCTGTGTTCATAACGTGTCACTCCTTTATATGTACTCATTTTGCAACTCTTGTTATTAGTATATATAATCAATTATAGACTGTCAAGGTTTATAGCGATGTTGTCACAAACGTGTAACAATTTATTTTTTAAAAAAGTGTTGCATTTTAAAACAGAATGTGTTATAATGAATACGATGGAGGTGTTTCAATGGCAGAATTCACAGCAAAACAGGTTGGGGAGCGCATCAAAGAGCGACGACAGGACTTCCGGCTTTCAATGGAAGGTCTTGCAAAAGTGCTGGGTATGAATAAATCTACTATTCAAAGGTACGAAACTAAGGGCGTTGATCCGAAGAAAAAATATCTCCTTGTTTCGATTGCCAACGCTCTGGATACGACTGTGGAATGGCTTACAGGCGAGACAAACGAAAAAAATCCCGACATTACTACAAAATGCCGGGCTGAGATTGACGAGCATATTTCCGCATATATGAATACCTTGACAGAGAATGTTGACGATGAAGCTCATCAGCAGCTTTTGACAAATTTATTAGGCGGATTTATTGATATGTTCGGCGTTATATGTATTCACCACGGGGCAACCTCGCGGAGGATAGACCAGATGGAAAAGGATTTTGACCTGAAGGATTCGTTGGTAAAATATGCCCTTGAAACGAGCGACCTTTATGAAAATCTTTACAGTCACTATCTGGAGGAGTCAGTCGAAGATTTCAAATCAATGGCGGACTGTGTCCTTAATATGTATGACAGGAGAAAGAGTCATGTCAAAAAATTTTATGATATATTAGAAAAGGCAAAGGAAAGAAAACCAGAATCATATGTATCGATACACAATTAAATAATATAAGCACACAACATATGTTGCAGTTCCGATTGCCGAAAGAAAGGAGTATTTATAATGGCAAAAGGTTCTGTAAGAAAAAAGGGTAAAAAGTGGTACTATCGTTTTTATGTAGAAAACGATAGCGGCGAGCTTATTCAGAAGGAGTTCGTCGGAACGGAAAGCAAAAGCGAGACTCAGGCTATGCTCCGCAAAGCTATGGAGGATTATGAGAGCAAGAAATTCATCGCCAAATCCGAGAATATCACATTGGGAGATTTACTGGATATGTGGATCGAGGAGGCGGTCAAGCCCGGAAATCTGAGCAACGGTACAGTAATGGCCTATCAGGGTACGGTTCACAGAATCAAGCGAAATCCCATCGGTGCCAGAAAACTTAAAAATGTTACTTCTGAGCATTTGCAGAAGTATGTTGATTCGCTGGTATTGGAGCAGGGGTTAAGCAAGGGGTATATGCGGCTGTTCTGGGCCGTGTTGCAGGGGGCGTTTAAGTTTGCGGTATATCCAAAACGCTTCATCAGCTTTAATCCGATGCAGTATATAGTTCAGCATAGCAGAAAAGAGGAGTATGAGCTGTTTTCTGAAAAAGAGCAGGATACGTCAACGATAAGCTATGAGCAGTTCAAGATGCTTACGGATTATTTAAAAGACAGTACGGCGCTGCTGCCTGTTCAGATAGCATATTATACAGGACTTCGTATTGGCGAGGTATGCGGGTTGACTTGGCAGGACATAGACCTCAAGGAGCAGTATCTCACGGTGCGTAGAAGCATGAGGAGCAATTCGGAGAGGCACAGGACTGAAATCGGGACTACAAAACGGAACAAAATTCGAACTGTAGATTTCTGTGACACTCTTGCAGAAATACTGAGGAAGGCAAAACGGGAGCAGAACAAGAACCGCATAAAATATGGCGAACTCTACAATATCAATTATTATATGATTGAAAAAGAGAAGGGCCGTACATATTACGACGTTTACACTCTGCCGAGAACGTCATCGCCGCCGGATGATTATGAGGAAATATCTTTTGTCTGCACTCGCATGGACGGAACATATACATTACCGAACAGTGTTGGAACAGCTTGCAGAAGCGCAAAAAAGAAGTTGCCCGGTTTGGAGAATTTCCATTTTCATATGCTCCGGCATACTTTCACAAGTAATTTGCTTTCTCACGGAGCAGCACCGAAAGATGTACAGGAGCTGCTCGGACACAGCGATGTAAGTACCACGATGAATATTTACGCTCACGCCTCAAGGGAGGCAAAAAGGGCATCCGCAAGACTGCTCGATAAGGTGGTCGTCGGAGAATAAAAGTTTCCCTTGTTTAAGCCTTATAAGGGCAAAAACAAGGGAAAGCGAAAGATTATATGATGTAAAATGGCGATAAAATGCCGATATTATGGGATTTGTATAAATAAGATGAGATAAACTATAATTTACACAAAATAAAAAGGGCTGCGACAAATCCGATCGTTTAAATCGTTTTGATCGCAGCCCTTTTTGCCTGTTAATTACGGCTCGGCCATCGTCTGTCAAGGGCGTTCGGCCTTAAACTGTTCTTATTTTTGCCAACGGACTGAGCGCGCTGTTCCAAAAATACAGCGTCGTCTCACTATCAGCCGGAGCGACAACGGTGAAGCTCAGCTCTATAGCTTCACCTGCGGGCAGGGTCAGCTTACGGCTATGGACCGCCTTAAGACTGCCCGCATTTCTTTGTGCGACATAAAGCGTGCCGCTGACGCTCTCATAGGCCCTGAGGGTTACGGTAAGGACGTTTTCGCCCGTCTTTACGTCTGTGATCTCCGCCGGCAGCAGCGGCATTGCCACTATTCGCTGACGAACCAACAGCTCGCCGTCATAGTAGTATTCATCGGGAATAGTGACATATCCGGTAACGGCGTAAACTCCCGGGGCTGATACATCAAGGCCTTCGGCGTTGAGCCAGGTTATCGGCAGCATCAACACCTCGCCGTTCTCGTCCACAGCCTCGGCCGCACTGGCAAGCAAGGGCTCCTCTCCGGCCTTAACAGTCAGGGCGGCAGGATTTTTAATCTCGTCGATACGCACCATAGGCTCACTGCTAAGCTCATACAGCTCGAAGCCGCCCATGCAGAGGTACTCCGCCATTTGCAGCCAGTAGGCGTTAAACAGGAAGTAATCGCCGTCGCCGCTGTCTATCGCGCCCTCATATGTGGTCCAGCCGCCGCCCACGTTCTGATATCCGCCGTTGGTGCAGTCCATATAGCCGCGTCCGCTGAAATTCAGCGAGCCGTTTTCAGCGTATTGGGCGGGAATATAGCTGTTCATATTAACCGCGCCGTAGCGGACCGAAGCCTTTCCGCTCAGGGTATAGGCACTAAAGCGGAAGAAATATTTTGTGTCGGGCTTTATGGGCACAAAGGCCAGCAGCGAGTGAGCGCCGTTCCAGGCGTTAGTCTCCCATGGGAAGCCCACGGCCTCGACCAGATAATGCTTTAAGCCCTCCGGCCGGCTGTTATCCTGACCGAAGTAGAACACATTG
>JAFLUQ010000135.1 GCA_022508735.1 Oscillospiraceae bacterium | reverse complement strand
GAGGCCACGGTTATCATAAAGCCGTCCTGACGGGGGAAGCCGTTTATCTTTCCGCCAAGGCCCACGACGATCTCGCGAAGGGCGCGGTCGTTCATGTCAAGCACGCGCTTCCACTCCACGCGGCGCACATCGATGCCGAGGGCGTTGCCCTGATGAATGTGATTGTCGATCATAGCGGAGAGCAGGTTATGAGCCGCGGTTATTGCGTGCATATCGCCGGTAAAGTGAAGGTTGATATCCTCCATGGGCACTACCTGAGCGTAGCCGCCGCCGGCAGCACCGCCCTTAATACCCATTACCGGGCCGAGAGATGGCTCGCGCAGGGCAATGACCGCCTTTTTGCCGAGGCGGCAAAGAGCCTGGCCCAGCCCGACGCTGGTTGTGGTTTTGCCCTCGCCTGCAGGTGTGGGGTTGATAGCCGTTGTAAGAATGAGCTTACCGTCGGGGTTGTTTTTCGTCCGCGCGATGAGCTCGTCGCTGAGCTTGGCCTTATACTTGCCGTAAAACTCAAGCTCGTCTTCACTTATGCCGAGTGACGCGGCCACCTCGGCAATGGGCTTCATTTTCGCACTCATAGCGATTTCGATATCGGTCAACATAATTTTGGCCTCCTTTAAAAAATATTTCTGCCTATATTCTAACATACATTCTGTGGTTTTTCAAGAACTTTTCTACAATATGCAGAAAAATATATTGAAATTTTTCCAAATAGGTGTTATAATTAAATTAGGTAATTATGTTTAAGGGGGACTTTCCTGTGAAAATATTGATAGTTGATGATGAAAAGCTGCTTGTGAAGGGCATAAAATTCAACCTTGAGCAGGACGGCTATGAGATAGAGACCGCCTATGACGGCGAGGAGGCTCTTCGCCTTGCCCGCGACAAGGGCATAGGCCTCATCATACTTGACCTTATGCTGCCGAAGATCGACGGCATAACCGTGTGTCAGAAGGTGCGTGAGTTCTCGAACGTGCCCATAATAATGCTGACGGCCAAGACTGAGGATATAGACAAGATACTGGGCCTTGAGTACGGCGCGGATGATTACATGACAAAGCCGTTCAACATACTTGAGCTGAAGGCAAGAATAAAGGCCATACTCCGCCGCAGCAGCGCCTCATCGGCCCCGGGCCGCGGAACTATCTCCGCCGGAGAGGTGGAGCTCGATTATAACCTCCGCCGCATAAGGATAGGCGACCGCAGCATAGAGCTCACCAGCAAGGAGTTCGACCTCTGCGAGCTGTTCGTTTCCAATCCCGGAAAGGTGTATTCCCGCGAAAATCTGCTTGACATCATCTGGGGTTATGACTACCCAGGAGACATCCGCACTGTGGACGTACACGTGCGGCGTTTGCGCGAAAAGATAGAGCCCAACGCCGCCACGCCTAAGTTCATACTCACCAAATGGGGGGTAGGTTACTATTTTAAAGAAAATTAAAGAAGCTGCCGGAAGCATAAGGTGGCGCATTGTGGGGACGTACTTCCTCATAATCGGCCTTACCCTTGGCTTTATCAGCATTTATACCATTGACTCCATGCGCAGCTACACCCTGCAGCAGAAGGAGGTTCAGGTGCTCGGCCAGGCCAACGTTATAGCGGGCTATATCGCCCAGTATCAGGATCTCAGCAGAGACAGCATCAATTTCATACTTCAGCAGCAGCAGCTGGGCAGCGGCGGCCGTGTGCTCATGCTTGACGGCGACGCTGTTGTGACCTTTGACTCAAACAACAGCATTATGGAGGGCAAGATCATGCCCACACCCATAGTGCTTGGCGCCCTTCGCGGCAGCAACAACGCGGAGGAGGGCGAAGACGCCACAGGCGCGCTGATCATCAGCGCCGCTGTGCCCATAACCCGCGACCGCAGCACTGTGGGCGTTATATACTATCAGACCTCGGGCGCGGATATAACACAGTACGTCAGTCAGGTGAAGGGCATTATGGCTATGCTCGCCCTTCTGGTGGTTATATTCATAGGCGTTGTCAGCTTCATAATGGCGGGCATTATAACCGAGCCTATACGCCGCCTTTCCAAACGGCTTGAGGAAATGGCCGAGGAAAACCCCGACGGCAAGCTTGAAACCAGCGCCAAGGGAGAAATAGCCACGCTTGTAAACAGCTTCAACCTGATGACAGCAAAGATAAGAACTCAGGAGGAGAAGCGTCAGGAATTCGTTTCTAACGCCAGCCATGAGCTCAAGACACCGTTAAGCTCTATAAAGCTGATTGCAGATTCGCTCTTAAACGCTCCCAATGCCGACCGCGAGACCGTGGAGGAATTTCTTACCGATATGAACGTTCAGGTTGATCGCCTGACCCGTATTGTAAACAAGCTGCTTACCCTCACCAAGATGGACAATGGCGCCAATGTGGCGAGAATGGAATTCAGCGTTATGAATCTGAGTGAGGTATGCGCCAATGTTGTGAAGGCCCTTCGTCCTCTGGCTGAGCAGAAGAACATTTCTCTTGACTTTTTTGCCGACGGCGCCATATATTCCCGCATAGAAAAGGACCGTCTGTGGGAGGCTATTTATAACATCCTTGACAACAGCATCAAGTATACGCCGCAAGGCGGCAAGGTCTCTATGGACGTGGCCAAGGAGGACGGCAACGCCATTATTACCATAGAAGATAGCGGCATAGGCATAGCTCCTGAGGAAATGTATAAGATATTCGACCGTTTCTACAGGGTCGATAAGGCCCGTGCCCGCGAGACAGGAGGCACCGGTCTCGGGCTTTCCATCGCACTCACAGCCGTGGAGCTCCACGGGGGCAACATTCAGGTTGAGAGCGAGGAAGGCAAGGGAAGCAAGTTTATGATAATTATACCGATAACGTTTAAGTAGTTAGGAGTGAGGAGTTAGGAGTTGTTTTTATGAAGAAAAAATATATAATGCTGTTGGGAGTTTTAATGTTAATGCTCCTTTACGGCTGCGGTGACAATGGCGTGAGCTACACTGTGTATCACAAGAATGCCGGCGGCGACCGCCTTATACCCGAAACGCAGAAGATAGCTGAGGGTGCATCGGTGGAAGAGACTGTCTCCTTCCTGATGGGCTGCCTTGCCTCGGCGCCAAAGACCGAGAGCTCTGTCAGAGTGCTGCCTGAGGGTACCGAGCTGCTCGGTGTCAGTATCAGCGGCAAAACTGCAGTGCTTGACCTTTCATCGGAATACTATGATAATGAAGGTGTAGATGAGCTGCTTTCGCGCATGGCTATAGTGAACACCATCTGCGGCATAGACGGGGTAGACGGCGTACGCATAAGAGTTGGCGGCAGCCCTCTGGTTTCCAAAATAACAGGGGAGGAAATAGGCGTAATAAGCGGCAGAGACGTGGCCAACGGCCCGCAGGACACCGCCATTGCCGCCAAGGAAACCGTGACTATCTATTTCCCCGACAAGGAGGGAACGCACCTCGTGCCCGAACGGCGTGAAATTGAGCTACAGGCGTCTATATCCGTAGAGCGCCTGATAATATCCGAGCTGGCAAAGGGGCCGACCAATGGGGACCTTATTCAGATAATCCCGTCTGACATAAACCTCATAAGCATAGAGACTAACGACGGAGTTTGCTTTGTAAATATCTCCGGCGATTTTGTGGATAAAATACAGAGCGGTTCCTCTTCTACCACAATGGCGCTGTACAGCATTGTCAATTCGCTTACCGAACTCGACGGCATAAACAGCGTGCAGATACTGATAAACGGCAAGACCGGCACGGAGTTCGGCAACTTCGTGTTAGACGCGGCGCTTGAAAGAAACAACGCATTGATTAAGGAATGAAAAAATGGCTTCACTACTGATGGCGAACGGAATAACCAAGAGCTTCGGCGAAAGGATCCTGTTCCATGATTTGAATTTTAATATAGACGAAAGCTCGAAGATAGGCTTTATCGGCGCGAACGGCGTGGGCAAGACCACGCTGTTTCGTGTGCTTACGGGTGAGGAGGACTGCGAGGGTACACTCGTAAAAAACAGTCTGCTGAGGGTTGGATATATGGAGCAGACCCCTCCCGACGCTGAGGATATAACTGCCTTTGATTATACGCTCTCGGTATTCGGGCGGCTTCTCGAAATAGAGGCTCTGCTTGAAAACGTGCGCTCCGATATAGAGAACGGACGCGGCGACGTGGAAGCCCTCGTGCGCCGGCAGGACAGCCTGAACAACGAGTATATGCGCGGCGACGGCATGGTGTTCCGGGCCAAGACCCGCTCTATGCTTCTTGGCCTCGGTTTTACGGCCGAGGAGGTAGAGTACCCGCTCTCGAAGCTCAGCGGCGGCCAGAAGACCCGCCTCAGCTTAGCGAGGGCACTGCTCGGCGACGCCAATCTTTTGCTGCTGGACGAGCCTACCAATCATCTTGATATCGAGGCAATTGCCTTTTTGGAGGATTTTCTGATAAGCTACAACCGGGCCTTTATCGTTATCAGCCATGACCGCTACTTTCTCGACAAGGTAACTAATTCTACCTTTGAGCTTGAAAACGGCGGCCTCGTGGCCTACAGCGGCAATTATTCAGTTTTCATCAAAAAGAAGGAGGAAGCCCTTGAGGCGGCGAAAAGGAAGTATGAGAACACCCTTTCTGAGATAAAGCGAATCGAGGGCATAATCGAGCAGCAAAAGCGCTGGAATCAGGAGCGCAACTACAAGATAATCGACAACAAGCAAAAGTCCATCGACCGCCTCGAAAAGGACCTAAGTAAGCCCTTCGAGCAGAATGAGAAGATAATATTTCGTTTTCCGCCCTCCAAGCGCAGCGGAAACGATGTGCTCTTTGCACGGGACATAAGCAAAAGCTACGGTGAAAAGGTGCTTTTTAAAAATGCCGGCTTTGAGATAAAGCGCGGCGACCGGGTGTTCCTTTTGGGGCCTAACGGCTGCGGCAAGACAACGCTCTATAACATCATAAAAGGAACAGTCCGGCCAGACAGCGGCACGGTTACCCGGGGCGTGAATTTGTATGAAGCGTATTACGACCAAAGCCGCAGCGATATGAGCGGAAACAAGACCGTGATCGATACTCTCTGGGACGAATACCCCAAAATGGTGCAGACAGAGGTGCGCAGTGCGCTGGGTGCCTTTTTGTTCCGTGGGGACGACGTGTTCAAAACCGTAGACTGCCTGAGCGGCGGCGAAAAGGCACGGCTGGCGCTTCTCAGCGTTATGCTGACGGGCGCGAACTTTTTGCTCTTGGACGAGCCCACCAACCATCTTGATATTGAGGCCCGCGAGGCTCTGGAGAACGCGATCAAGGACTACGACGGCACTGTGTTCATCATAAGCCACGACCGCTATCTTATCAATAAGCTTGCGACAAAGATACTCGCCTTTGAGGGCGATACTATAAACAGCTACTATCTTAATTACGACGGCTATATGGAGCTAAAGGCACGGCGCTCCGCCCCCGAGGCAAAAACGGAAGCAGGGGAGGAGAGCAGCGCCAAGCTCGACTACCGGCGGAAGAAGGAGCTGCAAGGCAGCATCCGCCGCCTTGAAACAAAGGTCGGGAGGCTTGAGGCGGAGATAGCTGAGGGCGAAGAAACAGTGGCCTCTCTGCATGAGGAGATAAACGGCGCGGGCAGCGATTTTGAAAAAATAATGGAATTAAGCGCCAAGCTTGAGGACGAGGAAAAGCGGCTTGACGAAAACATGACCGAGTGGGAGGCCGCGACAGAGGAATTAGAAAAACTAAAGAATATGGAATAGACACAAGGATGCTGTAAAAAAATCGCTATGTGGTGTGGAGGCAGAGTGGTCGGCCGAAAAAATCGTGCAGAACGGACGAAAATCAGCTTGTTACGGCGGCTTGGCCGACGGAACAAGCCCTCCCGACGGCGTACGTG
>JAFLUQ010000134.1 GCA_022508735.1 Oscillospiraceae bacterium | reverse complement strand
AATGATTATCTTACCCGTGAAGAAGCTGCAACAATAATTATTCGTATGATAAATAAAGTAATGCCTATGCCGGCCACGGAAATGTGGTTTGAATATGACGATATTGATGAAATCTCTGAATGGGCATCTGACTCTATTCAGACAATCAGCAATTTAGGCTTTATGAACGGTGTCGGCAATAACAAGTTTGCTCCGAAAGACACATATACAACAGAGCAGGCTATCGCAACTCTTGTCAGAGTTTATGAGGGGGCTGAAGCTGCCGGAATCATTAATCACAGTGCAAGTGGTATCGCTGTTGTAGGAAGCGCCGGTGCCAATGTGCCGCCTCAGATCGCGGTAACAGATACTATCGGGATTGATGATTTCTATATTGACGAGGCGATCAAACTCGTCGTAGAATCCGGCAAGCTTGCTGCCGACCAAGAATTCATCGGGTATTACACCTCAGATGAAGAAACCCTTGCAAATATATTGGAGCTTGGCGGCGCTGATTACAGCAGGCCGGCTACAATCTATTACATGGGAGCAGATAAAGAACAGATAATCGCAAATGTCAAAGCCCTGTACGGCGGCGAATTAGACGGTTTTGATATAGAAAAACTGCTCCAATTAAAGAGAGTCAATTTCTCTATACTCCCCAATATGATAAACGCATCATACGGCGTGAAAAATCTTGCAGCGCTCACTATACTCACTAACAGCAGAGGTTATATAATGCCAAAGGATTTCACAAAAGACTTTGCATTGTATCTTGAATATGATGAAGGCTGCTCCGCCCTTATTTCTTTTTCGGAATATGGCGACGGTGTTATCAGCGCAAATATGTCCTTTGTAATAAACGGCTATAAGGATAATATTTTCTCCCGTCTTTATGAAATTACACAGGCTTTGGGCGAAGACAGCATTTATGTAGCAAAAGTGAAATAGCTGTATTTGAACAAGGGGCGTTTTATATGTGGAAAATAATAATTATCTTTATTTGCCTTGGGATACTGTTCTATATTCTCTATATGCAAGGCTTCATGGTCATAAATACTAAGCGGGCAGTCATGTTCGTGGGTTCGATCAGGGGTAAGTCCAACTGCAAAGCTAAATTTACAATGTGCAGCGGATCTATGAAGCGCGTCATCAGATTTGAAGAAAGCAGAGCCTATAACTTCTCGCTGAAACACGAACTGCAAAACGGTAAAATGGCAGTTAATATTCTTGATTCGTCAAAACAGCCGATGATAACGCTCGATAGTAATAATATCAAAGCACGCCTCAATGCGGATAAAAAACAAAGATATTATCTTGTTTTTCTGTTTAAGTCGGCAACCGGCAGCTACGAACTCAGCTGGGAATAAACCATCAATATCACAGCCAAAAGTACCGCCACGGGCTCTCGCCTGCCATGGCGGTACTTTTGATTAAAAAAATTTTTAAAAAATTGTAAAATACACTTGACATTTTATAAAAGTGTGCTATAATTATAAATGTAAAGTGCATTTTACATTTATACAAAAGGGGTTGAGAACTTGGAGAACAGAATAAGAGAACTGCGCAAGCAAAATAATATTACGCAGGATGAGCTTGCAAAGGCCGTAAGCGTAACGCGGCAGACGGTTATCTCCCTTGAAAACGGGCGCTATAACGCGTCGCTGCAGCTTGCGCACAAAATTGCCGTATATTTCGGCATGGCTATTGAGGACGTATTTATATTTGACGAGGAGGAATGATCATGAAGTATAAAAACAGAGTTAAAACAAGAATTTACACCATGGCGGCTTATATTGTTATAGGCGCAGTCATGTGCGCGCTGAAGCTATCCGGCATAGTGGAAAACAATTATTTGTGGACCTGGGGCATAGCACTGGTGGTGTGCGGTGCGGTGCATCTTATTCGCAATGTACGGATAATCAGAGATCCCGAAAGAATGCAGGAAATAGCGATTGCGGAAAAGGATGAACGAAACATTATGCTGTACGAAAAGGCCCGCAGCCTCGCGTTCGCGGTGTACATCATGGCGGCGGCAATTGCGGCAATAGTGATGTTTTTGCTCAATATGGAGTTTGCAGGTCAGATCCTCGCCTATACCGTATGCGGATTTTTACTGATCTATCTTATATGCTATGCTATAATAAAACGTAAATATTGAACCTCTGCAAAAGGCGGCGGCTTATGAGAGATCATAGCCGCCGCTTTTTGCAGGAAAAATTCAATAAAGGTATTGACAAAAGCGCAAGAGAGTGCTATAATACAATTAACATTTAGGTTAAATGTTAAAGGAGGTTTGCTTGTGGGACTTCAGCACACACTAAGGGCGCTTGCCGACCCTATCCGGCGCGATATTCTTAATCTGCTGAAAAACGGAAAAATGTCTGCCGGGGATATTTCAGATCATTTTCCTGTAACGTCGGCATCTATCTCCCGCCACTTATCCGTTTTAAAAGAAGCAGATCTGATTCGGGATAACAGGGAAGGAAAATTTATTTTTTATGAATTAAACACTTCCGTTTTGGAAGAAATTATGCTTTGGATCACAGAACTGAAAGGAGATCTTGATGATGATAAAAAAGAATAAATGGAAGCTGCTCATTTCCTCAATAGTCACCCTGCTGCCTGTTATAGTGGGGCTTATCATGTGGGACTCCCTGCCGGAGCGTATGGCGACCCATTGGGGCTTCACCGGTGCGGCGGACGGCTTCAGCAGCAGGCCCTTTGCCGTGTTCGCCCTGCCGCTTATTTTGCTTGCCGGCCATTGGGTGTGCGTTATTGTAACAGCCGCCGACCCAAAGAATAAGAACCAAACCCAAAAGGCCGTTAGTTTAGTATTCTGGATTTGTCCGTTTGTTTCCCTGTTTTCGGGCGCTGTAATTTACGCCGCGGCTTTTGGTATGAACTTCAGTATAAACATTTTGCTTCCCGTAGTTACAGGTCTCATATTTATAGTAATAGGGAATTATCTTCCTAAATGCAAGCAAAACTACACTATGGGTATCAAAGTGGCGTGGACGCTCGAAAACGAGGAAAACTGGAACGCCACACATCGGTTTGGCGGCAGAGTATGGGTCATAGGCGGAGTGCTTCTCATGCTGTGCGCCTTTCTGCCAAATACAGTGATGTATTACGTCTTTATTGTGCTTATATCACTGCTCGGAATTATTCCGGTCATATATTCTTATGTATATTATCGTAGGCATTAATTTAATAAAACAGGGGTAGGCAGATAATTCTTGCCTACCCCTGTTTTGATATTACAGGAATTTGTTACTTTGCAAGCTCCTCCAAAGTATCGCCGGCCACGCGGTAGATCGTCCAGTCATTGAGCTGCTCTGCCCCAAGCGAAAGATAAAAATCTATGCTGGGCTTGTTCCAATCCAGGCAGCACCATTCGAGGCGGCCGCAGTCTCTTTCTACGGCTATTCTTGCCAGCTCCTTGAGTATGGCCTTCCCATAGCCACGCCCCCTATATTCGGGCAAAACGAACAGGTCCTCAAGATGAATGCCCGCCCTTCCGAGAAAGGTAGAAAAGTTGTGAAAGAAAAGAGCAAAGCCAACCTCTTTATTATCAACAACAGCAAATATGACCTCGGCTTTCTGCTTGTCAAAGATCCATTCCTCCAATAGTTCAGTGGTCGCCACCACTTCATTTTCCATCTTTTCATATATCGCAAGCCCGGTGATAAATTTTAAAATAAGCCCCGCGTCTTTTCTTTCAGCATAACGAAATGTAACTTTGTTTGGCATATTTATCCCTCCGGTAAATTATTCTTATTTCACTACTTAACAGTAAATTCGGCGTAATAAACCTCGCTGTCGTAATCCCCGGCCTCTCTGAAGTCGTCGATCCTTTTGCCGACGCGGTATCTTCCCGCCGGGAGATTTCCGTAATCAGATTCCAAATCGATATCCCAGGTAGTTACGTCGTTTTTGGCGATCATAAATGCAAGCATATTCCAGACAAGAGGCTCTCCGGTTCTGGTTTCAACAGCCGCCCATGTGCCGTCGTTATTTCTTTCCAGCGTATAGGCGGAGCCTGTCTGCAGCTCACCTGTGGGCGCTCCGCCAAATTGCTCGCACCGAACGGTAAGTTCCTGCCCGGCTTTATAGTCAGCGGTCAGAGTAATGCCCCATTTATCCTCCGGCAAAATCCAAATAGCGTAAATATCCAAAAAATCATTTGTGTTGGAGCTGAAGAATGAGCGCGTGACCCTTTCAAAGTCAAGCTCTTTGTCATTTGCAAGGACGATCAGCTCGCTCTCCGCGGCGGCGTTTGGCATAGTGCCCCTTAAATAATAACAATATTTATATTTCAGCAGATCTTTTCCGTGGTCATCGATCTTCTTAAAAATGACCCAGCTGCCGCCGTCTAACGGGATCTCCTTTGTCATTCCCGTGGTGTTCTGATATCCTTCTGCTTTAAAATTGCTCTGGCCATCCTTTTGAGGGATCTCATATTCGTCTGCCGTCTTTTTCAGATTTCCGTCAAGCGTTCCGCAGCGCGGCGTCATATCGCTGACCTTTTGAGTGTCATAGTAGAGCGTACCGTCGACCCGAATCATCCTGATGGGTTTTTTCACCGAGGTGTCATACTCTTCACCGCCCGCATACACCTTTGTGGGGCCGTCAGCCCCGCCTATTATGCCGACATCTTTTCCCTCTGTGCAGGCGGACAACAAAAGGCAGATGACAACGGATAATAAAAGCATAAATCTTTTCATGATCAGATCCTCCTGCAGGAATTTATTGAATATTCTTAGCATAGTACAAAACCAAACTATCATCTTCTATTTCCGCATGAACAAACTCTTTATAACCCCAGTGAAGATAGATTGCAAGATTTCTGGCCTCTTTTGCCTCTACACCTATAGTCAGTTTCTTATATCCACACTCTAAGGCATAGTGTTCCATTAGCTTAACAAGTTTAGAGATATGCCCTCTACTCTCGTGCTCCTTTTCGATTCTGAGCGCATTGATATTTGCCGTTTTCTTTCCATCAGCAAGCGCCATGCGTCCGTTGATCGCAGAACAATCATCTGTAAATATAAGAGTTCCTTCTCCGACAGGTTCACCATAAAAAAGAACAAGAAAAGTCTTTGATTTTCCGCTCAAATTGTTGGCAATAGCTTCTTCGCGCCATTTGACCCATCTCTCATCATCGCTGTTTGCTTTAATGTTTTTCTCCCAAATTATTTTGAGAAGTTCTTCTGTTGCCGGTACATATTCGTAATCCATATTTATATCTCCCCGAATTCCGATTTGCGCGGGTAGTTCGTTATACATGGCGAGAAACAGGCCCGCTAAGTATTCCTTATCATCCACAGCTTAGAATTTGTTATTTCCGCAAACATATCATAATACCGCCCCTTAAGTTCCGAAATACTAAACCAACATTCTGAAAGCAAATGACAGTGCAACTGCTCCCAAGAGACTGATAACTGTTTGCTTTGGTCCACTGTATAAAACTGATATTGAACCGGCAAAAATCAGAACATTGATGATCCTTGTAACATCAATATACCAAAGGCCGATCGCAAAGCATACGGACATCATAACCGCCAATATAAATATATCTATGATAATAGATACCTTGGTTTCACCTTTACCGAACCAGCAGATAAATGCTAATACCGGTGCCAGCAAGGTAAAGCCATACCATATCATCATATATCTTTGAGGGTTAAAGCCAGCAAATACGATAGTGTATAAATGATAGCTGATACACATTCCTGCAAAAAACAAGAAAGAATTCAAGCTTGCCCGTAGCGGCGTACGGCTATAAACTGAAACTGCAAGAGCTATTAAGAGCCAGATTGCAAATTCAGAAAATACATTTCTTAAATCGAGTATTCCCAATATATACTGCC
>JAFLUQ010000133.1 GCA_022508735.1 Oscillospiraceae bacterium | reverse complement strand
TGGTCAAGGGCCAGATAGGTGTTGGCAAGGGTCTGGGCCTCGATGCCCTGAGCCGCGTCAACCACCAAAATCGCGCCCTCGCAGGCGGCCAAAGAGCGTGATACCTCGTAGTTGAAGTCTACATGGCCGGGGGTGTCGATGAGATTGAGAATGTAAGTCTCGCCGTCCTTGGCCTTATAATTAAGGCGCACGGCACGGGCCTTTATGGTTATGCCGCGCTCCCGCTCCAGCTCCATGTTGTCAAGAAGCTGGTCTTCCATGTCGCGGCTCTCCACAACACCTGTCAGCTCCAGAAGACGGTCGGCCAGGGTGCTTTTGCCGTGGTCAATATGGGCGATTATGCTGAAATTGCGAATTTTATCCTGCATTGTGAACTCTCCTTGTAGTGAAACCTATGGTATAATATCTTAATTCTATATTATATCTCAAATCTCATATTATGTCAATGTGCCATTTGGGGACGGAGTAGGTGGCAGCAAAAATAATATAAAAAATGTTAAAAAAGTAAAATTGGGTATAGCCATAGCGAAAAATTTGTGATATAATTGCCCTGAAAATCTGAGATTTTCATAGCCGATGTTAAAAATTTATAAAAAAAGTAAAATTGGGTATAGCCATAGCAAAAAATTTGTGATATAATAGTAAATGGAGTGGTATTCGCTCTTGTATTCTTACCAAACAGGGGGTGGAACATATGGGTAAGGAAAAAATACTTATAGTTGACGATTCAGAGATGAACCGCAGCATTTTAGCGGATATTTTAGGAGAAAACTACTACATAATCGAAGCGGAGGACGGCAACGAGGCTGTTGAGCTGCTTGAGAAAATGCACAAGGAAATAGACCTGGTGCTGTTAGACATCGTCATGCCGAATATGGATGGCTTCGGCGTTCTGAACGCCATGAATGAAAAGCACTGGATCGACAGCAGCCCGGTCATAATGGTGACTGCCGAGAGAGAGGCGTCTCAGGTGGAGCGCGCCTACGAGCTTGGCGTTACAGACTTTATAATACGCCCGTTCGATTCATACATCGTCCGTCACAGAGTTGTGAACACACTGCTTCTCTACGCCAAGCAAAAGAGGCTCATGGCGACTGTCAGAGAGCAGCTGGAGGAAAAAGAAAAGTTCAGCAGCACAATGATAGACATTCTCAGCCACATTGTTGAGACCCGCAACGGCGAGAGCGGCCTGCACGTGCTTCACGTCCGGGCTATAACGGATTTTCTGCTAAGAAGGCTTCGTCTGCTTACCGATGACTACCCGCTCACCGATGAGCTTATAACGCTGATAAGCAACGCGTCGGCGCTGCACGATATCGGAAAAATGGCAATTGACGAAAGCATTCTGAATAAGCCCGGCAGGTTTACCGACGAAGAGTATGAGATAATGAAGACCCACACCACCATTGGCGCGAAGATGCTGGAGGGCGAGTCGCTTCGGCCGGATGACCCTCTTGTGGCCGCCGCCTATGAGATCTGTCGCTGGCATCACGAACGCTATGACGGGCGTGGATATCCCGATGGACTTAAGGGGGATGAGATCCCCATATCCGCTCAGGTCGTGGCCTTGGCCGACGTCTATGACGCACTGACCAGCATTCGGGTATATAAGGCTTCATACAGCCACGAAACCGCCATAGAGATGATACTTGACGGAAAGTGCGGGACTTTTAACCCTTTGCTTCTGGACTGCCTCAGGGGCAGCGCCGATGACCTCAAAAAGAAGCTTGAGGGCAATGTGGCCGAGGATATGGACAGGCAGGAGATCAGGAGCGTTACCGAGGCGGCGCTGAGCGGCAAGGCCGGCAGCGTGTCCGAACGCACACTGAACCTGTTGGACTATGAGAGAAGACAAACCGAAATCGAGGCAGAGTCCGCCAATAAAGATAATGACAACTGAAAGGAAAATAAAAATGACCTTAAAAGAATGTTACACGGCAATGGGCAGTGATTATGAGGATGTGTTCGGTCGCCTTCGCAGCGAGCGGCTTGTTCAGAAGTTTGTGCTGAAATTTCTGGACGACGAATGCTTTAGCACCCTGTGCAGTTCGCTGGAGACGGGAGCGCAGGAGGAGGCCTTCAGGGCGGCGCACACCATAAAGGGAATGTGCCAGAACCTGAGCTTCACGAAGCTGGCGGCGTCAAGCAGCAATATAACAGAGGCTCTGCGTGCAGGCGATATGGCCGCGGCAAAAGACATGCTGGATAGTGTGCGTGGTGATTACGAGCTTACGGCAGAGGCTATCCGCGCTTTTAAGGCCGGCCAGAACCTTTGAGAGAAAGTTGGGATTTTTTATGAGTCAAAATCCGATTTACAAAGAGAGAAGCGTCGTAGCGACATTCACCATAAGCATAGTGATAATCGCCCTGTTTGTGTTCACTTACGTGCGTGCCGGCCATGTCATTCGTCAGCGCAGCATACTCCGTGTGGAGGAGGGCGTAAACACCGTTATTGATGAAGTTGTATCCAAGCTTGAGAAAGACAGCCGCATCATGAATTCTGCGGCGGAGATCATCTCCTCGGTCGATTTTTTTGATGCTGAATCCACTATAGAGCTGCTGGGAACCATTACGCCGCTTATGGAGACGATGGATATATGCGTCCTTCTGCCGGATAACCGTATTCTTCAGCCTGAGGGTTCGGTCTTAGACGGTGCGGGGCATCTGGATTTTGAGACGGAGGCGGCGCTGGGGGAGCATGTGTCCAACCGTATGCCCAGTGTGGCCGATCCGGATGTTATGCTCCTCAGGCACTTTGTGCCGCTTGTTCAGGACGGACAGGTTGTGGCGATGCTTTACAGCCGCACATGGCTGGAGGATCTGCCCGGGGATATAAACATAACCAATATCTATAACGGCACCGCCGATGTCTATATTATTGACACCGAAAACGGCGATATGCTCATGGACACCAAGCATGAGAAGCTGAAAAATCTGAACGATTTTGATGTTGAGGAGATGCGCGGCGGCGCAACCTGGGAGGGCACCAAGCGTGCCATTATGAATCAGGAGGCGGACTACGTGGTGTACAAGTCGCCTATCGAACCCTATGAGTGGCTGTACTTTTACTATACACCCGCCGGTATCAATCACTGGGCCATCGCCGTATCAGTGCCTGAAAGCGAGGCGCTCAAAAGCCTGTACGCTATGCAGAAGGTGTTTTATCTGACAGGCTTTTTAATGATCCTGGCCATTGGCGCCTATTATTTATGGACGCAGAAAAATGCGAAGAAGGCCATGACTGATGCAGTTGAGCGTGCCGTATTGGAGGAAAAGCTCCATAAGGCTGAGGCGGCCGAGAAGGCCAAAACCACCTTCCTGAGCAATATGTCTCACGATATACGAACGCCAATGAACGCCGTTATCGGCTTTGCGACGCTGGCTAAATCCAACATAGAAAACAAGGAACGCGTGCAGGATTATCTGGGAAAGATACTTTCCTCCGGCAACTATTTGCTCAGCCTTATAAACGACGTTTTAGATATGAGCCGAATCGAGAGCGGCAAACTTAACATTGAGGAGAAGCCTTGCTCCATATCAGACATTTTCCGCGATATGCGCAGCATCGTCCAGACACAGATGCAGTCTAAGCAGCTCAGCTTTTTCATGGATACGGTGGACGTTGTTGATGAGGATATCTTCTGTGACAAGGTGCACGTAAATCAGGTGCTGCTCAATCTTCTGTCTAACGCCATGAAGTTTACCCCGGCCGGCGGATCAGTTTTTCTGACTATCAGCCAGAAGCCGGAATCCCCGGATGGCTATGGCGCCTATGAGATTCGGGTGAAGGATACGGGTATCGGCATGAGTCCGCAGTTTGTCGAGCATATATTTGAACCCTTTGAAAGGGAGCGCAATTCGACTGTAAGCGGAATACAGGGCACAGGCCTCGGCATGGCCATCGCCAAGAGCATCATAGACTCCATGGGCGGAACTATCCGGGTGGAGTCCGAAGAAGGAAAGGGCACCGAATTCATTATCGATCTTAGCTTCCGCCTTCAGTCCGAGCGCAAGCAGGTTGAGGTCAGCCAGGCATTGGAAGGAAAGCGTGTGCTTGTGGTAGACGACAATTTTTCGACCTGCGACAGCATGACAAAGATGCTCACTCAGATCGGTATGCGGGCGGCGTGGACCATGCACGGCCGGGAGGCAGTTCTGAGAACGCGCCAGGCGGTAGAGATGGGCGAAGAATTCTTTGCCTATATCGTTGACTGGGCCCTGCCGGATCTGAACGGCCTTGAGGTTGTGCGGCAGGTGCGTTCGATCGTCGGAGACGACGCGCTGATCGTTGTTATGACTGCCTATGATTGGACGACCTTCGAGGACGAAGCCAGGGAGGCCGGCGTGAAGGCGTTCTGTAATAAACCGGTCTTTATGTCTGAACTAAGAGAAGTTCTGGAAGATGCCGTGAACGAGAAGAAAACGTCGGCCGAAGAGCCCGGGCTGCCGGGCGTGAGCGAAGATCTTAACGGCAAGCGGCTGCTCGTGGTTGAGGATAACGAGCTCAACCGGGAGATAGCCGAGGAGCTTTTGATCGAAAGCGGCTTCGTGGTTGAGACCGCGGAGGACGGCACGCTCGCGGTGGAGAAGGTCAAGGCCGCCGCCCCCGGTTGGTACGACTTAGTGCTTATGGATGTGCAGATGCCTGTTATGAACGGCTACGAGGCCACAAGGGCCATCCGCGCACTGGATGATAAGACGAAGGCTTCAACACCGATAGTGGCTATGACGGCCAACGCCTTTGAGGAGGATCGACGTAATGCTATTGAGTGCGGCATGAATGATCACGTGGCAAAGCCGATCAATATTGACGTGCTGCTTGAAGTTATCCAAAAAGTTTTGGCTGAATAAAGCGGATGATCATATATGTTTTTGTTCTGCTGACGACACTTATCTGATTCTGGGCATTATTTTTGATAAAGTAATAACTCATATGAAAAAACAGCTTGAAACTCACGTTTCAAGCTGTTTTTTTTAGTACATAGCCTGCTTATCAGCCGTTAATGTTGTAGCTTTCGCAAATATAATTTGTTGCTGTGAGCAATTTGTGCAGGTAAATAAACGGGCCAACAATTATTAACGAACCAAGAACACTCCAAAGCCAGAAGTCCGATGCGCTAAAGCTGTATGCAATATTTCTTCTGTGCAGCTCATTGCCTATTCTGGTAGAAAGATTGTGGTACCAAACAAAGTATGCGATTCCGCAAGTGATAGGCGCGATAAGGAAGCACAGCAGGCAGTAATGCATTGTTTGTTTTCCGTCGTACCGAGAGGCAACTGTGTTTACATCGGTTGAAATCGTTGACATAACCACAATACCGTAGATTCCGCAGGTGATCAGTGATAACAAAATGTACTTTAACAATCCCCTGTCGGTTTTGAGCTGCATCCTCGGATACATCGGTCCCTGAGCAAACCCAGGATTCATCTGTTGATTCATAAGTAATCCTCCCATATTTATATATTTTTTACTCCATTAGACATTATATAATATATATCGACTTTTGTCAATAGCTGTTGGCAAAAAATAGAGCTGTTTTGGAAAGCCGAATTGTGTCAGAAGTCATATCCTATTGACACAAAAGAAAAGGGCGGGATTGCTCCCGCTCCGTGATATGTATTATTACAAGCCTGACAATTGCTTTGTCTTTGCGTCAAATTTTTCCTGTGTAATAATGCCGCTGTACAGCAGTTCTTTAAATTTTTTTAATTCATCAGCGGCAGAGACGGAACAAATTAAATAACACTGCTTTTCTGTTCGCTTGAATCTCACTTTTTCTACCAAAATTAAAGCGCACAGCTTCAAACACAAAAAAAGGCCCGAACCTTCCGATTCGAGCCTTTTTTCAAGCTTTTGGTGGAGATAAGCGGGATCGAACCGCTGACCTCTTGAATGCCATTCAAGC
>JAFLUQ010000132.1 GCA_022508735.1 Oscillospiraceae bacterium | reverse complement strand
ACAGCAAGGTCGGCGTCTGCGCTCACTGCTACGGTGCAAACCTGGCCAGCGGCGGAGATCTTGTCAACATCGGTGAGGCCGTCGGCATAATCGCGGCCCAGTCTATCGGTGAGCCAGGCACTCAGCTGACGATGAGAACCTTCCATACCGGCGGTGTTGCCGGTGACGATATCACTCAGGGTCTTCCCCGTGTTGAGGAGCTTTTCGAAGCCAGAAAGCCCAAGGGCGTGGCCATTATCTCTGATATCGGCGGTAAAGTCACCATTCAGCGTGAAAAGCAGAAGGTTACCGTTATCGTGACCGATGAAAGCGAAGAGATTCCTCAGAGTATATCCGTTCCGATTCCCTTCGGCTCCTCCCTTAAGGTCAAGGATGGCGACATTATTCCCAAGGGCGGCGAGCTGACTGTCGGAAGCGTTAACCCTCATGATATTCTCCGTATCAACGGCCTTACAGCCGTGCAGGAATACCTTGTAAAAGAGGTACAGAGCGTTTACCGTTCTCAGGCTGTTGATATCGCGGATAAGCATATTGAGGTCATCGTGCGTCAGATGATGCGCAAGGTGCGCATTGAAGACGAGGGCGACAGTAATTACCTTGTTGGCGAGACCGAGAACCGCATCCAGTTCCAGGAGATCGTCAAGCAGTATGAGGCAGAGGGCAAACGTCCGCCGGTGGGTAAAGAACTGCTGCTCGGTATCACTAAGGCGGCTCTGGCAACAGACTCCTTCCTGTCTGCCGCTTCCTTCCAGGAAACAACACGTGTCCTGACTGACGCGGCCATCAAGGGTAAGGTCGATCCGCTGGTTGGCCTTAAGGAAAATGTCATCATCGGTAAGCTTATCCCGGCCGGTACCGGCGTTCCCATGTATCGCGATGTTGAGATCCAGGTGGATAAGGTCGATGAGCCCATAGTTTCTCCCGTCGTAACGTATCGTGACGATGAAGACAGCGTGTTGGGCGAGGGCTTCCTTGACGATGAGGTGGCTGATGACGTTATGGATATTGAAGATACCGACGGCATCGACGAACTCAGCGAACTTGAGCCTCTTGAAGGCCTTGAGGAGCTTGATTTTAACTTCAAAAGCAGCGACATTGACGAGTAGATAAGCACAGGGGGCCGCATGTAAGGACGGCCCCCTATAAATTAATATTCCAAGTAAAGGAGCAATTGCCATTGAATATTGAGCATAACTCCAGAAAGGCCGCCTATCGCGAGCCAATGGGTGCCGTTCCCTGCGGGACGGTAGTTATCCTCAGAACGGCCATAGAATCATACGCCATACCGGACAGTGTGGAGTGTGTTATAAACGACAGGGCTGTGCGGATGTACTATGTTATGGAGATAAACAACAACCGCATATACGAATGTAAGGTTGAAATGCCACAGACAGAAGGTCTTGTATGGTACGGCTTCAGGGTCGAAGCCTCGGGAGAAGTGGCCTGGTGCGGCAATAATCCCGAATTTCTCGGCGGAAAGGGCTGTATGTACAGGGATAAGCCCGAGCGTTTTTTTCAGATAACCGTCTACGATAAAGATTATAAAACCCCCGACTGGATGAAGAATGCCGTAGTATATCAGATCTTCCCCGATCGCTTTTGCCGCGGCCGGGATACAGAATTTCACGGAATTCGCCGAAATTGGGGAGATGAACCCTTTTACCGTGCCGATCAGTTTGGCGGGGAATATACAAGCGATGACTTCTTTGGCGGCAACCTCAGCGGCATAAAGGAAAAGCTGCCCTACCTGAAAAGCCTCGGGATCACAGCGGTTTATCTAAATCCCATTTTTAAGTCACAGTCGAACCACCGCTATAACACCGGAG
The DNA here is from genome assembly GCA_022508735.1 of Oscillospiraceae bacterium. Lineage (GTDB taxonomy): Bacteria > Bacillota > Clostridia > UMGS1883 > UMGS1883 > JAFLUQ01. The sequence continues at coordinate 4,119 of JAFLUQ010000132.1, read as the reverse complement.
ACTACGAAACCATAGATCCCCTTCTCGGCACTAATGAGGAGTTTTCAGAGTTGGCGGGGCTGCTCAGGGAGAACGGCATACGTCTCATACTTGACGGAGTTTTCAGTCACACAGGCGACGACAGCAGATATTTTAATAAGTACGGCAATTATGACAGCGTCGGAGCCTACCAGAGTCAGGACAGTCCGTATTACGACTGGTACAGCTTCACCAATTGGCCGAATGTTTACGAGTCGTGGTGGGGCTTCACAAGTCTTCCCAATACCAACGAAATGCGCGAAAGCTATCTGGATTATGTAGTAAGGAATGACGATTCCATCGTACGGCGGTGGATAAAGAACGGCGCGTCCGGTTGGCGGCTCGATGTGGCTGATGAACTGCCCGATGAATTTATAAAGGAAATAAGAAAGTCACTCAAAGAGGCCGACAGCGATGCCGTGCTCATAGGTGAGGTATGGGAGGATGCCAGCAATAAGGTAAGCTATGGCAGACAGCGGGAGTATTTCTGGGGCAAGAGCCTTGACTCCGTTATGAACTATGTGAGCCGCAGGGCGATACTTGATTATCTCCTGTGGGGTGACGCTCCGCAGTTTTTGCACCGTCTCAGCGCTCTTTACGAAAATTATCCGAAGGAGGCGCTCTATACCTGCCTTAACCTGATCTCTACCCACGATGTGCCCCGCGCTCTTACAATTCTGAGCGGAGCACCTTCGGTAGATGGAATGAACCGTGAGCAGCAGGCTGCCTACAGAATACCCGAAGATGCGCTGGAGCTCGCCAAAAAGCGTATGCGCATGGCTGTAGCGATCCAGATGACTATTCCGGGTGCTCCCTGCGTCTATTATGGCGACGAGGCCGGAGTGGCGGGCTACACTGATCCCTTCAACCGCACCTGCTATCCCTGGGGTGGTGAAGACACAGCCTTACTGGAATTCCATCGGGAGCTTATAGCACTGAGAAATAAGTTCAAGTGCCTAAGAACCGGCGATTTTCTCGGCGTGTTCAGCTATGAGGACATTGCTATCTATATGCGCAGCATTACCGGCGAAAAAGATGTATTTGGAAACGAGGCTGAAAACGGCACTGTGCTGGTGGCCGTTAATCCAATGAACAACGGTATAGATGCGGTGTCGTTCTCTTTGGAGCAGTACGGCGTAAAGTCTGTTAAGAATGCTCTGACCGGTGAAATCATCCCATATAACGGCGGCGATCTTAAGCTCAGGGTAGAGCCGCTCGGCTTTGTCATTGTCGAGCTGGAGCGCAGTGATGATAAAATTGTAACCTTGTAGAAGAGCTTATCTGAAAGGATTACGCAATGAAAAATGACAGACTGATTTTAACTGTCACCGACGTTGGCAGCGAAGGTGAGGGTATAGCCCGTCGAGACGATGGCTATACCCTTTTTGTGCCGGGTGCGGTGCCGGGTGACAAGGCTGAAATACTTGTGCTCAAAGAAAACAAGAGCTACGGCTACGGCAAGCTGCTCCGTATTGTTGAGCCGTCGCCGAAGCGCGTCGAGGCCGTGTGCCCGGTGTTTGGCAAGTGCGGCGGCTGCACCATGCTTACGACGGACTACGCTTTTCAGCTGGAGCTAAAGACCCGCCGGGTGAAAGACGCGCTTGAGCGCCTGGGCGGCCTTAGTGTGCCGGTGGCAGACTGCGAGCCGAGTGAGCCGAGTCTGGGCTATCGCAATAAGGCTCAATATCCGGTGAGTGAAAGGGATGGCCTTCTCACAGCCGGCTTTTACGCTCCGCACAGCCATCGCGTAGTGGCCTGTGACGGCTGCGCTCTGCAAAAGCCCGTTATAACCGAAATAGTTAATTATGTTGCTGCCGAGGCCGGAAAGCTGGGAATCTCCGCCTATGACGAGGAAAGCGGAAAAGGGTGTCTCAGGCACATATATGTTCGCGCCGGAGCGGACGAGGCCATGATCGTGATAATAGCAGCACATGAAGATAAAAAAATAGCTGCCCTCGGAGCAGTTATTGCAAAAAAATATCCGTTTTTAGCCGGAATTGTGCTGAATATTAACCCGAAAAGGACGAACCTCATTTTGGGCGAAAAGCAGAAGATCCTTTTTGGACGCGACTATATCATTGACAAGATCGGTGATGTTTCATATAAAATCCACTACAAGAGTTTTTATCAGGTCAATCCTGATACTACGAAAAAGCTCTACGACAAGGCCGCCGAGTACTGCGGCCTTACCGGGAAGGAAACCGTTTTTGACCTCTACTGCGGCGTCGGGACCATAGGGCTGTATCTGGCAAAAAATGCCGGAAAAGTCATAGGTGTAGAGATCGTTCCCGAGGCCGTAGATAATGCTCGCAAAAATGCGGAGATGAACGGCATTACGAATGCCGAATTCCACTGCGGTAAGGCCGAGGAGGTCTGTCCTGTGCTGATAGGCGACGGCGAAAAAGCCGATGTCGTCGTCCTTGATCCACCGCGCAAGGGCTGCGAGGAAGGCCTGCTCCGCGCCGCCGCCGGAATGGAGCCAAAGCGCATAGTTTATGTTTCCTGCAACCCTGCCACCTTTGCCCGCGACTGTAAGCTCCTTGCCGAATTGGGCTATAAACTGCGGGAGGTAACTCCATTCGATCAGTTCCCGCATACGCCGCACGTGGAGTGTGTAGGATTGATTGCAAGGGAAGAAATTTAACTTTGATAACAGCAAAGACATTTGTACATTTTAAAGTTATTTTTCTGTTGACATATTTTAAAGAATTTGTTATAATAATATTGGTCATTTTATTTAAAAATACAAATCTGATATGGATCAACGCCTGTATTTGAAGGAGAAATGTATGAATACCACCGAATATTTGACAGCTCTTGAAAACTCTATATGTAAATTACATCAGCTCCCCGAGGCTGATCCCCAAAAAAATTTTGAAGTTATTGCCGGGTTATGCGATATTCTGAGATTGGGAAAGGTCGAAGCTGCAGTATACGAAAATGAAGCTTCCGAACGGCTCGGGTTGTCTAATATAACCTGCTTTTATGATAGCGGAAAAGCATGTGAAAAAAACTGTATATGCGAACGTGTTACTGCTGTAGATGAAATGGTCATAATTTATAATGTCTACCCTATAGAAGGAGAAACGGAGTGGACAGAAGAAGAGCGAGGCCGGATCCATACATTTATCGCGTTGCTCAGCACGATCAGCGGTAAATCAAGACTTCTCAAATTTGCTCATCGTATGACTTACTATGACAGTGAGCTCAACATATATAATTTAAGACAATTTATGAAATGCGCTAAGACATTGTGCAGATCTGGGCAAATAAAACAATTTACCGTTGTCCGTTTTAATCTTAAGCACTTTTCTGTTGTAAATCAGAATGTTGGTCGCAAAAACGGAACATTTGTAATGATAAAGTTTATCGGGCTTATCAATGAACTTCTTGACGACGAAAATGAATTTATTTGCAGAGTGGGAGGAGACAACTTTTTAACGCTTATAAAAAGCGACAAGCTTCAGTCTGTCCTTGATATACTCAGCGGTGTAAACGTTATTTATGATGAAAACAGCGGTGAACATATATTTCTCGCTGCAACTGCGGGCGTATACGTAATCAAGGATAATGGCAGCGTCATGCTTCCGACAGATATCATGGATCGCGTAAGTCTGGCTTCTCAGCTTGCAAAAAATTCCTCACAGACAGATGTTGTGTATTTCAATGATGAGCTTCTCGCAGAAAGCGAGCATAATAATAATATTTCCGCTATTTTTCCGAAAGCTCTTGAGGACGGAGAATTTCTTGTTTACTATCAACCGAAGATTGCCATTGATGGCGGATATATCGCGGGTGCGGAGGCCCTGTGCCGCTGGATGCATGACGGAAAGCTGGTGCCGCCCGGAGAGTTTATTCCTGTTCTTGAACAGGGGCTTGATATATGCAAACTCGATTTCTATATACTTGACGCTGTTTGCAAGGACATCAGAAGATGGCTCGACAGCGGCAAGAATGTTGTGCGCATATCAGTCAATCTTTCTCGTCGCCACCTTTCAGATATGGACCTTCTGGAGCATATCATTGAGATCATTGACAGGAATAAAGTTCCGCATGAATACATAGAAATAGAGCTTACCGAGACGACTACTGACGTTGAAT
>JAFLUQ010000131.1 GCA_022508735.1 Oscillospiraceae bacterium | reverse complement strand
CTTTTTGTTTGTCGCGGTATTTAGGTGGGGCATAGCCGGCGCGGCGCTTGCCACGTCCCTCGGCCAGCTCGTTGGCGGGGTGGCTCCGCTGGTGTATTTCCTCACCCATAAGGACGGGCCGCTTCACTTTTGCCGCACCCGCTTTTACGGGAATGTACTTATCAAAACCTGCCTCAACGGCTCCTCTGAGCTTATGACGAATATCTCCGCCTCGGTGGTGAGCATGGTCTATAACTTTCAGCTCATGCGCCTTGCCGGGGAAGACGGCGTGGCCGCCTACGGGGTGGTCATGTACGTCAGCTTTATATTTGCGGCTATCTTCATCGGCTACTCCATCGGCTGCGCGCCCATAGTGAGCTTCCACTACGGAGCACAGGGCGAGGAGGAGCTGAAAAATCTTTTCCGCAAGAGCCTGTGCCTGCTCACCGTGGGCGGCATAGCCATGGCCGCGGGCGCGGCTGCGCTTTCGGGGCCGCTGTCACGGGTGTTTGTGGGCTACGATGAGGGGCTCTTTAATATGACCGTGGGCGGCATGCGGATATTCTCACTGTCGTTCTTGGTCTGCGGCTTCAATATCTTCGGTTCGGCCTTTTTTACGGCTCTTAATAACGGCCTTGTGTCGGCTGTTATCTCCTTCATGCGCACATTTGTGTTCCAGATCTTGGTGGTGCTCACTCTGCCGCTGGTTTTGGAGCTTGACGGCATATGGTGGGGCATAACTCTGGCCGAGCTTCTGGCCTTCGGCGTGACGCTGTTCTACTTTGTAACTCAGCGTCGGCGCTATCACTACGCATAAATTAAGAAAGGAGGACTATTATGCAGTGGCATAAAGTCAGTATATACACCACCGCGGCGGGCATAGATCCCGTCTGCGGCAGACTGCTCAGCTTAAATGTAGCGGGCTTTGAGATAGAGGATAAAGACGATTTCAACGACTTCCTTGAAAACAATCACCAATACTGGGACTATGTGGACGATGAACTCATGGCCGAAAAGCAGGGCGAAACGCGGGTCATCATATACATAAGCGACAATGAGGAGGGCGCAAAGCTCCTCATGAGCGTGAGGGACGAGCTTACGGCCCTTAAGTCTATGGACGCGGCAGGGGAGTATGGCCGCTTGGAGCTGGAGCTGGAAAGCATGCGCGAGGAGGACTGGGAGGAAAACTGGAAGCAGTATTTCCATCCCATTCCCGTGGGCGACCGCCTCATAATAAAGCCCGAGTGGGAGACCCTTGAAAACACCGAGGGTAAAATAGTTTTCAACATTGACCCGGGCATGACCTTCGGCAGCGGCCAGCACGAGACCACGCGGCTTTGCGTGGAACAGCTTGATAAACGGGTGCAGCCCGGCATGGAGGTGCTTGACCTCGGCTGCGGCAGCGGCATACTCTCAATAATCGCGCTGATGCTCGGCGCGGGCAGGGCCTACGCCATCGACATAGACCCAAACTGCAAAAAAATAGCCTACTCCAACGCGGCGCTTAACGGCATAGGTAAGGACGTTTATACCGTTGAGGACGGCAATATACTGACCGACGAGGGAGTGAAGGCTAAAATCGAGGCCCTTGGCGGCCACGACATAGTTGTGGCCAATATAGTGGCCGACGTTATCATTCCCCTCTCTGCCGACGCACGGCGTTATATGAAGGAGGGGGCCACCTTCATCTGCTGCGGCATAATCGAGCCGCGCCTCGGTGAAGTTAAGGAGGCACTTAAAAATAACGGCTTTGAGATAATCGAGCAGAAGAATGAAAACGACTGGTACTGCTTAGTGGCGAGGTAAACAATGGCGAACTTTCTGATAGATAAAGAAAAAATACAGGGGAATACCGCCGTTCTTGACGGCGAGATACTTAAGCACATAAAAACCGTGCTCCGCATGAAGGCGGGCGACGGCCTGACTCTTTGTGACGGCGAGGGTATGTTCTACGACGCGGTGATAAGGTCTCTCGGCGAGAGCGCCGAGGCGGACATAACCTCCGCCTATCCCGCCCCCACCGAGCCTAAGCTAAAAATAACGCTCTTTCAGGCTGTGCCGAAGAACCCGAAGCTTGAGTTCATCGTGCAGAAGGCCACCGAGATCGGCGTGGTCGAGATAATTCCCGTGAACACCGCCCGAATAGTGGCTAAGTTAGAGAAGGACAGCAAGCTTGAACGCCTCCGTAAAATAGCCCGCGAGGCCGCCGCCCAGAGTAAGCGCGGCGTTGTGCCGAGGGTGGGGGAGTGCGTTTCCTTTGCCGAGGCGGTTCGCATGGCTAAGGAAATGGATTTAGCTGTAATTCCCTATGAGGACGAGCATACAACCTCCATAAAGGAGTGCCTGCGTGGGCGAACTGCCAAAACCCTCGCCCTGTTCATAGGCCCCGAGGGTGGCTTCGACGAGGCGGAGGTGGCGCTGGCCCGTGAAAACGGCCTGCTGGCGGCAACCCTCGGCCCGAGGATACTCCGCACCGAGACCGCCGGGCTTGTGGCCGCGTCCATCTGCCTTTATGAACTGGGGGAGATGGAATGATACGGGCATATTTAGCCAAGGGCATGAATGAAGATGAACTGGTGAAACGCGCCCTTCGTGACTACAGCGGAAGAAGTGACTTTGTCTTTCACCGCCGCCCCACAGGTAAGCCCTATGTGGAGGGCGGGCCCTTCTATTCCTATTCCGACAGCTGCGGCTATTCTCTCTGCGTGGTCAGCGACTATGAGATAGGCGGCGACATTGAGCTCCGCCGTGACGCCTCGCGGTATATAAGCGTGGCGAAGCGGTTTTTTGCCCCCGACGAGGCCGCTATAGCAGATGAGGAGAATTTTTTTGAGATATACACCGCAAAGGAGGCCTATGTCAAATTCACGGAGATGGGCATTTTCAGCGGAATGGAGCATTTTTCCACTCTGAGCGGCAGGGTGGGGACGGTAAACATTATTCATTTTTCTGACGGAGACTGCGTCTGCGCCGCCGCATCGGAGCATGAAAGCGAGGTCGAAATAGCATGGTTTTAGTTACTGCCTTCACGCCCTTCGGGGATTTTACCGAAAATATGTCCATGAAGGTGCTTGAGCTGCTTCCCGATACAGTGGACAAGCTCGTTGTGCCCACCTCATATGAGGGTGCATTTAAAGAGCTTAAAAAATATATTGACGCTAACGCACCTTCGGCCATAGTCCTGCTGGGGCAGGCTTCGAGAGACAGAATAACCGTTGAGCGGGTGGCGATAAACGTAGCCGACGCCGACCTTCCCGATAACGACGGCGTGGCGCTGACCGACGCGCCTCTCATAGAGGGCGGTCCAGCGGCTTACTTTTCCACGCTGCCTATAAAGAAAATGATAGCCGCGGCAGACGCTAAAATTAGCGACAGCGCCGGGACCTACGTCTGCAACTCTTTGATGTATAAGGCGCTGAGCTATGTAGACGTGCCCTGCGGCTTTGTGCATATCCCTCAAAGCGGCGAACCCCGTTACTTTGCGGCGGAGCTTATGAAAATGGTGAACTGTATATGAAAATAATTAAGAGAATAATAATCGCGCTCATCGTGCTTATGTTAGTCGGTGCGGCGCTGGTTTTTGGTATAAACGCCTATGTGGTGCATAGCGTTAAGAGCCGTATATTGACCCCAGCTCAGGCCGCCGGTGCCGAGGCGGACTGCGTCATCGTACTCGGGGCCGGCATTTGGGGCGACCGCCCAAGTCCCATACTCCGCGACCGCCTTGATTACGGCATAGCCCTCTATGAAGCGGGCGCGGGCAAAAAGCTCCTCATGAGCGGCGACCACGGGCGGGCAGAGCACGACGAGGTGAACCTTATGAAGGACTACGCCACCGAGCGCGGCGTACCCTCAGAGGATGTGTTCATGGACCATGCGGGCTTTTCCACCTACGAGAGCATGTACCGTGCGGCTGAGATTTTCGAGGCAGAAAGGGTCATAATAGTAACTCAGGAATACCACCTTTACCGCGCCATATATGACGCCCGGGCAATGGGAATTCAGGCCTACGGCGTGGCCTCCGACCCGTACCTCTACGCCGGGCAGTGGTACCGCAGCCTCCGCGAGATACTCGCCCGAGATAAAGATTTTGTCAAGTGCCTCTTTAAGCCGAAGCCAAAATACCTCGGCGAGACGATTCCCGTCAGCGGCGACGGAAACCTCACGAATGATAGATAATAAAAACTCCCCTCACTGAGGGGAGTTTTACGCTTCAAGATACATATCCGCTATTCATTCAGTTCATAGATCCAATATCGGCCTGTATGGATTTTTTTCAGTCTTCCATCGCTCGTCAGATCAGAGAGAATACGGTTGGCAGTTGCAGAAGAAACGCCAAGCAGCTCACGCACATTAGCGTTCATAATAGAATTATGCTCTTGTAAATAGGCATAGATGGCCGACCAACGGACATCTGCTTTACTCTTGGGAGCGGCCGGAATTTCGGTGGCCGCCTCAAGTATGGCGGCCTTAATTGCAGACAGCATAAATTCAATAAATTCAGAGGATTCTCCTGCGGCATTAGACTTGTTGATTGCCGCATAATATTCGTCCTGACGGTCATGGATTATAGACTCGACCGGAAGCCAGGCAAAGAGAGGCTGCCATTTCGACAGAAGCAATGTGTGCCACAGTCGGCCGATCCGCCCGTTGCCGTCGGCAAAGGGATGGATAAGCTCAAATTCATAATGGAAGACACAGCTTTTGATAAGCATATGGATATCGCTATGCTGGGTCCAGTCAAGCAGTTCATAGACCAATCCCGGCACATACTCCGGCAGGGTCCCGAAATGGAGAATATTACCGTTTTTATCTACTACACCGACCGGGTGCGAGCGAAACACGCCCGACTCACCAACCAACTCGCGCGTCATAACACCGTGGGCCAATAACAGATCGTCCACAGAATACGGATCCAGCGAATCCATATGCTCATAGATCTCATAGGCATTTTTGACCTCGGCAATGTCCTTTGGCGGCGCAATAACGCGCTTACCCGACAGCACCGCCGTGACCTGTTCGAGACTGAGTGTGTTCTGCTCAATAGCCAAAGAGGAATATATCGTTCTAATGCGGTTTGTGCGCCTGAGCGTAGGATTAAGAGATAAATGTGTTGTTGTGCTTAATTTGCCGATCAGCTCAGCGATTTCTACCACCTCTGACAGAATTTCAGCTGTTATTTCAAACGGGGGCTTTTTGTTGTACATGCCATTACCTCCTCGCAATAATATAATATCATAACATCGATCATTTTGCAATACTTTTGATTGATGTTGTGATCGATGTTGCTGTTTTCTCAGCAAAAAATCCCCTCACGTGAGGGGATTTTGCATTTTCTGTTATATTACCTCAGGCAGCTCTGCGTGGATAAACACGGGGCTACCGCCCTCGAAGCTCTCTTTGTTGAAGATCACCTTGACGATGCTCTTGTCTGACGGAATGTCAAACATGGCGTCGTTAAGGGATTTTTCCATTATGGCTCTAAGGCCTCTGGCACCCGTTTCGCGCTCAATAGCCTTTTTGGCAATGTAGCTCAGAGCGTCGTCGGTTATCTCAAATTCCACGCCGTCAAGGTCGAAAAGCTTCTTATACTGGCGCACAAGAGCATTTTTCGGCTCGGTGAGTATCTTCTTGAGTGCTTCCTCAGTAAGTGTCTCAAGAGGCACCACCACCGGAACACGGCCGACGAACTCGGGGATAAGGCCGTACTTGATAAGGTCCTGAGGCTCCGCCTTGGCGAACAGCTCGCCGGTATCCCTCTTGGCCTTGCTCTCGATCTCAGCTCCGAAGCCTAACCCCTGTTTGCCGGTGCGCTTATTGATTATCTTATCAAGCCCCGCAAAGGCGCCGCCGCAGATAAAGAGAATATTGGTGGTATCTATCTGATAAAGCTCCTGATGGGGGTGCTTGCGCCCGCCCTGCGGGGGGACGGAGGCTACCGTGCCCTCAAGGATCTTTAACAGCGCCTGCTGTACGCCCTCGCCGCTTACGTCCCGGGTTATCGAAACATTTTCGCCCTTCTTGGTTATCTTGTCGATCTCGTC
>JAFLUQ010000130.1 GCA_022508735.1 Oscillospiraceae bacterium | reverse complement strand
CCTTGGACCGTCCGGTTATGAGCCGGATGCTCTAACCAACTGAGCTAATGGCCCTTTTGCCTGCAAAGGGAGCTACGCTCCCCTTGCAGCTATGGTGACCCGAACGGGAATCGAACCCGTGATACCGCCGTGAAAGGGCGGTGTCTTAACCTCTTGACCATCGGGCCATATGGCTCCTCAAGTTGGACTCGAACCAACGACCCTGCGGTTAACAGCCGCATGCTCTACCGACTGAGCTATTGAGGAATATTAGTGCTGATAACAATCAGCTTTAATATTATACTATGTTAATATTCATTTGTCAATACTTTTTTTAAAAAAAAGTTATACCCCTTGCAGCTTTTTTTAACACCTATCCTTTCTGCAATTCAAATGCAGCGCATTTGAAGGGTAATGTCAATACTTTTTTTTAAATTTTTAAAAGTAATGGCGGAGGCCGTAGGCCTCCACCATTTGCGAAATTATTCTATTTTGATCATTCCTGACTCGCACAGGCTCTGTATAGATGCCAGATCATCCCAGCAGAAAACCTTCACGGTCGCAATGCCCTGAGCCTTGAGCTCCACTTCAGCGTCCGCCGCGCCGGAAAGGCCGGTCTTGCAGGACAAAGCCACAAGCTTGCCCTCCGCGTTATATCCGGCAGCGATATAGCAGAAATCGCGGTTGCCCACGTTTGTTATGTCGGTCCAAACGCTGACGCCGTCGTCGGTCTTTGTGGCACTTATACTGTTTATGGAGACCGGATAGGACTCAGTTACCTCCACAAGGCTGAAATCGTCGATATAGAAGGGTGCGGTATCGCCCCAGGCATATCCGAAAAGTATATACTGCGCCTCAGGATGATCGGTGGTATCTATAATGTAACTACGTTGGGTCCATCCCTGGAGATAATCAGGGTCACGGGGGCTTCTGCCGCTCCAGGAGCTCCAGCCTCCGCAATCAATAAGCTGGAGCGACGCGTCGCTCATGCCGCCTTTTCCGGTGACAGCTACGGCCGCATGCATCCGGTTAAATCCACCGGTCTGCGCCACAGAATTGTATTCCCAGTAGGTCAGCTTATACTTTTTGCCGCCGGTAATTGGGAAGTAGGTACCAAGGTTTGCATTGTCGGCACTGCCAACATTTGCGGCCTGCTTGAGAGACCAGCTGCCGTCATGGGCCTGCTCGCTTGAGCGGACCCAGCCGCTCAAGGGACCGGTCTGGCCGCCGTTGTTATAGGTCCAGCCCTCGGTGTTTTCCTCAAAGCTGAAGTTTTCAATAAGGTTATCGCCGTAGGTGGTCTCTTTTGTAGCAAAGGCAAAGCGCTTCGAGAAGTTGATATCCAGAATATCGTCGTTGCCCTTGCCGGTCATGTAGTTTACATCAAAGAAGGACTTTTCCTCAGGCGCGAGGGTCTGAACATAGGGCGAGAAGGTGGAAACATGTATCTTTCCGCCGCGCTCGTCGAACTCCGCAAATTTGAACAAAGCGTTACCGCCGTTAAACGAGAACTGATAGTCGGCAAGTATGCTGAAAACCTCATGACCGTAGTTGTTTTTCAGCACCTCGGTGCCGTAGCCGTGGCTGTGGCCGCCCACCATCATAAAAACGTTATCATACTGCTTGGCAATGTTCCAGATGTCGTTTCCGCGGCCGCTGAGCTTGATCTCGTTGGGGACCGTGTCGCTGCAGTTCTGAAGGTCGTGGCTTATGAGGATCGTAGGAAGTGAAGAATTTTCTTCCAGAACTCTCCTTATCCACGCCTCATCCTGACCGTAGCTGAACATACCTACCGCCAGAAGCAGATATGTGTAGCTTCCGGCCTGGGCCTTCATATAAGAGCTGAACCCGGAGGGGGAGTCATTTGTAACGTAATCGGCATCTTTAAGATACTGGCTGTCACGGCCAAAATACTGATGATAGTACCACTCGTTAGTGTCACTGCCGTTGGTAGTGTCGTGGTTACCCGGCATCATCAGGAGCTTAACACCGCCGTCAGTAAGTATCTTCATGGCCTTTGAAACGTTTTCCCACTCATTTTCACGAACCCAGAAGTTATTTACGTTGTCACCCAGACCAAGCACTGCGCTGATATTGGCATAGTCTTGATTTTCCACCATCCAGTCCATGGCCTTATAGAGCACGTCGGGCATAAACTCAACGGTGTTCTGCACGTCGGGCAGGAACACAAAGTTATAGCGGTCCTCGGGGGTCTCGGCAAAGTCCTCGTTATTTCCGTACTCACCCAGATAGTCCTCGGGATTGGGCACGAGCCAATCCTCACGGCCGAGAACGCCCTCGCTTATTTTTATCTCCTGAATATAGCCGCGGGTAAATCTGTAGGGCTTTGTATTATCCCTGACGCGGGCTCCTATACGGAAGCGGCCGTCCTTCGGGTCAGCGTAAAGACCTTTCATATTGCCGCGGGTATAATCGCGGAAGGAAGCTGCGCCGTTGACATAGGAACGGATCTCATTGCCGTCGCAGGTGATAACGATGCTGTACCAATTTTCGGCCTTATCCATAGCTATGCTCCAAACGGAACCGGGACTGTATGTGTTGCTGCTGTTCAAAGGAATAAACTGAATTTCCTTACAGTTGGAAACACTGATAAGGGTCGATGCTTCGACGCCGTCTCTGGAATATTCGCTGTCGATCTTATCGGAGGTTCCTACTCTTGAAAGCAGGCTGGTCCAGCGGTCGGTATTGTTCCAGTCATCGGGCATCTTATAAAGAATTTCGATAGTGTAGCCGTTATCAAAGGTCTCCTTATTTATGGGCGCACCTGAAACGGTAGTGAAATCTACGCCCCGCACGGCGCGGGCGCTGCTGTCGTTAGAGTTTTCGCTTTTGAAAAGCATACTTCCCTGACCGGGAATAATGCTCTCGTTTTCAAAGCTGATGAGGTCGGCAGCGCTGCCGTTATAGACGTTGAGCTCGAGGGTATTGCCGTTGCCGCTGGCGTCTTTCAGCTGAAGGTTGCCGCCTGCAATGGATGTGCCTTCAACCACGCTTGCCTCATTAAATTTCCAATCGGCATATACCTTTGCCTTCACGTCGGTCTCTCCCTCCGCAAATGCCGCCGCCGCGCCTATGGCAAGGGCCAGCGCCAGAATGATCGATAATACTTTTTTCACTTTGATCCCCTCCATATTATAGAAAATAAACTGACGGGCGCACATGCAGGTGCGCCCCTATCATCGTTTTTATAACATTACTTTTTCTCGGCTCTTTCGCCCGCAGCCTTGATAAAGGAGGCAAACAGAGGATGTGCGCGGTTCGGGCGGGACTTGAACTCAGGATGGAACTGCACGCCCACAAACCACGGATGAGCCTTGATCTCAACTGTCTCTACAAGACGGTTGTCCGGCGAAAGGCCGCCGATAGCCAGCCCGGCCTCGGTCAGCGCGTCGCGGTACTCGTTATTATACTCATAGCGGTGACGGTGGCGCTCATATATAAGCGGCTCGCCGCCGTATATCTCGCCTATGCGGCTGCCCTCGCCCAGCTTACATGGGTAGAGACCGAGACGAAGGGTTCCGCCCATGTTCTCAACATTTTTCTGGTCGGGCATGATATGTATAACAGTGTGAGCCGATTCGGGGGAGAACTCGGAGCTGTCGGCGTCGTCATAGCCCAGAACGTCACGGGCAAACTCCACAACAGCCATCTGCATACCGAGGCAGATGCCGAAGAAGGGAATGTTGTTCTCTCTGGCATAGCGTACGGCCTGTATCTTGCCCTCTATGCCGCGGTCGCCAAAGCCGCCGGGCACGAGGATGCCGTCGGCGTCCTTAAGGCGCTCGGCAGCGTTTTCAGCGGTGATCTCCTCACTGTCGGTCCAGTCGATCTCTACGTCGATCTTATTGGCTATGCCGCCGTGGCGCAGGGCCTCGGCCACGCTGAGATAAGCGTCGTGCAGGGCCACGTACTTGCCGACAAGAGCTATTTTGACCTTTCTGCCGTCCTTGCCCAGATCGAGCACAGTATTCACCATATCGGTCCACTCGCTGAGGTCCACGCCCGGGTCGGGAATGTTCAGGCACTTGAGCACAGCCTTGGCGAGACCGCCCTCCTCCAGGGCCAGAGGCACCGCATAGAGGGTTGGAGCGTCGAGGTTTTCAACAACGCAGTCCTTATGCACATTGCAGAAGGAGGCTATCTTTTCTTTAAGTCCCTTTTCAAGAGGCGTTTCCGTGCGGCAAACGATGATGTCCGGCTGAATACCAAGGCCAAGCAGCTCTTTTACGCTGTGCTGTGTGGGCTTGGACTTCTGCTCACCGCTGGAAGCGATGTAGGGAACAAGAGACACATGGATATAGATGCAGTTATCCCGCCCGACGTCCCACTGCACCTGACGTATGGATTCAAGGAAGGGCAGGCTCTCGATGTCGCCGACAGTTCCGCCGATCTCGGTGATAACGAAATCCACGTTATTGTCCTTGCCGGCAAAATAGATGTGCTCCTTGATCTCGTTGGTTATGTGGGGTATTACCTGAACGGTTCCCCCGAGATAGTCGCCGCGGCGCTCTTTGTTGATGACATTATAGTACACCTTACCGCTGGTGACGTTGGAGTTGCTGTTGAGATTTTCGTCCACGAAGCGCTCATAGTGACCGAGATCCAGATCTGTCTCGGCGCCGTCGTCGGTCACGAACACCTCGCCGTGCTGGTAGGGGCTCATTGTGCCCGGATCAAAGTTTATGTAGGGGTCGCACTTCTGGATGGTGACCTTAAAGCCGCGGCATTTCAGAAGCCGGCCCAGCGACGCAGCTGTAATGCCCTTGCCGAGGCCCGACACAACGCCGCCCGTAACGAATATATATTTTGTTGCCACGCAAATTCCTCCTTTGAGTGGGATGTAATTATTAACTATAATATTGTATCATAAAAATACTTATTTCGCAAGAGGGGAAATGAAATATTGGTGAAATTTATTTAATCAGGTGTCAATCCCGGCTACCATGTCTGTGAGCCTCTGTGTAATCATCGTTGACCGAAGCAAGGGTAATTTCATTTCCGTCAAAAACTATATCAAATATCTTGGCATAAGGCATATAACTTTCGTTCATGGGCCATGGCAGTTCGTCTACCCTCGTGCTGTCTCCCGGATAATACACTCCTATGTCGCCGTCCGCGTCAACACCAAGCACAAAAATGTAATCGTACATATAATCAAAGTATTTAATAGTCTTATCCTTTGTATCAAAATACCCGACATTGTCCCATATCATTCCCGAGCCATTGGTGAAAATGAAATAAAGCTCATTATACCCGTCGCCGTTTACATCAGAAACAGCAAAGGAGGTACTGTTATAACCATGGCCCCCCGGAATCTCATACATTTCATTCTCGTACACAAGAAATACAGAACTGCCGCTGAACGTAAACAGCCGGAAACCGTAATTTTCAAAAAACCCCTCCGGCGTAGCGTTATATAATTCTTTATCCTTATAATAATCAGATACCTGTTCGAGTATGGCTGAGCGGAACTCCTCAGTACCATCAGATGAAGCAGTGAGATAATACGTTTGTATTCCGGCGATCTCCTCGTCGGTCAGCGGAGCCAATCCGGCTGAAAAGTCCAACCGAACACTATTCGATGACAATCCTTCTTCATGGTCTGTCATAGTCGGCGCGCCACTGATGCCCAGCGTCAGCGCAATCAATATTGCAATAACAGTCTTCATTTTTTATCCCCTGTGCCGCTCTACAAATGCGGCTATCCGCTCAAGTGCGATATTTATATTCCTTATGCTGTAGGCGTAGCTGCAGCGGATAAAGCCCTGCCCGCTGTCGCCGAAGGCGGTGCCGGGCACGACCGCCACCTTCTCCTCTTCAAGAAGGCGGGTGGCAAACTCCTCACTGGTCATGCCGAGGGAGCTGATGTTCGGGAAAACATAGAATGCGCCAAGGGGTTCAAAACAGGAAAGCCCCATATCCCTGAAGCCCTTCACCATAACACGGCGGCGGTGGTTATATTCCTCGCGCATGGCCTCGACCTCATTATCGCAGCTGCGAAGGGCTTCGATTGCCGCATACTGGCTGGTGGTTGGGGCGCACATTATGGCATACTGGTGGATCTTCAGCATGGCGGCGATAAGCGGCTCGGGGCCGAAGGCGTAGCCGAGGCGCCAGCC
>JAFLUQ010000013.1 GCA_022508735.1 Oscillospiraceae bacterium | reverse complement strand
TTTATTCTTGGCTTATAAATGAAATTTAATCCTATTCCCATTATGAGAATATTTCCTATAAAAGACATCTGCGTCACCACTGCATCGGTGAGGAGGGGCTGAAGCAGCGAGGCAAACAGGGTTATTCCGCCCTGATACACCGCCACGCTGACGGCCGAAAACATAGCGCCGATGCCGAGGGTCGAGGCAAAGATTATGCAGATAACAAAGTCCAGTATGCTTTTTGAAAACAGCACGCTCGGGTTGTGCATCAGTCCGTCCTCCAGCGAGCCGACTATGGCCATAGCGCCCACGCAGACCGTCAGCGTGGCGGTGACAAAGCCCCGGCTGAAGCTTCCGCTGCTGCCCGCGGCGACCTTGCTTTCGACTGATTTGCCAAGGTCATCGAGCCGTTTGTCTATGTCGATAAGCTCACCGATAACTGTGCCGATCACCATACTTATAATCATGACCATGGTGTAGCGGGAGGAAAGTCCGCTGTCCACGATCTCCATTCCGCCCTGAATAGCCCCGATCATGCCTATGCTTATGGTGCAAAGGCCCAGCGCGTGCATAAGGCCGTCGTTCATCTTGTCGGATATAAGCTTTTTGAATATAAGTCCTATAAGGCAGCCCAGCACAATGGCCGCCGTATTGGCGACTGTTCCTATTCCGGGAAAGTTCATCTGAAATCACCCCAATCCAGTATTATATTGTAATTTACTGCAAAATGCAAGACTTTTTGGCGAAAATTTTGGCTGAAAATCATTATAATTAAAAAAATAAGAAAAAGTAATTGCATTTTTTAACTCTCTGTGGTAGTATATAAAGGTGAATTATCTGAAAAGGAGATTTTGACAATGAAAAAGAAAAGCTTAATTGCCGCTCTTTCTGCGGCTTTGGCGCTTTCTCTGTGCGCCTGCTCTCCCAGCACACCCGCACCCGCAGGCAACGGCGACGCCGCTAACATTCCAGAGACTCCCGAGGTCGTTACAGTTGGCATCACTCAGATAGCCGACCACCCCTCTCTTGACAACTGCCGTGAGGGCTTCATTCAGGGCCTTGCCGAAGGCGGCTTTGTTGAGGGCGAAAACCTTGAGATCATTTATCAGAACGCTCAGAACGATATGTCCATAGCTACGACTATCGCTCAGTCCTTTGCCGCTCAGCAGGTAGACCTTATGGGCGCGATAGCCACACCTTCTGCTCAGGCCTGCTTCGTGGCCGGTCAGGACGCCGGAATTCCTCTTATCTTCTGCGCGGTAAGCGACCCTGTTGCCGCAGGTCTCGTTCCCGCTATGGGCCAGGCCGGTAACGGCGTTACAGGCGTGAGCGACCTTATTCCCGTTGTGAAGCAGCTCGACCTTATCCACACCCTGCTTCCCGAGGCCACCCGTCTTGGTATCCTCTACAACCTCAGTGAGGTAAACAGCGAGACTCAGATCGGCGAGTACGAGCTTAATGCCGGGAATTACGGCATCGAGGTTACCGCCATCGGCGTTACCGCCGCAAACGAGATCCCGCTGGCCGCTGAGAGACTGGTTTCTCAGGTTGACTGCGTGGTTAACCTTACCGATAATCTCATCGTTGAGAACCTTCCCGTTCTGCTTGAAAAGGCTAACGCCGCAGGCGTTCCCGTATTCGGCAGCGAGGAGGAGCAGGTCAAGAACGGCTGCATCGCCTCCGAGGGTCTTGATTACGTTGCCCTTGGCCGCCAGACAGGCTCTATGGCCGCAAAGGTTCTCGCCGGCGAAGACATCTCCACAATCGGCAGTGAATATGTTGAAGACAGCAAGCTCACCATAAACAAGGCTGTTGCCGCTTCTCTCGGTGTGGAAATACCCACCGAGCTCGACGCGAGAGCCGAGTACACCGAGTAAAATAATCAGAAAATGCGGGGGCGGAGGGTTCCGCTCCCGCGTTTTTTCAGCAAATCGGAGGAGACTGATCAGATGATTTTAAACATGCTGCAAAGCGCCGCAGAGCAGGGACTCATATATGCAGTGCTGGCTCTGGGACTTTATATAAGCTATAGCGTTCTGGACTTCCCCGACCTTTCGGTGGACGGTACGTTTCCTTTAGGCAGCGCTGTCACTGCGGTGCTTATCATAGGTGGGCTCAACCCCTGGTTCTGCCTGCCCATAGCCTTTTTGTGCGGGGCAGCCGCCGGAACCGTCACCGGTATCATTCACGTGAAGCTGAACGTGACAAATCTGTTGAGCGGCATACTTATGATGACGGCGCTGTACAGCATAAACCTCACCATTGCCGGGCGCAGTAATCTTCAGTTCTATACCCAGCCCACTATCTTCAAGGGTGCGCTGGCGTCCGTTCTCCCGGCTGGCTATGCAAAGCTTTTGATAATAGTCATCTGTGTTATCGTGGTAAAGCTGCTGTTTGACCTCTACATGAAGACCAAGAGCGGCATGCTGCTCCGGGCCTGCGGTGCCAACGAACAGCTCGTTAAGTCCCTGAACGTAGACAGCGGCAAGGTGAAAATGCTTGGCCTCGCCATAGCCAACGGCCTTGTTGCGCTCAGCGGTTCTATGATGTGCCAGTACAATATGGGCTTTGACGTCACCACAGGCACCGGTTCCATGGTTATCGGTCTGGCTTCTGTCATCATCGGCCTTACCATATTCCGCAAGGTGAAATTCCTGGGCGACACTATAAAGGTCATCTTCGGCGGCGTTATCTATTATTTCTGCATAAGCGCCTCGCTGATGCTGGGCCTCAAGCCTCAGCTTTTAAAGCTGGTCATAGCTGTACTGTTCCTCATTATTCTCACTATAAACAGCAAGCTTTTCAAGGGAGGTGCGGCAGATGCTTGAGCTTAAAGACATAGCCAAAACCTATAATGTTGGGCTTATCAACGAGACAAAGGTGCTTGATGGCTTTAACCTCAGCGTGCCTAAGGGCCAGTTTGTGACGGTCATCGGCAGCAACGGCAGCGGAAAGACCACGATCCTAAACCTTATCTGCGGCACTATATTCCCCAACTCGGGTAAGATATTTCTTGAAGGCAAGGATATCACAAACATGACCGAATTCCGCCGTGCCCGCCACATAGGCCGCGTTTTTCAAGACACACAGAAGGGCACCTCGCCCAATATGACCATACTCGAAAACCTCTCTCTTGCTGACAATAAAGGCCGGTTCTACGGTCTCAGCATGGGCGTCAACAAAAAGCGAATCGACGCATATAAGGAGATGCTGGCTCCTCTCGGTCTGGGACTCGAAAATAAGATGGACGTTCTCGTGGGCTCCCTTTCCGGCGGTCAGCGTCAGGTGCTTGCCATGGTGATGTGCACCATGACGGATATAGACCTGCTCATTCTCGACGAGCATACCGCCGCCCTCGACCCCAAGACCAGCGAGCTTATAATTGAGCTGACAAATAAGATCGTTCGGGAAAAGGGCATTACCACTATGATGGTAACGCATAACCTGCGCCACGCCGTTTCCTACGGCGACCGGCTGTTGATGTTCCACCGGGGCGGCATCGAGATGGACCTCTCGGGAGAAGCTCGCCGTAACGTGGACGTAGACGATCTGCTCGATCGCTTCAATCAGATAAGTATCGAAAGCGGAAACTAAATATAAAATGGAAACAGGACGGCTGCTGAGCCGCCCTGTTTCGTTTTTTCTTACTCCTGCCGTATTGACAAAAATACCAAAACGTGCTATTATTTTTATATAAAGCACATAGAATATAGAACAAGGAAGGGATGGAAAATGTTAAAGAAAATTATCTCAACAATGGCTATGATGGCACTGACGCTTTCCGCAGCCGTATCATCATCAGCCGTGACCATGTATTCGCCCGACGGAAGAACCGCCGAGATGGAGGAATCTCAGTCCAGATCGCGGAGTATCATCGGCTGGTACACCGAGCCGCCGATACTGATGTACGCTGCCGACGGCGACATACTTTACGTGATCCCTTCTGAGGTAGAGGCCTATAAATCCGTCGGTTGGTATACCGAGCCGCCGGTACTGATGTATGCCGCAGATGGCAGAACACTTTATGTGATTCCCTCGGAGGTAGAGGCCTATGAGGCTGTTGGCTGGCACACTGATATCCCTGTAAAAATGTATGCCGCAGACGGCAGAACTCTTGATGTGTCTCCCTCAGAGGTAGATGCTTATAAAGCTGTTGGCTGGTATACCGAGCCTATAACCGATCCGGAAAAAATATATTACAACCGCATGATAGCACTGAAGCAGCAGTACCCAACCGGAACCCCCTGGGACAACGGCAATTTTTATTCCTGGAATGGCGGTATATACAGCTTTGGTTATGGCTGTGCTGCCTTTGCGTTCATGCTCAGTGATGCGGCCTTTGGCGATCTGCCATCAAGAATCGTTTATCCGGTATCCTTTAAGGATGTCCGCGTTGGTGACATTCTGCGTATCAACGAAAATAACCATTCCGTTATCGTTCTCGAAGTAAAGAGCGATCATGTCGTAATTGCTGAGGGAAACTATAACTACAGTGTTTATTGGGGCCGCACGCTCTCGGCAAGCGAGGTTGAACGTGCGGACTACTTGATGACCCGCTACCCCGAATAATCAGTGGCCGTAAAAAAATCGCGCAGATCGCTTAAGGTCTTTGTTTGCATCGAATCATGTGTTAACGAAGCAAAAAACGGTTTAGCAGTGTGGGAAATCCGCCCGAGCGGCGGATTTCCTTGTTTTTTAAGCCCCTAAGCTACAAACGAAAATCACCACTCGGCGTACAAACGTACGCTGTCGGGAAGGTCCGAGGCGGCGGTTATGCCGCCCGCCTCGGACTGATTTTCGTCCGTTCTGCACTATTTTTTTGAACGGCCCCTGTTGCGGTCATTTTACATAGCAAGTTTTTGTATCCCCGCTTTTTGTAACGCAAAAACTGTGATATCCCCTAAGTTTTTTGCCAATATCAGCCGGATTTAACTCTTTTCCCAAATGAGTTTATCAACCTTACCGTTCGTTAAATATATTTTTTTAATATCACTGCAGGTCTTCGGCATGAACGCAAAAGCGAAATCACGGTCATAATACAGGCCAAGATAGAGGATATTACCCTTTATCTGATAAGTATAACGCGGCCCCCATGTGGGTTCGTGCCAATAATCTCCGATCTCGCCGTTGCTTTTAACTGTAATTTTATAGGAGCTCGAATACTCGCTGCTATAGGGATAGAAATCTGTTTCTATAATATCCTCGCATCTCAATTCTTCTAATTTTTCAACCTCTATGCTGTCAATCTTGCATTCGTCAGGGTCTACGCATTTATAAAAATCGGCATAATGGATAAATTCGTCAGATATATCAAATGTATGCGTATCAATTGTTCCGATAATGTTGAATTCTTTATCATATACAACCAAATTATCAGGATCATACTCCCCGTCTTTTTGTTTAAAAAAGCTTCCGACTGCTATCTGTGACAAGGTGTATGCAATAAGCCTGCTTGCATTAAAAGCATATCCGTTTTCAGCACACTCAAAGTGGGGTTCCTTATACGAATACGCGCAAAGCAGCATCGGAAGATGCACGCTGTCCTGCATCATAAAGCCTTCCAAAGCAGCATCATTATACTCATTATATCCATCTAAAACCTCTGCAATATGCTTTGCTTCATCCACAAAAAACTTCCAGCTGAACTCATATCCGTCGTTAAGCAGTTCATGCAGTGAGCTTTCCATCTCGCGGATATCGTGTTCGTAAATCAGGAAGTCTTTTTTATTTATTTCGTCAAACATCGATTCCAATTCCGCATTATCTTCACTTCCCACATAATATTTATAATGGCTTTTTTTAAGAATATATTCAGGGTAATAGGCTAACACACCCTTCTCGAGCCTTCTGTACCGCCCGTCCATGGAGTAAAGCTTTATCCAATCTGACAACGCCTTAGAAACGACTGTAAACAGATTAATATAATCTGCTCCCGTTGTTCGCGGCATTCTGGCAATTTTGCGGATCAGCGGAATGATCTCTGTAAGCTCCTCCGGCACACTGCCCGAAACAATATGATCGTAAAAAAGATAATACGTTTCTTCGACAAGGGCGTGAAAATCCTTCCATTCTTTAGCATCCTCATCATTCAATACGCGTTCATCATATACATGTAATGCTAAATTTTCCCATAACTGTTTTAACTCTTGAATACTGTTCTTTTTCATATCATATTCCCCTTTCTCTTTGCGCCCCATTACGGTTTTCAGGGTTATTATAACATAGCCTATGTACAAAAAACAGCACACATATTTTTCAGAAAAAAATTGTAGCTTGTCATCAGGCGTCAAGGGAGTAAAAAACACACTCACAGCTACTCTCCGTGAGTGTGTTTTTTATAAGCCCAAGGCCTACTCTTGCTTTTTTCCGAACACCTTGCATATGAAGTTCCATGCCTTGCCGCCCACGAGCTTGTCGCCCTTATCGAGCACGCTCTTGATAAAGTCATAGACCTGCCCTTCGCCCATCCAGTGCTCATCTACGATTGCGGGGTCGATCTCATCCAGCGCACGGTTAAGAAGTGTCACGCTCACGACAAGGTCGTCTAAGAGGCCCGCCATAGGCACAAAGTCCGGCACGATGTCAATTGGCAGAATAAAATAGCTCACTGCTCCGGCCACCTTGACCTTTGCCCCGATGGGCACTCTTTTGTCCGCCATCAGCCGTATCATCAGATAGAACACGTCCGGCACTGCCGCCAGGAAACCAGCAAACCTCGCGTTCGGATGCTTTGCCAGAAAAGTGTTTACTCTTATGCGCAGCTTTTTATAAAAGTCCATATTTTTCACGTTTTCATCAGAATCGTTCTCCACAAATTCTGTTTCGTATACGGGATTTTCGCTCATTCTACCCTCTCCCCTTTATGTATATATTATTTGCCGTATTTTTCGGCATCCATACGCTTTATCTCCGCGCGGCGTATCTTTCCGCTTATAGTCTTTGGCATTTCGGCAACAAACTCCACCATTCTGGGGTACTTATATGGCGCTGTGTGGCGCTTAACGTAGGTCTGCACCTCAAGTGCAAGCTCATCAGACGGCTCCCGCCCGCCTGTAAGCACTATTGTCGCCTTCACTATCTGGCCGCGTATGGGGTCAGGTACGGGTGTTATTGCGCATTCCAGCACGTAGGGGAGCTCCATGATTATGCTCTCTATCTCAAAGGGACCGATGCGGTAACCGCTGGACTTTATTATATCGTCAGTACGGCCCACATACCAGTAGTAGCCGTCCTCGTCCATATAGGCAGTGTCGCCGGTGTGATACACGCCGTCGCGCCATACGCCCTCGGTGCTGTCGGGGTCCATATAGTAGCCGTCAAACAAGCCGCAAGGCCTTTTTTCGTCGGTATAGATGACGATCTCACCGGTCTCGCCGGGAGCGCAGATGCGGCCGTCACTGTCAGTAATGGCCACCCTATAGCCAGGCACAGGCTTACCCATTGAGCCGGGGCGCGGCTCCATGCCGACAAGCGTGCCGACAGTCAGAGTGGTCTCTGTCTGGCCGAAGCCCTCCATCAGGCACAGTCCCGTGGCCTTCTTCCACTGCTCATACACCTCAGGGTTCAGCGCCTCGCCTGCGGTATTGCAGTAGCTTACGCTGCTGAGGTCGTATTTGCTCAGGTCTTCCTTAATAAAGAAGCGGTACATGGTCGGCGGCGCACAGAAGGTGGTTATGCCGTACTCCTTGAACATGGGGAGTATGTCCTCCGCCTTGAAGCGGTCAAAGTCATATACGAACACAGCCGTTTCGCAAAGCCACTGGCCGTATATCTTTCCCCACAGGGCCTTGCCCCAGCCGGTGTCGCTTATGGTGAAATGCAGACCGCCGGGTTGGCAGTTGTGCCAGAACCGGGCCGTCACCAAATGGCCGAGGGGGTACTTGTTTGTGTGTGCCGCTATTCGCGGATATTTTGTGGTGCCGCTGGTGAACATCATCAGCATCAGATCATTGCCCTTCGGGCTGTCGGGCCGCCGCTCGTAAATCGGGCTGCATTTTTCGAGGCCGGCGTCAAAGTCATGCCAGCCCTCCCTCTCTCCGTGGGCCATTATGCGTATATTTACGCGGCCGGTCTCCTCCATAGCCAGCTCGGCCTGACGGGCCACGTCTCCGTCCCCGGTGCAGACTATGGCCCGCACCATTGCGGCGTTGAAGCGATATTCAAAGTCATGCTTCACCAAGAGGTTTGTGGCCGGAATAGCTATGGCGCCCATCTTGGCAAGGCCGAGCAGTGCAAACCAGAACTGATAATGGCGTTTTAACACAAGCATAACGCGGTCTCCGCGCCGAACACCGAGTATCTCGAAATAATTGGCGGCTCGGTTAGAGTATTCACTGACCTCCTTAAAGGTGAACTTTCTGCACTGTTTATCATTTGAAACATATATAAGAGCCGTCCTGTCAGGGTATTTCTCCGCCAAAGCGTCAACCACGTCAAAGGCGAAGTTGAACTCGTCTTCATTTTTGAAGCTGAGTTTCTTCAGAACACCCTTTCCATCCAGCTCGTATTCTGCAAAATTCTCGTATATACAGCCTGTTTTCTCCATTTAGTTATACCTTGTCCTTTCAGTTTTATGCCCTCTTGTCTCCTCCTGTCTATTATATCATCACAGCAAATAGATGTCAACTTGAATTTATCGCGGCTCGGCAAAATTTGTTACCTTTGCACATTGCAAAATCCGACAGTAAGGTATATAATAAGGCTCAAACGATCTTATTTACGAAAGGATTTTTTCCGATGGAGAAAAAAGACAATAAGGCTCTCTACGAGCCTAAGGAAAATAAAATGGGTATAATGCCCGTTCCAAAGCTCCTCATCACTATGGCGGCTCCGATGATCTTTTCTATGCTTGTGCAGGCTCTGTATAACGTGGTAGACAGCTTCTTCGTTTCCCGCGTGCATGAGGACGCCTTGACAGCCCTTTCGCTGGCCTTCCCCATCCAGAACCTGATGATAGCCGTATCCACCGGTACCGGAGTCGGCGTGAATGCCATGCTGAGCAAGAGCCTTGGAGAGGGCAACAGGGAAAACGTGAACAAAGCCGCAAAAAACGGTATCTTCCTTGCCATATGCAGCTATGTGCTCTTTCTTTTGTTTGGTATCTTCGGCACAAGGCCCTTTATGGAGTCTCAGACTGACAGCGTGCGGATAATCGAATACGGTGTGCAGTACCTGACTATCTGCTCTGTCGCCTGCCTCGGCATATACATTCAGATAATATTTGAGCGCTTGCTTCAGGGTACGGGCAAAACGTTCATAACCATGTGGACTCAGCTTACCGGCGCGATAATAAACATTGTACTCGACCCAATTCTGATCTTCGGATTTTTCGGCCTTCCCGCCCTCGGAGTGGCCGGCGCGGCGATAGCTACTGTCGCGGGCCAGATCGTAGCGGCGATCGTGGCTATCATCTGCAACCTTAAGTTCAACAAGGAGATCGACTTCTCTTTCAAGGGCTTCCGCCCGGATATCAAGGCTATCGGCAGAATTTATGCGGTAGGCTTTCCCTCCATCCTTATGGTGGCAATTTCGTCGATCATGACCTATACCATGAACAAGATCCTTATAGGCTTTACAACAACGGCCGTGGCTGTGTTCGGAGCCTACTTCAAGCTTCAGAGCTTTGTGTTCATGCCCATCTTCGGTCTTAACAACGGCATGATACCAATAGTGGCCTATAACTATGGCGCCAGAAAGCGCTCCCGCGTGACAGGCACCATAAAGCTCAGCGTTGCTTTTGCCGAGGCAATGATGGCAGTCGGCGTATTGATATTCCAATTCTTTGGAAAGGGACTCCTGATAAGCGGCTTTGATGCATCAGAAACAATGGTTGCGCTGGGCGTTCCCGCCCTCCGCATTATCAGCCTGCACTTCCTTCTGGCGGGCTTCTGCATAATCAGCAGCAGCGTGTTCCAGGCCCTTGGAAACGGTGTGTTCAGCCTGCTCATATCCTTCGCGCGCCAGCTTCTGGTGCTGCTGCCCGCGGCGTATCTCTTGTCCCTCAGCGGTCGGGTGGAGATGGTGTGGTGGAGCTTCCTTATCGCCGAGTTCGCTTCGCTGGTCCTGTGTTCCGTATTCCTGCGCGTCACGTACAATAAAAAATTGAAAATGCTTGATGCTTAACCCCTTGACAAACGGAAATTTCTGTGATAATATAGAAAACGCATTAGAGGTGCCGCAAGGCTGAGAAAGGCATGGGCCTTAACTCTTATAACCTGATCAGAGTAATTTCTGCGTAGGAAAATGTGTTTTTAACGGTAATTTTATGACATTTTTCGCCGCGGATGCTCTCCGCGGCGTTTCTTCTGACATTATTAAATAAAAAGGTGATAGAAATGTGTGAAAAACAGCCCGAGGCAAGCATTGCCATCCAGTGCCTTCCCAAGGTCGAGGGTGAGGAAGTAATTCGCGTGGTGGACAAGGTCATAGAATACATAAAGTCCACCGGCCTTAATTACTACGTCGGCCCATTTGAAACCACGGTAGAGGGTGACTTCGACAAACTCATGGAGATCGTGAAGGAATGTCAGCTCATTTGCATCCGCGAGGGCGCGCCCTCGGTTTCCAGCTATGTCAAGATAGCCTATAACCCCAAGGCAGGTGTGTGGTCAATTGACAAAAAGACTGCAAAGCATCATCAATAAGCTCTATCCGCTGAGCCTTTTAGCCCTGATAATAGCCGCTTGGCAGGCGGTATGCTCGGCGGGGATAGTGAAGGAGTTCATGCTCCCCTCCCCTATGAAGGTTCTGACGGCTCTTGTGAGCGAAGCGCCCGCGCTGCTCGTGCATAGCCGCACCACCCTCGCCGAGGCGGCCATAGGCCTTAGTCTCAGCATAGCGGCGGCTCTGGTGTTTTCAGTGCTGATGGACCGTTTTGTCTACCTGTATCTGGCAGGCTATCCGGTGGCCGTGGTGACACAAACAGTGCCGACAGTGGCTATCGCGCCGCTTTTGGTGCTCTGGTTCGGCTTCGGCATGGTACCAAAGGTCGTGCTTATCTTTGTGACCTGCTTCTTTCCGCTGCTTATCGCCCTGCTCAGCGGCTTCAAGGCCGCCGACCCCGGCGTGCTGCGGCTCTACCGCTCTATGGGTGCGGGGTATCTCAGAACACTGTGGGACGTGAAGCTCCCCTACGCTTTAGACAGCTTCTTCTCCGGCCTTCGCATTTCCGTATCATACTCGGTCGTGGGCGCGGTAATATCCGAATGGCTTGGCGGCAACGGCGGTCTCGGGGTCTATATGACCCGTGTTCGAAAGTCCTTCGCATTTGACAAAATGTTCGCAGTAATAATCGTCATAAGCGTTATAAGCCTTGTGCTTATCAAGCTTGTTGATCTGCTCCACCATATAGCTATGCCGTGGAAAAAATACGAAAAAATCTGAAAAATATATAAGGAGAAATCACCATGAAAATCAAAAAGTACCTCTGCCTCGCGGCTGCATCGCTCATGCTCCTCGCAGGCTGTAACAGTAATCCCTCCCCCGCTCCCGTAGATAACAACGACGGCGACGACACTCCCGCAGCGGAACTCGAAAAAATAACCTTTGTTCTTGACTGGTCTCCCAACACCAACCACACCGGCCTTTACGTGGCCGACGCACTGGGCTTCTATGAGGACGCCGGCATTGACATTGAGATCGTGCAGCCCCCGGAGGACGGCGCTGAGGCCCTCGTCGGCAGCGGCATGGCCCAGTTCGGTGTGGCCTTCCAAGACACTATTGCCCCGGCCTATACCTCTGACACTCCTGTTCCTGTGACCAGTGTGGCCGCAATTATCAACCACAACACCAGCGGCATCATTTCGGCCGCCGACAAGGGCATCGACAGCTTCAAGAAGCTTGAGGGCCACACCTACGCCACCTGGGACAGCCCTGTTGAGCAGAACGTTATCCGCGCGGCTATGGAGGCCGAAGGCGGCGATTTTGACAAGCTTGAGCTTATTTCCACTTACGTTACCGACGTTATGACAGCTCTTCAGACCGACATGATAGACACCGTTTGGGTATACGAGGGCTGGGACGTGGCCAAGGCCAAGGTTGACGGCGTGGCATATAACTACCTCGACTTTGCAAAGACCAACCCCGTGCTTGACTACTACTCACCCACCATCATCGCCAACGACGATTTCCTCGCTGAAAATCCCGATCTGGCCCGCGCCTTCCTTGCGGCAACAGCCAAGGGCTATGAATACTGCGTTACAAACCCCGTCGAGGCCGGAGAGATCCTCTGCGAGGCCGTGCCTGAGCTTGACAGCGCCCTCGTTCAGGAGAGCATGAAGTTCCTCTCCACCGCCTATATTGGCGACGGCGAGGCTTGGGGCTATATCGACGACGCCCGCTGGAGCGGCTTCTATAACTGGCTTTACGAGAACGGACTTATAGAGAAAGAGCTCGGCTCCTTCGGCTACACAAACGAATATCTTCCCAAATGATGAATACCGTACTTGAAGCAAAAAACCTTTATAAGAGCTACGGTGAAAAGAAGGTCATTGCCGACATATCGGTGAGGCTCGGCCGCGGCGAGATCGTCGCCCTGCTGGGCGTCAGCGGCATAGGCAAAACCACGCTGTTCAACATACTGTCGGGTCTCGAAAGGCCCGACAGCGGCAGCGTTTATCTTAGCGGCGAGGACGTGACCGGCAAAAGCGGTCTGGTTGGCTATATGCAGCAGAGCGATCTGCTGCTTCCCTTTAAGTCCATCGCCGATAACGCGGCCCTGCCGCTGGTGCTGCGCGGCGAAAAGCGGAAGGTCGCCCGAGAAAGAGTTATTTCCATGCTTAAAGACTTCGGTCTCGAAGGCTGTGAAAAACTCTATCCGGCCCAGCTTTCCGGCGGAATGCGCCAAAGGGCGGCGCTGCTTCGAAGCTGCCTGTTTTCTTCCGAGGCTCTGCTTATGGACGAGCCCTTCAGCGCGCTGGACGCCATAACCCGCAGCGATATGCAGCGGTGGTTCAAGGCCGTGGCCCGCAAGCAGGGACTGTCGGTGTTTTTCATAACTCACGACATAAACGAGGCCCTGCTCCTCTCAGACCGTATATATATCCTCGGCGGGGCGCCCGGCAGAATAAGCCACGAGCTAAACAACATTCTGCCGGAGGGAGAAATGCCTGAGCTTACAGAGGAATTTTTAAACAATAAAATCAGAATAACAAAGCTGATCAGTCAGTGAACGGAGGACTATCATGAGAAAAATATCAGCCAAAGCCGTAGCAGAAGCGGTGGCGCAGCTCTGTATTGACGCGAACCGCAATCTCTGCGGCGATGTGTACGACAAGCTTAAGGAGGCCGAGCAGGCCGAGGAATCACCCATAGGTAAAAGCATACTCGGGCGGATAATCGAAAATGCCGACATTGCCCGAGAGAAGCAGATGCCCATTTGTCAAGACACAGGCATGGCTGTATTTTTTGTGGAGCTTGGCAGTGAAGTCTACATAGACGGTGCGACTGTTGAAGAGGCTATCAACGAAGGCGTGCGCAAGGGCTACACCGATGGCTACCTTCGCAAGAGCGTAGTGGCCGACCCTCTCCGCCGCAAAAACACCGGCGACAACACCCCGGCGATCGTCCATCTGACTCAGGTCAAAGGCGACAAGCTCTCCATAACCATAGCCCCCAAGGGCTTTGGCAGCGAAAACATGAGCGCGGTAAAAATGCTCAAGCCCTCTGACGGTGAGAACGGTGTGAAGGACTTTGTAGTGGAAACAGCATCAAAGGGCGGCAGCAATCCCTGCCCTCCCATAGTTGTGGGCGTGGGCATTGGCGGAACAATGGAAAAGGCGGCGATCCTTTCAAAAAAAGCGCTGACCGTGCCTCTTAACGAGGAAAATCCCGACCCCTACTACGCCGACATGGAGCGTGAGCTGCTGGAGCGGATAAATAAGCTCGGCATAGGCCCTCAGGGCCTCGGGGGCCGCACCACTGCCCTTAAGGTGAACATACTCACCTACCCCACTCACATCGCCGGTTTACCTGTGGCCGTGAACATAAGCTGCCATGTAACACGGCATAAAACCATAGTTTTATAAAAAATTCACAAAAAACTATTGATTTTTATCCCGACTCATTGTATAATATTAATAGAAAGCGGTGAAGCCGCAATATACAATAAGGAGGAACCAGAATGAAAGTCAACATTTACGCCAGAAAACTCACCCTTAAAGACGCCGAGAAAGACGCGATTTCCAAGAAGGTTTCCCGTCTCGGGAAGTTTTTCGACGATTCTGCGGAGTCGAATGTGGTCGTAGCTGAGCAGCGTGACCGCATGATCGTTGAGGTAACGATTTTCTCCGGCGATATGATATACCGTGCTGAGCAGCGTGACGACGAGCTTCTTGTGGCGGTAGACAACAATATTGAGGCCATTGAGCGCCAGATCAGGAAGAACAAGACCCGCCTTGCAAAGCGTCTTCGCACAGGGCTGGATATAGCTGCCCCGGATGCTTTCTCGGTTCCCGCCGATGAGGATGAAGGCGACAGCGAAATTCGCATCGTGCGCACCAAGACGCATCACGTTAAGCCCATGCACCCGGAGGAAGCCGTGCTTCAGATGAACCTTGTGGGCCACGAGTTTTATATATTCCTCAACGCCGAGACCGACAACACCGCCATTGTATATAAGAGAAAGCAGGGCGATTACGGCCTTATTGATGTTGAATAAAAAATGTTTATCAGCGGGGGCATTGCCCCCGCTTTATCGTGTTAAGGGAGGCATTTATGCTGCACATAACTCAAGCGATAATCGTCGAAGGTATATACGACCGGCAGCGCGTCACGGAGGTCTGTGACGCCTACTGTTATATTACCGACGGCTTCAAAATATTCAAGGATAAAGAGAAACGGGAGTTTATTCGTATGCTGGCCCGGGAGAAGGGGCTTATCGTCCTGACCGACCCCGACAGGGCTGGCTTTTTGATACGCTCCCATATCAAAAATATCACCGGCGATAAAAACGTGCGCCATGCCTATATACCCGAGATTTTCGGCAAGGAGCGCCGTAAAACTGCCCCCTCCGCCGAAGGAAAGCTCGGGGTGGAGGGCATGGAGCGCGAGGCACTCAGGAAAGTGCTCCTTCCCTTTGCCGACGGCGAGGGAGTGCGCGGCGAGGAAATAACCAAAACAGACCTTTTCGAGCTTGGCCTGTCGGGCGGCGAAGGCAGCCGAGAGCGGCGCGAGGCGCTGTGCAGAAAACTCCGCCTTCCTACCCACCTTTCAGCCAACGGCCTGCTCGATGCGGCAAACGCAATAATGACGAAAAAAAGCTTCTTTGACGCGGCAATTTCCATCAATTCGCTCTTTACAACCGAAGAATAATCTGCTATAATGTAGTATAGGTAAAAGTGTCGCATTATCTGCGGCACGTTATTGAAATTTCACCCGGGAGGTTCAAAAATGAAACGACTGATTTCCCTTGTTTTGGCGGCGGCTATGCTACTTGCCTTTGCTCCCGCCGTTTTTGCTGATGAAATAGAGGTCGACACTCTTTACGATGCCTACGGCCTCGGTGAGGAGATCTTCATCTGCGGCACGCTTCCGCCTGGAACCGTGACCGTCAGAATAGTTATTGCCAACTCAGCCGGCAGTCCCATGACCTCACAGACCGCCGATGCAATGGAATTTACAGATGGCATATATATCGGCGTGAACCGTGCATGGCCTTTAGAAGAATATACTCTTTATCTCATTACCGAGCGTGGAGACACCTTTACTCATGTATTTGAGATCGTGCAGGACCGCGTTGACCATAGCACCGGCTCAGGCTCAGGCAGCGGAAGCAGCGGCGGATCCCGCAATGATGTCATAGCCACTGATGTGACCATCACTCAGACTGAGCTTCTGCTCCACCTGGGTGAGACGGCAACAGTGTCGGCCGCAGGAGAGAGCAAGTCCTTCAAATGGACTACAGATGACAACGATAAAATAACCATAGACGGTGCAAATTCCGCAACTGCAACCATAACCCCGAAGCGCACCGGCCGGGCCATAGTATGGGTATACTGCGGCAATAACTATGCCACTCTCACTATTGACATAGTTCCGGCTGACAAGACAAATGTACCCGGCACCAACAAAAATGATCAGTCCGGCAAAGAGAATGAGTCAAACGGAAAGCAAGAGCAGAAAGAACCGGTAGAGTCCGTCGAGCAGGATAAACCGACCCTACAGGAAGATCTTTTCACTGATTTGGACGCCACACCCTGGGCCAGAGATGGCATAAACGCTCTGGCGAAGGCCGGTGTTTTAAGCGGCATGGGCGACGGAACTTTTGCTCCCGCGGAAAACGTGACCCGTGCCCAGTTCGTGCAGATGATAGTTAACGCTTTTGAGTTCAGCTCCACCGGTGAAAGCTCATTTACGGACGTGAGCGACGAGTGGTTTGCCCCCGCCGTGCTCATAGCTGCCGACAATGGCATCGTTAACGGCTACGACGGTCGTTTTGAACCAAACGCCAACATAACCTGTCAGGATGCCGTAGTCATTATCCGCCGCGTGCTGGATATGAAGGGCATAAGCCTGCCCAAACCTTTAAATCTCACAGAAGATGACGAGAGTGAAGCCGCTTGGTACGCCAGGGAGCCCATAGCCCTGCTTCGGGCCAATGGCATGATCCCCGACGAGATGGGGTTCTCTCCGCTTGAGAACGCCACTCGCGCCCAAAGCGCATACTTGATATATGGCGCATATGGACATAATAAATAACTTCGCAAAAGAGGTGCCGTATGATGGAAAACCCTCACAAGGGCCACCGCGATCGGGTACGCCGCCGTTTTGAAACAGAAGGGCTTGCCGACTTTGAACCACATCAGGTGCTCGAGCTGCTGCTGTTTTATGCGGTTCCGCAAAAAGACACCAACGAAATGGCCCATGACCTACTCGACAAGTTTGGATCACTTGATAAGGTTTTCGACGCCGAGATCCCCTCTCTCATGGAGGTAAAGGGTATCGGCTATAACGCTGCTGTGCTGCTTAAGCTCATGTCGCAGCTATCGCAGTATTATACAAAGGTTCGCTTTGACGAAAAGGACCGCATGAAGACAGCGGAGCACATGGCCGAGTTCCTCTGCTCAAAGATTGGGCTTTTAGGCGAGGAGGTATTTGCGGCTGCTGCTCTCGATGCCCGCCGCAAAAAGATAGCCTTCCGCATCCTTTCAAAAGGTTTTGTGTCCCAGACTACCGTGCAGCTCCGTGCTCTGGTCGATTTTGCCGTGGAGGTAAAGGCGGATCAGATAGTCATTGCTCACAACCACGTATCCGGCGACACTACACCCTCTCAGGCGGACCGTGATGCCACAAAGCTGATTTGTTCGCGGCTTTATGATATTGGAATCAAAATCACTGACCATATAATCGTTTCCGGCAAAGACTATTTCAGCTTTGCCGAAAACTGCATTATGCCGGTCTGAATAACAATAGACAAAGGAATGATAGTATGAGTAAACGCATCTTTGTAGAAAAAAAGCCCGGCTTCGACGTTGAAGCCAAGGGGCTGCTCCACGACCTGCGCCACACCCTCATGATCGAGGGCCTGAAGGCGCTGCGCGTGGTAAACAGGTACGACATCGAAGGAATCAGCGACGAGGAATACGCTGCCGCGCGCACTCTCGTGTTCTCCGAACCTCCGGTAGACTGGGCCTTTGACGAGGAGCTGGCCCTATCTGAGGACGAAAACATCATTGCCTATGAGCTGCTTCCCGGGCAGTACGACCAAAGGGCAGACAGTGCCGCTGTCTGTGTGCAGATACTTACCCGCGGTGAGAAGCCCGTTGTCCGCGCGGCAAAGCTGATCATCTTTAAGGGTGAGGTCTCCCTCGAAGATGTGGAGCGCATGAGAAAGTACGTCATCAACCCCGTGGAGGCCCACGACGCCGAGCTCAGTAAGCCCGAGAGCCTTATCATGACGGCTGATATTCCCGCTGACGTGGCCGAGGTAGAGGGCTTTATCGACGGCGGAGACGAGGCGCTTTCGGCCCTTGCCGAAAAGATGGGCTTCGCCATGGATATGGACGATCTGCGCTTCTGCCAAGACTACTTCAAAAACACAGAGCATCGCAATCCCAGCTTCACCGAGATGCGCGTGATAGATACATACTGGTCTGACCACTGCCGTCACACCACCTTTACCACCATATTCGACAGCGTGGAGATAGACCCGGAATTTAAGCCTCTTGCCGAGGCTTTTGCGGCCTATAAAAAGAGCCGCGAGACCCTTTATGTAAACAAGAAAAAGAATATGTGCCTCATGGACCTTGCCACAATAGCCATGAAGGAGCTGAAGGCCGCCGGCAAGCTTGACGATCTTGACGAGAGCGAAGAAATAAATGCCTGCTCCATCAACATAATAGCCGATATAAACGGCAAGCCCGAGCCTTGGCTCGTGATGTTCAAGAACGAGACTCATAACCACCCCACCGAGATCGAGCCCTTCGGCGGTGCGGCCACCTGCCTTGGCGGCGCGATACGCGATCCGCTTTCCGGCCGAAGCTACGTATATCAGGCTATGCGCGTCACCGGCAGCGGCGACCCCCGCACAGCCGTTAAGGATACCCTGCCCGGCAAGCTTCCCCAGCGTAAGATCACCCGCACGGCTGCAGCAGGCTACAGCTCCTACGGCAACCAGATAGGCCTTGCCACCGGTCAGGTAGCCGAGGTTTACCATCCCGGCTATGTTGCCAAGCGCATGGAGATAGGCGCTGTTGTAGGCGCCACTCCAAAGGATCACGTAGTGCGCGAGGTTCCCGACAAGGGCGATATCATAATACTTCTCGGCGGCAGAACGGGCCGTGACGGCTGCGGCGGCGCCACAGGCTCCTCCAAGGCCCACAATGTGAACTCCCTCGAAAGCTGCGGAGCCGAGGTGCAGAAGGGTAATCCTCCCGAGGAGCGCAAGCTCCAGCGCCTGTTCCGCGACGGTGACGTGACCCGTATGATAAAGCGCTGCAACGACTTCGGCGCCGGCGGCGTCAGCGTTGCCATCGGCGAGCTGGCCGACGGACTGGACATAAATCTTGACGCCGTACCCAAGAAGTACGATGGCCTTGACGGCACTGAGCTGGCCATAAGCGAGAGCCAGGAGAGAATGGCCGTGGTGGTTGCCGCTGAAAATGTGGATAGGTTCATTGCCGCCGCAAACAAAGAAAACCTTGAGGCCACCGTTGTGGCTCAGGTAACCGATACCAACAGACTTCGCATGAAATGGCGCGGCAAAACGATCGTTGACATAAGCCGCGACTTTCTGAATACAAACGGTGCTGAAAAGCACGCCGTAATAAAAGCCGTTACTCCCACAGAGGAGCTGTTCCCCGCTGAGGAGGGCGGCGACATAAAGGCCAAGTGGCTCGAGACCGTTGCCGACCTGAACGTATGCTCTCAGAAGGGTCTTTCCGAGCGGTTCGACAGCACCATCGGCGCAAGCTCGGTACTCATGCCCTTCGGCGGCAAGTATCAGCTCACCCCGGCAGAGGGCATGGCCGCAAAGCTCCCCTTGAGTGAGGGCGAGACCACTACCGCCACGGTAATGGCCTATGGCTACAACCCCGTACTCACCACCAAGAGTCCCTTCCACGGCGCAATGTACGCGGTGGTCGAGTCCATCTCCAAGCTGGCCGCTATGGGTGCGGACTACAGCAAGGCAAGGCTCACCTTCCAGGAATATTTCGAGCGTCTCGGCTCCGACCCCACCCGCTGGGGCAAGCCCTTCGCGGCTCTTTTGGGAGCCTATACGGCGCAAATAAAAATAGGCACAGCCGCAATCGGCGGCAAAGATTCTATGAGTGGTTCCTTCGGCGATATGGACGTACCTCCCACATTGGTTTCCTTCGCCATAGCCGTTGAAAACGCCGGTCGCGTTCTTTCACCCGAGTTCAAGAAGGAGGGCAGCGCCATCGTGTATCTGCCTCTTCCCCGCCTCAGTGACGACACTCCCGACTTTGACGCTCTTCACAAAAACTACAGCGCCATGTACGCCGCAGTGGGGGCCGGAAAGGTGCTTTCCGCCTCGGCTCTTAAGATGGGCGGTATTTGCGAGTGCATAAGCAAAATGAGCTTCGGCAATAAGATAGGTGCCGAGATAAATTATAACGGAGACCTGTTCTCCCCCGCCCCCGGCGGCATAGTTGTTGAGACCGACGATAAGGCGCTGTTCGCGGAGCTTGGCGGCATTCTGCTCGGCACCACCGGCGGCAGCGACATAGTCGTTAACGGCATCGCTATTTCCATAGAAGAAGCTCTCGCCGCATGGACGGGCACTCTTGAGCGCATCTTCCCCACTCACGCCCGTGAAGAGGAGGCTGAGCTCAGCGATTATCTCAGCGAGAAAAAGTCCGTTCACATAGCTAAAAATAAGGTAGCAAAGCCGAGGGTATTTATCCCCGTATTCCCCGGCACCAATTGCGAGTACGACAGTGCCCGTCAGTTTATAAAGGCAGGCGCAGAGCCCGAGATATGCGTGTTCAACAACCTGTCTCAGGCTCATGTTGAGGAATCCCTCCGCGCCTTTGCCGAAAAGATAGCAGAGAGTCAGATCATCATGTTCCCCGGCGGCTTCAGCGGCGGCGACGAACCCGACGGCAGCGGCAAGTTTATTGCCACGGCCTTCCGCAATGCCAGGGTGCGCGAGGCTACAATGCGTCTCATCAAGGAGCGTGACGGCCTTATCCTCGGCATATGTAACGGCTTCCAGGCCCTTATAAAGTTAGGACTGGTGCCCTATGGCGAGATCCGGGATATGGATGACAGCTGCCCGACTCTGACCTTCAACAATATAGGCCGACATGTATCCCAGATGACCTATACCAAGGTAGTCAGCAAGCTCAGCCCGTGGCTCAGCAAGGCTGAACTCGGCGGGGTTTACGCCATACCTGTTTCTCACGGTGAGGGCCGCTTCGTGGCTGATGACGCGCTTTTGGCTCAGCTCCGCGAGAACGGGCAGATCGCTACCCGCTACGTTGACCTCAGCGGCAATCCCACCCACGATATTGCCTTTAACCCCAACGGCAGTATTGACGCCATTGAGGGAATTACAAGCCCGGACGGACGCATCTTCGGTAAGATGGGTCACAGCGAACGCAAGGGCGATTTTGTGGCTAAAAACATCGTCATGGACAAGGATCAGCTTCTGTTCGAGAGCGGCGTAGAATACTTTAAATAATCGAAAATGAGGAATCAGGAATGAAAAGAATTTTAGCTTTTGTTTTGGCCATCTGCCTTATGGCTGTACCTGCCTCTGCCTATGAGGTTGAGGAGGACACAGGGCTCAGAATGGCCGCCATATGTGACAATGAACACATTGAGGTGGGCGACCAGTTCCTTGTGCGCGTCATGCTTGACGGTGACTTTGACAGATACCTGACTTACATTATCACAGGCAGCTTTGACCCTGAAATGGCCGAGCTTATTGCCCCGGTATACAAGGACGACGGCTTCAGGGTCCTGTATAACAGCTTCAGCAACGAAGACGGTCTTTTCCAGTTTGACGCTGCGGATATAGCAAATATGGAGGGCAGCGACGATCCTCTTATTCTCTCCCTGCTGTTCGTGGCAAAAAAGGCCGGCAGCTTCAGCGTGGAGCTCGGCAGTGCACCCGGAAGCATCATCAGGCTCTTCCTTGGCCGCACAAAAGTTGTGGATGGCAAGCAGGACTATGACTTTACCGTGGATGGCTTCGAAACCGAAATTTATGACGACTCTGATAAAGACGAGGTAGTCATCATTTCCGAGCGGAAAAATAAGACTCCCTTCGACGATATGTACGGCCACGAATGGGCTGAGGTTGCCGTAGGCGCTCTGTCGCGTTTTGGCATACTTGACGGTATAGCCGAGCCCGGAGGCAGCTATGAGCCGGACAAGAGCATAACCCGCGGTGAGTTTGTGGCCATGCTCGTTCGCGGAGCCGAGTTCACCGGCTCGACAGACAACTTCCCCGATGTGCCTGAGGACTACCCCTACGCCAAGGAGATAATGGCGGCAAAACGGGTCGGTGTGGCTCTTGGCGACGAAAACGGCAATTTCAACCCCGACTCAACTGTCACCCGGCAGGACATCAGCGCCTTTGTCTATCGTGCGCTGAATTATCTTCACAAGATACAGAAGGCCGATGAGACCTATCTGGCCGACTTCTATGATACAGATGATATCAGCGATTACGCCTTTGACACTATGTGCGCCGTGGTTCGCGCCCGACTTATCAAGGGCGACGATCAGGGCCGCTTGAGCCCGCTCAAGGATATGACCCGCGCAGAGGCTGCCGTGCTCATCGAAAGTGTTATGATCCATATTAAACTTGTAAGATAGATGTATAAAAATAAGGTCTGCCAAATGGCAGACCTTATTTTTGTGACAAATTATAATTTGGCGCATCTTATCTCTTGTGTATTTGTTTAATACAGTATTTCCTCCCCGGTGGTGACATCGAGAATGGAGCTGTTACGGTTTATTATCAGATACAGGTGGTCGTTCACGGTAAAGGCGCCGTTGCTGAAAACATAGGGGTATATCTTTCTAAGGCTGCCTGAGGGATAACCGGGGTCATAGTCCACAATGAAATACCCGTCGTTCACTGCGGAAACCGCCTCCCTCTCGCTTTTCCATGTGGCCTTGACCACGGGCCGACCCTCTATCTCACCCAGCAGCTCCATATTGCCGTAGGCCGCGGTTTGCAGAGTCCGCAGCTCGCCGTTTCTTAGCATGAAGGTTTCATAATAAAAGCCGCCGAAGTTGCCAAAGCGTTTTATACACACGAAGGGCTCTGTATCAGTTATGACCGCGTTTCTGATATACGGGGAATCGACGATGTCGTATTCCTTTACAGTCTCGCCGTTATAGGTGAGAGAATACTCGTTTTCCAAGGAAAAGCCCTTATTATCAACCTCAGAAATAACATGGTCGCTTCTCTCCACGGTTTTTGCCTCCGGGTCAAAGACGAAAACGTCCATGCCGTCGGGCCGCCGCTCCGGCGTGAAGTAGACCTTGCCGTCCGCTATCTCATAGGGTGAAACGTTCAGGTTAAGCGGCAGCCTGTCAATGTAAAGAGCGCCGTCACGCCACTGTATTTCAAGACCAAGCTCTTTGGTGGCGTAATCCCAAGTGAGGGGGAAATAGGTTATGCCGCGGGCGTTGAAGACCGGGTACTCACCCTGCTCCACGAGCAATCTGCCGTTCAGGTATATCGGGTAGCTTACGGTCTCCCCGTCGATGCTGTCCACGGCCTTACGCCAGCTTGGCGCAGATATCTGCTCGTACCGTGCATTCGGGCAGTGGGCTAAATAAAACACGCCGTCCATCCATGAGCTGGTCAGGCCAAGCCGGTGCACATAGTCGTAGGTCATGGGGAAATATGTAACGCCCTTATATACCAAAAGCGGATAGGACGTATCCCGGTGCTCCAACCTGTTCCCCTCCATGTATACGTCAAAGTCCGCCACAAGGGCGTGTATTGGCGTTGGCTCGGCGTACACCTTTTCCTTTGGCGTTCCGGCCACCCAGTTGATGAGCGGATACTGCCGGCGCATTGAGCTGTAGTCTGAGCCTTCGGGGTAGTAGACCGTCAGCGTGGGTCGGTTATCAAGAACGCGGTCGTAGTCCCTTTCGTCACCACGGGAAGGGGCGTCTCCCAAAAAAACGATTTCCGTAAGCTCAGAGCTGCCTGCAAATACAAGATTGTCGAGAGTTTTTAGAGTGGATGGAAGCGTCACGCTTTTAAAGGTGCAGAATTGAAAGGCGGCAGCGCCTATGCTTTCAAGGCCCTCCGGCAGCTCCGGCTCGCCGAGCTTCCAGCAACCGTCGAAGGCTCTTTCACCTATAACGCGCAGATTTTTGGGGAAATCCGGCTGCGGCAGTGATGTGCAGCCACTGAAGGCGCCGCGGCCTATGCTCGTTACCCCCTCCGGCAAGCTAAGCTCTGTCAGATTGGTGCATCTGTCAAATATGTACTCCGGCAGCTCGGTGAGAGCATCAGGCAGCTTTACGCTTTCCAGTCTATCGCAGTTCGTAAAAATTCCCCGGCCCAGGGTCTCCGCCCCGCTGATATCGGCGCTGGTAAGGGCCGTCCATCTAAAGGCATAGTCACCTATATTTTTCAAATGCCCGGCATTTATCTCGGCGAGCTGCTTGCAGAAAGCAAAGCTATCTTTGCCGATGGTCTCAAGGCCTTCGGGGAGCGTCAGCGTGGTAAACTCGTTATCTTTAAAGGCGCTGTCGCCTATTGTTTTCAGCGTGGAGGGCAGCTCTATCTCCGTCAGCCCTATAAAGTAGAAGGCCCACGAGCCTATCTCAACGAGGCCCTCGGGAAGGGTCACGGAGGTCAGCCCACTGCAGTTTTTGAACAGATATGCGCCGAGCCGCTCAATGCCCTCAGGCACCTCAAAATGACTTCCCACCTGTGAGCGCGGCACAAAAAGCAGGGTTTTTCCGTCCTTACTGAGCAGCATACCGTCCTTTGTGCAGTAGTTAGGGTCGTCCTCCGCCACATTCACGACAACAAGATCATAAGCATCGTCAAAGGCCCCATCGGCGAGCTCCACTCCGGAGGGGAGCGTAAGCTCTGTAATTCCGTGGCCTAAGGCACCATTCCCTATCCTCTTCACCGAGGGAGGGATAGATACATCCTTAAGCTTAGAACATAAACTAAACGCATCATCGCGGATCTCCGTCAGGGTTGAGGGCAGGCTTATGCTCTCAACCGTGTCACACCAGTGAAGAAATCTCTCTCCGAGGGCGGTTATGCCCTCTCCCACCACAACGCGCTTTATGTCGTGGTCAATGCCGTAATGCACGGAGTCTGCGGCCCAGGGACTTGGGCGGTGATAGTAGTAATACCAGTTGTCCCACTCGTCATAGTCCGGTATTGGGCCGGAGCCGGTCACGGTCAGCGTGCCGTCCTCGCTTAGCACCCAGCTGACCTCGCCGTTTCCGCCGCGGTTCGGTTCCTCTGCAAAGACTCCTGGGACCATAGAAAGAATCAGGCTCAGGGTCAGAATCAGCGAAAGCAGTTTTCTCATTTTTATCCTTCCTCTCTCAATGCCTTTATTACTTAGACGAAAAAAGTCAAGAAAAAGTTCCCGGCATCAAGAAATTTTACGTAAAATTTTCAAGGCCGTCAGCAATTGTTTATCCGCTTCAGTGTGTAATGTAGCAGGCCGCTCAGGAGCTGCGCTTTGAAGATGTGGCAAGGATCACGGCCAAAACAAAGCTATTATTCCTCATAGTCGAAAAGCGTATAGTCCCGTTCAAACAGTTCCTCACATAACTCCTCCTTAAGCCGCTTTTCGTCAAGCTTTTCCATAAGGCGGCCGATGATAAACTTCTTTGACTTACCGATATATTTCGGGAGCTTTCCGCGGCGAAGTATGTTTGCCAGCTCACTGCGCCACAGGAAGGAGAGCTGCTTTTTTAAGAGGCTCTTTTTTCTTGACTGCGGTCGGCGCAAAAGGCTGACTTCTCCCCCGTTCGTCACCATGATCACGCCCCAGTATTCGGGCAGCTTTCCGAATACTCCCTTTTTGTGACTCTCGCCCACTATGCAATAGTTATAGTCAAAAAATCGGTCGTATGCCTTGACCTGCCGCGCCAGACGGGTGTAGCTGTCGCGGTCGCTCTTTATCTCAAAGCCGCAAATACTGTCCGGCGTGATGACCAGAAAGTCGCAGCGGCACTTGTCGATGGTCTTTTCCTCGATTATGCGAAGCTTTTCACAGTTATTCTCAAAGTATGTAAACACGATCTCGCGAATATCCTTATCCGTCAGAGCTGTAGGCATGGTATCCCCCTTTGCCAGATAAATTATAATTTATCTCATCGTCCAAAACAGCCGCCACAATCGCGGCAGCTGTTTCATTATCACTGTATTTCCATTCCTGAGGCTTCCATTTCAAGAAGCTGACTGCGGGAAATAAGCACCGCACGGGGCTTGCTTCCCTCATGGGGGCCTATTATTCCCCGCTCCTCAAGCTGGTCAATAAGCCGTCCGGCGCGGGCATAGCCCACCTTGAGCCTGCGCTGAAGCAGAGATGCGCTGGCCTGCCCTGCCTCCACAACGGCCTGAATGGCAGCGGGCAGCATTTCATCGGCATCGCCGGCGTTTTCCTCCTTGTCGCGGTCTGTCTCGGCGCCGCGCTCAATGTGTTCCATAACATCCTCGTCATATTTAGCGGTGAAATCCTGCTTGATATATTCCACAATGGTCTCAGTCTCCTGATCGGAAACAAAGGCGCCCTGTATACGCGTGGGAGTGTTTGCGCCCATTGGCAGGAACAGCATATCGCCGCGGCCCAGAAGCTTTTCCGCGCCGCCCATATCGAGGATCGTGCGGCTGTCCACGCCGTTCGACACGGCGAAGGCTATGCGGCTGGGCACATTGGCCTTGATAAGGCCGGTGATAACGTCAACCGACGGACGCTGAGTAGCGATAACAAGGTGCATACCGGCGGCTCGTGCCAGCTGAGCCAAACGAACGATGCTGTCCTCAACCTCCTTGGCGCTGACCATCATCAGATCGGCCAGCTCGTCAACTATGATAATGATCTGCTCAAGCTTGCGCTCACCGCTCATTTCGGCCAACTCGTTATATCCCGCCAGATTACGAACGTTGTTCTCGGCAAAGAGCTTATAGCGCTTCATCATTTCCTGCACGGCCCAGTTCAGCGCACCGGCGGCCCGCCTCGGGTCGGTGACCACGGGAATCAGAAGGTGCGGAATTCCGTTGTATACGCCCAGCTCCACCACCTTTGGGTCGATCATTATGAGCTTTACCTCGTTGGGGTCGGCCTTATAGATGATACTTGTGATAAGTGAGTTGATGCACACCGACTTACCGCTGCCCGTGGCGCCCGCAATGAGCAGATGAGGCATCTTT
This sequence comes from Oscillospiraceae bacterium, assembly GCA_022508735.1. Lineage (GTDB taxonomy): Bacteria > Bacillota > Clostridia > UMGS1883 > UMGS1883 > JAFLUQ01. Next base: position 1,870 of record JAFLUQ010000013.1, on the reverse strand, counting down.
GCGATATCAGCCACGATCACACGGCCGTTGACGTCCTTGCCCAGTGCAAAGGCAGTCTTACTCTTGAAATTTCTGAACTCGTCAGTATCGACCACATCACGCAGACGGACTGTGGAGATTTTTTCGTTGGGGATCTCAATGCCCACAGCAGCCTTACCCGGTATGGGCGCAATAACGCGCACAGACACGGCTGCCAGGTTAAGGGCTATATCGTTGGAGAGGTTAATTATTTTGCTTACCTTTACGCCGGTAGCCGGTGAAATTTCAAAGCGGGTTATAGCCGGGCCCCGGGTGATCTCGTTTATCTTGGCCTCCACACCGAAGGAGCGAAGGGTGTCAATAAGCTTCTGCCCCATGCGGCGCACATCCTCCTGTGATGTGTTCTCCTTTGAGGGCTTGTCTCTGCCAAGCAGCTTCATCGGCGGGAACTCGTACGGGATATAATCGAACTCTATCTCGTCGTCTGTGACCGGAATAGGCGTGGTGTCGGGCTTGGGCTCAGGGGGCACTCCGTTTTCGGCCATGGCCAGCTCCATCGCCTCATCGGGAATATCTTCAGGCGAAGAGTCATACATATTGATCTTAACATTTTCGGGTTCTGTATTTATGGGAGCAACTATCTCCGGCTCTACCTTCTTAGTAGAAGGCTTCTTTGAGGGCTTGTTTGAGGGTCTTTTGCCGCTCTCACTCTTGCCGGATGCCTTTTTCTTCTTTTTGCCGCCCTTCTTTTTTTTAGGAGGCTCCTCCTCATCGACAAAAATCAGCTTTTTTAATCCGGCAAGAACAGCATTCTCCTTGGGCTTGTCCTCTTCCTTCTTATCCCTGCTCCGACGGGCCCGAAGCTTTTTAGGCTCAATTGGGGTGTAGTTTATGGCTTCTATTTCACCAAAGGGAACGTCATCGCCATCGTTTTCTTCGTCCTCTTCTTCGGCTCTCTCTTGAGCTGCGCGCACCTTTTTTCTGATCAGCCGTGCAATGCCGAAGAATGGGGCCTTGCCCGTGGCAAGAACCGTAAGCACCAACATAAGAGCCCACAGCATTACTATAGTTCCTATCGGAGAGAACAGACGGATGAACAGCACAGACGCGAGAAAGCCAAAAATACCGCCACCGTTTCCGTTTTTTGCCGCGCCTACAATATTTGACAGCAGATCTATCACTCCGGAATAATTATATGGCATAAGATCCGGGTTTTGCTCGAAGGCTGCCGCGATCTCGTCGGCGGTATAGCCACTACCGAAAAGCGTGGGGTTAAGCCGATAGCTATGCACGGACAAAAGACCGCTCACACATACTAAGACCAGAAGCGCTGCAACATAGCGGTAGGTATGTGGTTTTAGGCTCCCCTTTACTATCATGTGGACGCCCGCTACTACCGAAAAGACCGGTATAACATAGGCTACAGGGCCGAAAAAACACATGCCGATATTTTTCACAAGTCTGCCGACTATGCCAAAAAACGGCGTATAGTAGCTCATGGCCAGCATGAAGCAAATAAATACAAAGACTATGGCTCTTATCTCTCTTTTTGCTCCGTCACTTAGGCCGCTCCTGTTATCAGGGGCGGCGCTTTTTTTTCTGGAGCTTTCTGAGCTGCGCGGCTTTGCCGCGGAGCCCTTAGGCTTTGTAGATCTTGTAGTACTGCTTGAAGGATTGGATTTTGCCATTATAATCTCCATTCTGCCGCCTTACTGCGGCACAAACCATAGTGTGGAAAAGAAGCAAGCAGATTGCCCTTTTGAGGAGCGCCGACGTACTTTGTGTACTTCAAGCTCCGATAAAGGGTGAGATGCGACGCTGATTTTTCACAATATGTACCTCTTTTAAAGTGTAAAATTCAGTATTATTGCCGCCGCTCCGGCAAGCACGC
>JAFLUQ010000129.1 GCA_022508735.1 Oscillospiraceae bacterium | reverse complement strand
ATAATGCTTTAAGCCCTCCGGCCGGCTGTTATCCTGACCGAAGTAGAACACATTGTCGCCGTGTTTGGGCTCATAGGCATTTTTGAGCAGCAGGCCGCTGCTTGAAAGCGGCGTAAGGTTAATGAGGCTGCCGTCAGGGTTTATTACGGGAGGAAGATATCCGCCGCCCGATGGGTGGCCGCTCGTGTTTGCGCCAACATACCACTGCCCCATCGCTTCGCCGGAGTTATCGCTGAAATCGCCGTTAGAGAACAGGTTTTCACCGATGATCTTATATCTTTTGCCGTCAAGGACCACGCTGCCCTCCTGAGAGAACTCAGGGCTTTCAAAATCTCCCTCCACCGCCGGAGCGAACTCGGCAAAGATCTCGCTGTCGCCCACCGCTGTGATCCCGGCGGTATAAAGGCTGCCGTCATCGGTGGTCAACATGGAGGTTATGTCCTCGCCGTTAAGAGTGAGCTTTTTCACGGTTCCGTCAGGAAGCAAATAAACCGTGGCTGTTTCACCGGAAAAGGCCGCGTTTTTATCGCAGTAGATATAGCCGCCCCCGGTGGAGGAAAGCTTTATGGGATAGGCCATCTCCCCCATATCCACGTCCACAGTGGCGGGAGAAATGATAAATTTGTCAAAGTTAGGTGTAAAGTTCATTAGGCGGTTCGTGCCGGGCGCGGAGGTGCTGCCGCCCCAGAGCACCTGCCAGCTGTCATCGTTATAAACTCTGATCTTATTTTCTCCGGCGCTGAGGGTGATCGGTATGGTCCGCTCCATAAAGCTGTCGTCAGAGAAGGTGTTCGGGAAGAAGTACCGCTTCGCGTTCTCACGGTCGCCGTTCACCTCGAAAGAAGCATAACGGTCTATGATCTTGATGTTGTAGCTGTGGGTGCCGCAAAGGTCGTTATTGGATTGGAACACCTGCATTTTATAGAGCCCGGCTTCAGGTACATTCACGGTCAGCTCAAGATAGCAGTCCGGCTCCCCAGCCCCGGCCATTTCCATAACATAGGTTTCTCCGCCTGCGGCCACGGCGGTCTCAAAGCTGCCGTCGGCGTCTTCGGCTTCATAAGTCTGCGAGATATCTAAGTCCGCCCATGCCACGCGCATATAGTCCACAAAAGCCGGGCCGACGGTGTCGATATCCACTATGTTTATGCCCCTGCGCAGGAATACGGTTGTGTGGGAATCATTCCACTCAGTTGACGGCGGCAGCTCAATCTCCGCAGCCGAATTTGAATATGTGAGGTTGGTATTGTCAAGATAAAGCCGAAGTCTTCCGCCGCCGGGAGCCATGTGACGGAAGCTGAGGTGGTAATAGCCGCTGTTTTCCACGTCAACTATCCAGCGGATGCCGCCGCCCTCCTCCACCGAAAGCTTCTCGAGCCCGGTGACGTAGCCGCTGCCGCTGTACATGGGAGCTTCGGTTTCTGTGCGGACGGCTGTTTTTCCGCCAAAGCTATTGAAATCGGCGGTCTCAGCCTCATAGACCTTGTTAAACGCGGCCCGCTCCACGCCGTAGGCTCCGGCATAGGCAACATAGAGCACATCGTGAAAGCCACCGGCCTCGCCGTCATACATTACGGATATCCGGTGACGTCCGGCGGTGAGGCTGACGTATTCCTCCGCCATTCCCTCCATTGAATAGAACAATGTGTTGGGCAGAAGAAGGGGCCTTTCGTCGCCGTCAATAATGAGCTTCTGTGTTATGTTCAGCGGGCGGTGAGTATTCTCATTGTTTCTTGTTGAGCCAACGCCGTTGCCGTAGATAAAGCTGAGCTTGTAAAGGCCGGGGGTGGGAACGCTTATTGAATACTCTATGCCGTCGCCGTATTCGTCAATTCCGCCCACGCGCTTTCCGCCGGAGCAGAAATAGCGGGGAGTTTCAAGGGGGCTGTTCTGATAATCGATCATGAGGTCACCCAGAAGAGTCGCGTCCTCGGCCTCATAGGCCGCCCTGAATCTGCCCACGGTGGGCGGGCTCACAGGGCCGGCCGCCTCTGTAACGGTTATATTGTAGGCGGCTGAGAACAGAGTGTCGGTCAAGGCTATCTCTACCTTACCGTCCACTATGGGGAAAACTCCCTCCATAACGGTCTCGGGCTCATAGGCCGCACCGTGATAGCCGGTGAAATATGAGGCCTCTACCTTTACGTTCACTCTGTCAGCTCCGGCAAATACCGCGGTATCGGTTATATTTTCAAGCACTACGGCCGCACCGCCGTCAACTCCGCCGCAGAGCACAGCGGCGCTCCGCTTGTTTACATCGATCGAAGCGAGGCCGTAAAACCCGTCAAAGGCAGTGTTTTCAGCGTGCAGGTCAAGGGTCTTTCCGCTCATGTCGCCATACCACTTATACACCTGCCAGGCTCCATTGCCCTGATTTGCATCGGCTGCCAGGTCGTTGAGGTTGTTGGCCTGATGCCAGAAAGGCAGGCAGCCGTAGACCTGATTATCTTCAAGTCTCGCTATCCAGTTCACCAGTCGGCCCGGCACGCCGCAGTCGGCAAAGTCAGCGTACTCATTTATGACCACCTGCTTTGCCTCTATGCCCAGCTCACGGCAGATACCGCGGTAGTCGGCTATGTGGTCGGCCATAGTGTTCAGGCACCCCACCTGCAGCTCATGCCAGGTCACTATGTCAGGCAGGCAGTTGTTATTTTTGCAGAAATTCAGAAAATCCCGCATACTCGAATGCCCACGGTAAACCGCGTCGTTGGGGCCTGCGATAACTGCCGCCGGGTCAGCGGCACGAATGGACTGACAGTATATTTTCCACGCCTCGTTAAAATTTGCAACTCCATTGACGGGCGTGCCCTCGTTTATTGGTATGTACACGATACGGCTGTCAATGTCGGGATATTTCTCCCGTCTTTCGTCCTTCCACCCGGCCACAGCCGGGGCGATAATATTTTTCAGCACGCCGCCGTAGTCATTGGCGTTGGCGGTAACGCCGAAAACTCCGTAGTAGTTGGAGGTGTACATCTGCACCTGCTCGCCGCCGGCCTCAAAAAATTCTTCGGCCACGTCCAGAGCGTCGCCGTAGGGGTGCTCGGTGCCGAGCGCACCCTTGGTGGCAAGCACCTTGGGCTTAAGGGGCGTGAGAGTGTTCACGTCCGGCACTCCCTCGTTGGAAATTCCGTAAAGGAAGCCCGCGCTGCCGTGGAGTATGTCATGGTTTTCCGCAGTCATGTCAACATAAAGGGTCGGCAAAGCACCGGCGGCGGCCATGGCCGCCGGCCCTCCGGCCAGCGTCAAAGCGCCCGGAAGACAGAGCAGGGCTGCCAAAACAACGGATAATATTCTTTTCATTTGCTACTCCTTCTTTCATCAAGTATTTTTAATATGCTTCTCGCACTTTCATACCCAACTGCCGCCGCAGCCTCAGCCGGGGTGGCGCCGCCGGCCATAAGCTCCTCGGCCTTATTCATTCTGGCCTCGGTCCTGAGCTCTATAAAGGTCTTGCCGTAGTTCTTCTTAAGAAAGCGCTGAGTGGGGCGGCGGCTTAAATTAAGGCGGCGGCAGAGCTCGTCAAGGGTGATAGCGGCGTAGCTGTATAAAAAAGCGTCGTCCACTATTATCATGCGCTTGTCGTCGGGAGTTATTTTTGCATAATCCGTCGCCTTTTCACTGCCGGCATAATTGCGGGCAAGAGAGATAAGCAGCTGCGACGTGAGATTGATAACGCTTTTAGCGTAGCCCAGCTCACGCTTTTCGTCCTCCTCGGTCAGCATCTCAAACAGGCCGATCATATTTTGGGTGTCCGCCCCCAGCCAGAAATTGGTGTTTTTTATGAGCTCTGCCGACCTGCCGCTTTTACCCCGGCTATTCTCACTAACCTTGAATTGGATGCAGTATTCATCCATAGGGTCAAGGCTGTCGGTCAGCTGCTCGTGAGTCACAAGAGGGCCCGTCATATAGAGAGTCCCCGCCGAGAGCGGATATTCCTGCCCGTCGGCAATGAGCCTGCCCTTTCCGCCGCAGACCAGATGCGCCTCGTAGAAATGGTTGCCGTGGCGGTGCTTCGGGAACGGGTGCAAAAACACCCCGTAGTTTATCTTTATTACCTTTATTTTCAGATTATCGAACTGAAAGCTTATATCCGTGTCGGAAATGTTGAGCATGCTATCACCTCAAGTCTATTATATACAATAGGGAGCCTTTCGTCAAGGCTCCCCATAATTTTATGCAGTCAGTTTTTCTGTCATAGGAATCAATTTATCATTCCAGATAAAGACCGACACTTCTCCTTCACTCTTTATGTCAAGGGTGATCTCTGCCGGAACAAAGCTTTCAAGCACTAACGGCTTAGCCGCGGCCGCAAGCAGCCTGTTTTCATCGTATGCCGCGGCGATGACCCTGTATTCTCCGTCAACATTACTTTCTGCGCTCACCGTTACGGATTCCTCGCCTCTGTTCACGATCTCGGCGTAAACATACGGCTTTATGACGTAGAACTCAATGTCGGCCAGAATAAGCTTGTTTCCGCCGTTTTCGGCCCAGCCGACATAGCTGTTTTTCTCTTTTCTGATATAGCGGACGTACTTATAGGCCTTGGGCTCACTAAGCTCAATAACCACCTCGCTCTGGCCGTCTGTACCATCGGGCCATGTGTTCATTGTGTGTACTGTCGCCCAGGTCTCTCCGTCAAAGGAGCCTTCTAAAACACAACCAACGGCAAAGGCATGGTCGGCCCAGTAGGTGTTGTTTCCGCCGAGGGAGCGTATCTGCTTCTTTACAACGATTTTGCTGAGCTGATCTACTCCATTCAGCTCAAACTGAATATACTGATTTGCGAAATTCCCCTCCGCCTGGTTAGAAATCTCAAAGGCCGTGTTCACGTTTCCGTCGGCGGCGTATTCAGGATGGCTGCCCGCGGTGGCGGTCACGGTGGGCTCGGCCTTTTTAAGGCTGCCCTCGCCGCCGGTGTAGAAGGCCAGCTCGGCCACGGCAAGGCTGATGTTCGAGCCGTTGTTCACGGCGTCGAAGTAGAGAGTATAGTACTTATACGCCTCTCCCTGTGTGTCTATCTCTACCTTCTGAGGAATATAGGCGCTCGTTGCGCTGACGCCCTGAACCTCGCCCACGAGTACGTCACGGCTGCCGGCGGTATTGGAGGCATAAATTTTTGCCCCGTTGATACGGCCCGAAAAGGCTCCGTTGCCGTCGGCGGCGGTAAAGCGGCCTATAACATAGGCAGCGGTTACGGCAGTCGGCTCTGCCAGCTCGACCTCGATATACTTGGCCGGGCTGTCGTCCTTAGAGGAGTAGGCCGTGGCAGGCATGCCGTCAAAGGCAAGCTCCGGCCTCCATGCGCTGCTCCAGCCCTCGTCGGCGGCGGTGATGCCAACAGGCTCCGCCTTTATGATATCCTTTGCATTGCCCGTCACCTTAACGTCAAGGCTCACGCTGTAGCCCTCGGCGGCCGTGGCCGTTACGGTAACGGTGCCGGGGTCGTAAGCAGTGAGAACGCCGCCCGACACAACTCCGCTGCCGATGCTATTGCTCGACCAGGTTACGACCGTGCTTGCGCCCGCGGGCTCTATCTTAACGCCGAGATCAACGCTTTCACCGCTCGCGAGGGTGAGAGCATCTACCTCTTCCCCATTGGCGGTTATGGTAAAGCTGTCGGGGGTTATTATAACATCCCTGTATTCGGTGAGACGGGTCAGATCAAACTCGCCGCAGCTAAAGAGCTGATTTTCCTCGCCGGTGAAATTACGCTGAACAAGCTTACCGTCCTCAAGGGTCAGGTACTTGCCTGTGGCGCAGCTCCGGATCGTGATGCGGCCGTCAAGGGTGTTTTCTACGTTCCAGTAGGAGCTGTCGGAAAGCTCGCCCCAAACCGCTTCGCTGCCGTTTTCAATGCCGTTTACACTGAGATATTTTCCGTCTTTGGTGATAAGGTATGTGCCATTGGGAGCACTTGAAAGGGTGAACTCCACTGTCACGGGGGCGTTTTTATCCAGAGTTATAACGACGTAATTTCCTCTTTCGTCGGTCTGCACCTCAAGGGCCCTGCCGCCTATGCTGGCGGCCGTCCAGGCCTCGCCGCAGCTCAGGCGAACGGTGTTATTGTCCTCAAGGCTTGTAAGGGTCGTTGTTGCTCTTCCTCCGTCGATATCCCAGCTCAGGCCGGAGACCTCAACGCGGGTACGGGCCAT
>JAFLUQ010000128.1 GCA_022508735.1 Oscillospiraceae bacterium | reverse complement strand
CGCGACATTTTCTTATTCCCCCGGACCCCCTTGCTTTCCGCTCGATGGCTGCATTTCAAGCTGTTTGGGGACAAGCGCTGTTTGGTGACGTACACCTGCAGGCACGTCTATAGTGCCGTAAGGTGTGCGTCACAAATAGCGCAACTAAATCTCAATCCGAAGACTGACCGGGGGCCGGGTTGCCTCATCGAGATAGATAAACTATAATTTACTGTTTCATTTCCACATTAAAACGGTGCCCCAGTGGAGCACCGCTCTGTTATCTCTTGATCGTCATGCCGACCTTCTCAGCAGAGATATGGCTTGCGACCCCATTCCCATCTCGCTCAAAACGGCCTATAATACGGTCCGAAATCAATGATAGAAAAAGACCATAACAGAAATGCGCAATTTGAAAAAACAAAAGTAATATAATTTATTATCCTATTAGATCTCTTATTAACACATATTCCGATCCACCCAAGCACTTGCGCCAAAATCAAGAGGGTCAGGCAAACCATTACGCGAAAGAAATTGAAATAACAAATATAATTATCCCAGTCAACTGTCTTTGTGCTTTCAATATCCCATGCCGCAAATACAAGTGCTATCTGCAGCACAACAAGAATATACGGTAGCAGGCTTTTCTTCATTCCGCCGTCATCCCTTTCTCATATTACTCTTAAAAGTGGCAATATAAGACGCAAGGAAACACAGATATTTGCCGCCAAAAATATTACAGGAATCATTATATAATCACCAATATTTCGATGGTCCCTTCCTTTACACACAAATGCGGTAAGTGCTGATATTTCTGAGGTGAGAACCAGTAAAAATATACATAATGTAAAGAATGTAGCCGACTCAGAATACGTGTGAAGATTATAGGTTACTATATCACCGCGAACGACAAGCCCGGATAAAATCAATGCTAAAACGGCATATACATATAATATTTTAGTTATAATTTGTTTCAACATTTGTATCCGTCCCATCTTTTTATGCGCCCTATCTCTTGATCGTTGTGCCTACCTTCTTCGCGGAGATAAGGCTTGAAATAAGGTTATTCTTCACCTTGCCGCTCAGTATCTCAACCTCGCTTACTCCGTCGCGGAGCGCGGAGATTATATTGCTGAGCTTAGGTATCATGCCGCCGCCCACAAAGCCGTTGTCAATTAACATCTGCGCGCGGTCGGCGCTGATGGAGTCAATAACTGTCTTTTCGTTGCTTTGGTCAAGCATGATGCCGTTCACATCTGTGATGAAAACCAATTTATCCGCCTTCAGTGCGCGAGCCACCTCTGTGGCCGCATCGTCGGCGTTTATATTATAGGTTTCGCCGTTCTCCCCCGCTCCCACAGGGGAAAGCACAGCCACGCAGCCGCTGTCAAGCAGGCTGTTAAGAAGCGTCGGATCAACGGAAACGATCTGCCCCACGAGGCCTATGTCACGGCCGTCCACCAACTTTTTCTCTGCGAGCAGAATGCGGCCGTCCTTGCCGCTGACGCCAACTGCGCGCACGTCGCGCCGGCCTATCTCGCCCACGAGCCGCTTATTCACGCTGCCGCTCAGCACCATTTCAACCACGCGCATCTCGCGCTCTCCGGTAATGCGGTAGCCGTTCTCGAACCTCGGCTCTATGCCGAGAGCCTTGAATGCCGCGTTGATGTCCTTGCCGCCGCCGTGGACCACCGTCACTCTGGCGCCCACCATGGCAAGCAGGGCTATATCCTCCAAAAGTGGCTTTATCAGGGCTTCGTCCTCTAAAACACTGCCGCCCAGCTTAACTACGACATCTCTGCCATAGAGCTTGTGCAGAGCCGGGAGTATGTCCTGAAAGCCGTTTATTTTATCTGTGCGGTCAATGCCTTTTTCCACATCGTACTCGTCAAGGAAGCGGCGCACGTACTCCACGTCGCTTGGGCAGTCGATATATTCCGTTCCCCGCTTCTGGCGGGTCTCGTCGCCCTTTCCGGTAATGAGCACTACCGTAGGCTCATCGCAGTCCATGACGGCGCGGCGGATGGCCTCGCCGCGGTCGTCAATTATCTCATAGGGGCAGCCCTTGGCCTCCACGTACTTTGCTATTTCCCGGGAAATATCGCCCACTGGCTCCTCGCCCGGGTCCTCCTCGGTGATGTATACCATCTGAGAATACTCGCCGGCAATTGTGCCGAGATCACGGCGGCGGTCGTAGGCCTTGTAGCCCGGGCAGCCGAACACGATGACCACGCGCCTGCCCTCGTATTCACGGCGCACAGAATCAAAGAGATTGCGGAAGCTCAACTCGTTGTGGGCGTAGTCAACAATGGCGGTCACGCTCTTGTCGGCGTTCTGATAGACCTCCATTCTGCCCTTGCTGCGGGCCTTCATAAGGCCGGTCAGCATATATTTTTTATCTATGCCCAGCGCCATTGTTATGCCGATGGCCGCCAGTGCGTTTTCAACGTTAAACAGACCGGGAATGGTGAGGGTGAACTCCATATCGAAGTCGGCGGTTTTCACCATGAATACCGTGTCGTCCTCACGCTTGTGTACTCCGTAGGCATATATATCAGCGTCGGCACGCTTCTGCGAGAAGGTTATGACCCTCTTGGCAGCCTTTGCCCGCTCTGCAATTTCGTCGGAGTGGTCGCTGTCTAAGTTCACAACGGCGGTCTCGCAGCTCTCAAAAAGCCGGAGCTTTGAGCCGAAGTAGTCCTCAAAGTCCGCGTGCTCCACGGGGCTGATGTGATCTGTGCCGATATTGAGAAAGCAGCCAACCTTAAAGCCCACGCCCAGCACACGGTCGTATTTGAGGGCCTGGCTGGAAACCTCCATAGTCAGGTAGTCAATGCCGCTGTTCACAGCGTTATTGAAGTGGCGGTGAAGATCAAAGGGTTCGGGCGTGGTCAGATGGCTCTCGAATCGCTCAACTCCGTCGTAGGTGTCGATAGAAGAAATGACCGCGCTCTCCTCGCCGCCCTCGGCGCGCATGGCCTCGTCGAGTATATATTTCACAAAGTATGCGGTGGTGCTCTTGCCCTTTGTGCCGGTTATGCCCACAAGGCCAAGCCTCTGCCATGCGTTGTTATAGTAGAAGTTTGCCATTAATGCCATAGCCCGCCGCACGTCGCTGACAACGATATAGTCCCCCTCGGCCTCCTGCTTTTGCGACGCGATGTAGCACACCGCACCGCCGCGCTGGGCCGCCTTCAGATATTCGCTCTTGAAGTGAGCGCCCTTGCAGAGGAACAGCGTGTTCTCCCGCACGTCGTTAGAATTGCAGGAGATATAGTCCACAGCCTTGTCCGTGTCGCAGTGAGGCTCCACCGACAGGCCGTTATTTTCAAATAATGCTATATAATCAGATATTTTCATGTTTTTTCTCCTTCAATCTGCCACCGCAAGTCTCAATGCACCTTTCAACTAACACCTGCATGGCGTCAACATAGAAGCTGTTCAATTCGTGGTTCGCCCGAAACACGCTTAGCTCCGTGCAGGCCAAAACAGCCCCGTCGCAGCCATTCTTTTTGAGGTGTGTATCCACAAGCGAGAAGTCCTCAATGCTGCCTCTCTTGCCGGCTTTTATCTGTTCATAGATTATCTTCATGACGGTTTTCTGAGCCGCTTCATCCGGCTCGTAGGGCTCAAGGCCTTGTTTTTCAAGCGCGCGGCGATACAGCGCCTGCCCTATGGTGCCGTCGGTCGCCAGTATCCCCACCTTTTTCATGCCCGGGCGGCGGTGCTTTATGTATGCGGCGGTCTCCTCGATCATATCAAGAACCGTAACACCGACGCTCCCGCGTATATCCTCTATAAAAGCGTGGCTGGTGTTGCAGGGCACGGCTAGCACTCCGGCGCCGCAACTCTCAAGCAGCTTCGCGTCCTTTTGCAGCAGACGCACGATCTCAGCAGTGTTGCCGTTCTTTATAGCCGCAGTGCGGTCGGGTATAGACGCATGGTTAAGAATGACCATGTCAATATGCTCCTGATCGCATTTTGCGTCGGTGGCCTCAATTATGCTTTTATACATCAGCTGTGTGGCCTCGGGCCCCATGCCGCCGATTATGCCGAGCGTCAGCATACGGATCACTTCCCTAAATACTTTTTATATTTCCCGAAGTGGGACACGTGCTGCTTCATAAGCCGGAGCAGCCTGCCGGGCTTATCGTCGCCCTTATAGAACAGAGGATTTACGATTCTCCCCTGACGTATGAGCGACTTCATGCGGGTCTTGTATTCCATGGGCTTTATATAGTCGAAGGCCACCTTTTCGGGAATTACCAGCCAGAGGTTTTCACGGTCAGCATATACGGTCTCGCCCAGTTCCTCATTAAGAACATGGTCCTTCACCACGTATTCGGCTATATTATATCCCGCACCGGTCACATAGAAATTGCTGCGGCCCTGACGGACGTTTATCTCAAACACCTTGAACTTGCCGTCGCGGCGGTCATACTTTATGTCAAAGTTAGAAAAGCCTGTGTAGCCTATATCCTCTAAGAGAGCGCGGAACCTGTCCATCAGCTCACGGTCATACTCGTTTATGATGACAGCGTGGTTGCCGATGCCGTAGGGAGTATGCTCCTCTAAAAGCACATGGCCGAGACACATGAGCTTTACCACGCCGTTCTTGTCGGAGTAGTTTGTCAGCACTCGCATATAGGTGTCGTCGCCGGGGATAAACTCCTGCACGATAAGGTTGTCCTTATAGCCGCTGTTATATACCGCGGCCACGGTCTCACGCAGCTCATCAAGGCTGTCCAGCTTAAACACCTTTTTCTGGCCCTCAAAGGGGTGGGCGAAGTATTCCGGCCCGTTGCAGGGCTTAAGGATATATGGAGCCTCAAACTCCGGGCTTACCTCCATAGTGCCAAGTGTGCAGACGTAGGTTTTCGGGTAATCTATGCCGTGCCTTTCGCAGAGCTCATAGAACCGCTCCTTATCCATGAGCGCGGCGAGAAATTTCCCATCGGCATATGGTGCGATCACGTTTTCTCTGAGAGCGGCCTTGTTGTCGGCTATCATGCGAACATAGTTGTCACCGCAGCCGACGAGCAGCACCTTGCCGCTTTGCTTCTCGGCAAACTCGTTCACTCGGCGAACAAAGACCTCGGCCTTGTCCATCTCAGGCTCTACGCTCTGGATGATCATGCGGCTTTCTGCGCAGGGGGCTCCGCCTTTTTTGCCTATAGAATAGGACTTCAGTCCATAGGCCTCATGAAAGGCCCGGGCCACGCTGTATACGTTAATATCGTTACCGAGCAAAAGCGGCACGAAATTTTGTTCTTTAAAATCCATAAAAATGCCTCCGGTCATTTTATAATAATGCTATTTTATTTTAACATACATTTATATGGATTGCAAGTTTTTTCTTCCGATTTTTCAAAAATCCACTTGACAAACCAATTTTTCTATATTATAATATTACAGTATGTTACCGGGGAGGGATAGACATGAAGATAAATATTTCGTCCGTCCTTAAAAATGAGGGCGCTGATCTGCCCTTTAGCGGTGCGATAGACGTCGGCACTCTCTCCTACCTCGGCAACGGCTTCAGCTTTGATTCCCCCATACGGGTGGATGGAATGCTGCGCAACATAGGCGGCACGCTGGAGCTCAGCGGCACCGTCCGTGGGGAATATAACTCCTTTTGCGACTGCTGCGGTGCCCCTGCCATGGGGCAGCTCACGGCTGACTTTGAGGAAAGACTCAAAGACGACCTTGAGGGCTGTGATGAGGAGTGCTTTGAGCTTAACGGCAGCACGCTCGACATATCCGGCCTGATAAACTCCCTCGTTTGGAGCAATCTTCCGATGAAGGTGCTCTGCCGGGAGGACTGCAAGGGCCTTTGCAGCGTTTGCGGCTGCAATCTCAACGAAACAGTTTGTAATTGCGAGACCGGTTTTCTCGATCCGCGTCTTGCTATCATAAGGGAAGAGGCAAATAAAAATTCCCTTTAATTTTTTACAGCGAGGTGTTAAAAATGGCAGTTCCCAAGAGAAGAACGTCCAAGGCAAGAAAGCGCCAGAGACGCGCCAACTGGAGACTTTCCGTTCCCGGAATGGTTAAGTGCTCCAACTGCGGTGAGCTTATAAAGTCTCACGTTGTCTGCAAGCATTGCGGATATTATAAGGGCGTGCAGGTTGTAGCCAAGAAGGAAGCGTAAGTTTTTGCATAGGGTTAATTCCCGCGCTTTCATGGGTTTCCGCCCGGCAAGGGTAGGCTTTGCCGGGCGGCCTACGACCCGCTCATATACCTCCCGCCAAAGGCGGAAGCTTTTATTTTATTACTTAAAATAAACAACTATGCTCCCATAGTTAAGTGGATATAATAAGCCCCTCCTAAGGGCTAGTCGCGCG
>JAFLUQ010000127.1 GCA_022508735.1 Oscillospiraceae bacterium | reverse complement strand
CAAACTGATTTTCGTCCGTTGTTTCAAGGTGATATTGATACGCCCCGCAATGGGGGCGTATCCTCTCTGCACAATTTTTTTTGACGGCCCCTGTGCATCCACACTACAAAGCGAGTTAAGAAAGGTAGGCGTGATATATGAATGCAAAACAGGTATACGAAAGGGTTTGTCTTGTGGCGAACATTGGTGAACGGCAGTTCTTTGACCGACTGAACGACACCATAATAAGCCTCGGGGCCTCCTACGGCGAGACGCCGAAGCTCCTCTGGGAAGCAGGGGAGGGCGGCGAATACCCCAAAGGTCAGTGGGTAAAAAGCCTCAGTGACGAGCTGTGTTTGCTTCCGCTTTATCACGCCTCTCTTTCTGACAATATTCTTTATCTGTCCGGGGCCGGGGAGGCCTTCGGGCAGGAATTCTTACGCAAATCGCGGGAGGCGTGGCTAACATATTGGAACCGCGACGCAAAAGGGAGAACCATTAAAGGAAAGGACGGTGGGGTCTGTGTTCGACAGCGGTGTAACTGCTAAGGCGTTTATCGACGAAATAAAGATGGAGGTCGACGCCGCGCCCGACATCTATGACGCCACCTATTACCGCTTTATCGACGAGTGCGAGCAGCTGCTCTATTCTGAGATAATAAGGGAAACGTTAATTTTTACCCCGGTCGGAGAGTCGGCTCCGGGATTTTTGAGCTTTGAATATATAGAAACCACCGGAGACAAGGTGAGGTATGAGGATATCTACGCCGTATATGCCGGGGACGTTCAGTTGGTGCGGGCCACGCCGGCGGGCATCAGAACCTTTCCCGACAGCTATTCAAGGATAGGGGAAACGCTATACATAAAGTCTGAAAACAAGGCTGAGATCAACATATATTTTTACGTTCGGCCTAAGCTTAAGACGAGGCCGGGCGGAGAAAACGACACAATAAAGCTGCCGATAGAGTGGCTGCCCATAATCGGCGCAAAGGTGCGCGGAGAGGCATACAAGCTTGTGAACGAGGACTACGCCGCCGCCAAGTGGCTGGCCGACTACAACGCCCTTATCGAGCAGTTCAAGCAGTACATAGCTGCGAGGGCGGAGAAGTTAGGAGTTTGATCGATCAAAGAAAATCCCCGCGAGGTATATTTCACAGTCAGGAGTTAGGAGTTATGGCGTCTTCAAAAAAAGAAAACAAGCTTTCATATCTACAGATGCCGCTGCCCTCCGGGCAGAAGGACGCCGTGCAAACACGGGTGAATTGGAGCGGCCTCAACAGGGCGCAGCGGCTCGACACGGGCGAGCTGAGCCTTGAAGAGAACATCTCTACCACTGAGGCGCCCTATCTCACGCCCAGCCCCAAAAGGCGCGAGATAAGCGCCCTTGGGAGGCACGCCGTACCCTCGCCCATAGGCCTGTGGGGCTTTGGCGACTTTTTGCTGCTGCTTTACGGCGACGAGGGCAGAGTATGGGCGGTGAAGCTGAAGGGTGAGGGCGCGGGATCGCCCGAGCTGCTGCCCGACGAGATAAAGGTCAAAAAGACCACCTTTAAAAACGACTACGCCGAGGACTTTGAGACTGTGCGCTCAGTTGTGGCCATGAACCTCTACGAGGGGGGAGCTATTGACGGCAGCTACACAAAAAAGCTGCTGCTGTTCCCCGAAAAGATAAGCATGGATTTTGACGGCTCCGGGCTTTCTCCGGCAATGATAACCGACGTTATCATGCCGAACATACGCTATGCCACGGTGCACCTGTCGCGGCTTTACGGCGTGGCGGCCCCATCTAAGGACAAAGAGCCCGACCGAATCTGCGTTTCAGGCTACAACAGCTACGCCAATTGGGATGTAGACACCGACGACGATTTCAGCGAGGCTCACGCGTGGATATCGGCGGCTCAGTCCAACATCAGGGCCACAGGGGCTTTTACGGGAATAACCACCTACCTTAACAGCGTTGTAGCCTTTAAAAAGGACTATATGCACGAGGTCATCGGCAGCTCGAACCCCTTCAGGATAAACGACGTGTTTGCCGAGGGTGCGGTGGACAACCGCACCATAGTGGAGGTGGACGGCACGCTGTTCTTCGTGTCGGAGGACGCGGTGAAGGTATACACCGGCGGCAACCCCCGTGTCATGAGCTACAAGCTGGGAATAAATCGCTTTGACAATGCCGTGGCCGGCAGTGACGGGCGGAAATACTATCTCTACGCCGAGAACGGGGGCAAGAAGCACCTGTTTGTGTACGACACGCTTGTGATGCAGTGGGCGGAGGAGACGGTAAATGAGCGCGTGCTTAACTTCGCCAAAAACGACGTGGGGCTGTATATGCTGACGGAGGACGAGGAGGGGCAGGGGCATATTTACCGCCTCGACACCGGCGACTATTTCGGCCAAAGCTGGAAGGCAGAGACCGACCTGACCCTCGGGAGAACCGTAGATATAAAGCATATCCGCAAGGTGCAGCTCTTAGTTGACCTCGCCCCGGGCAGCTCGATCAAGGCCTCTCTGATATTGGACGAGGGGAGCTTAGACGAGCGGGAGGAGGTCATCTTTGAACGGAGTAACAGCGCAGAAGATACGTCCCCTCGCGGGGCGTATCAATATCACCTTGAAACAAGGGAGATACGCACGGCCATACGTGTTGTGCCAAGGCAAACTGCCCACTTCGGCGCAAAGCTCAGGCTCAGCGGCGAGGGCTTCTGCCGCATCTATCAGGCGGAGATCAGCGTGAAGGGCGGCGGAGAACTGTTTACTACACTGGAGTAAACGCTGATCAAATCACGCTTTGCTTAATACGCCGCATATTAGATTTAATCAGTGTTTACTCGAATCAGGAGTGTAACTATGTACGACGGATTAGACAGAATACCCATAAAAAACATGAGCTTTAAGCAGCTCCGTGAGCGGGTGCAGGTGCTTCAGGACCGCTACGATACCCTCATTCGCCGCTACCCCGAGCTGAATAACTACGGGGCCTCGGGCGAGAAAATCGACTGGGCGAACATCGTGGCTCCGTTTCTTCGGGCCACGGTGAACCGCTTCATAATAAAGGCCGTGGTTGACAGCTCCTCTGCGGAGCGGATATATACCCGCCCTGAAAACGGTGCGGCTCTTAACGAGGACGGCGAGTATTTCACCCTCAGCCATTCGCTCATATATAAGTACATCGACGAGGACACAGACGAGACCGAGCTCTGGTACTGGAACGGCAACGAGTGGAAGAGCAGCCCGGGCGGCTTTTCGAGCCTCTTCACTCAGACTCCGGCGGGCTTTCAGCTGAGCGGCACGCTGGAGCTTCAGACCGACACCAACGGACGCGTGACCGTGACCGACAGCTTCATAAAGATGTACCCCGAGGTGGACGGCGCGCCGAGCTACATTCCCAAGCTTCAGATAGGCTATGACGACAAGAGCGACAACAGAAACCCTGTTATCATTCTGGGGCAGGGGTCGGGCGACGAGGTGACCGAGTCCATAGGCTATCCGCTGAGATTTGGTCAGGCCATAGTCCACAAGACCGCCGCTGGGCTTACCTTGGGGGCCGTGGGCGACACGGGGCTGTGCCGGTGGATAGAGATAAAGGCGCAGGCCACTCCCGACGACCCACGGGAGCCGGGGCTATACTACAGCTATGAGCGGGAGAACGAGGAAGGCGAGAGGGAAGTAATTACCCGCGCCATAGCCGCGGAGGAAGAACAAAAAGGAGAATAAAACAATGGCAGTTTTGCGCGAAAAATTCATACATACCGACAACACCGGCTTCAACTATCACTGGAAGGGTGACGTTAAGGCCGGCGACACCGTCATTCTGAGGTTTCCGCCCGTGACGGCCAACAAGCGCGGCGTGAACGACATCGGCTGGCAGATAGACGGCGACGCTGCGCTTTACGCCACGGCCTCGCCCAATCCGGCGGCGGACGACGCCCTGTGGCAGGAGATACACGACTATGAGGACATAAACAAGTGCGCCTCCGGAGTGAAGTTTGTGGGAAGCGGCGGCGTGAGCCGGTGCCTTGTGCGTATTATTTTGAATTAAGGGGGGAGCACAGTGGCTATAAAGGGAAATATCCCCGATATAGGTAAGGCGTACATACTCAAGGTCGGGAAAGACCTTGAGGCGGAGGTGGAAAACCGCAAAGCGGGTGACGACGCTCTGAGAAAAGCAATTGAGGCAGAGCAGAAGACCCGTAAAGAGGCCGACGACGAGCTGAGAAAGGCAATTGAGGCGGAACAGAAGGCCCGTGAAGCGGCCGACGGCTTGCTCCGCGACGATCTGGGCGACATCTCCGACAGGGTTGGCACTGTGGAGGGAAGCGTAACCAATATTGATAATCGCGTCACAATCATCGAGAACAACATGACCGGCACCGCCATTGACGCCACTCTGACAAAAGAGGGCGAGGCGGCTGACGCTAAGGCCGTGGGCGATCGCCTTAAAGCACTGGAAAGCGGCAGCGGAGGAGGCAGCGTCGCTGTTGATGCCACTCTCACAAAGGAAGGTGAGGCAGCCGACGCAAAAGCCGTGGGCGAGGCGTTGAAAGAACTGAGCGGCAAGGCTTTGGACGCACAAAATACGGCCGGCGAGGCCGCTGCTGATGCCGAGGAAGCGAATAATAAAATCACGAACATCCAGATGTCCGCACTTATGGCAAGTATGTTGCCTGCTCCGTGGGTCGTTGGCGGTGAAGGGCCTAAGGATACTAAGGTGATATTCAGAGCCAGCGACGTCACATTTGCGTCATCCTCTGACACAGCATACTTATACTATTTTGATACTAAAAATTTTGCTGATGGAAATGTTGAGTTGGTAAAGGTAGATATATTTAGTGATAATCCCGGCGTAAATTTGAGTGGATCGGCAATGGTCCTTCGGAGTGCAAGCGGCACTAATGAAGGCAGCACAAATAGCTTTCGCATTTACCCTTCACCGACTATAAGCCGTAGTGATCCCGTGGGGCTGTATTGGGATCACAAAACATGCAAATTCCATGCACATGCTTTAGCGTCCAATTCTGATTTAAATAATTATAAATCCAATAGCAGCGAGGTGCTGCTCCATGTTTTTGTACCTGATCATCCCAGTGTTGATGGTCTAAATATTGTTACCACAGGGGCGTGGGATTTGATGTATGCACAAAATCTTCTTAATAAAACAGGGGGGTAATGACTCATGGCGATAAGAAGACTTAAAAAGAGCCGCACTATAAGCGACAAAGCGGGAAGATACCGGAATATTTTCGCTCTTGACACTGAGGAGGATATCGCGGGCCTCCCCACCAACACCGAAGGCAAGGGCGAGTTTGGCCCTGTCGCCTGCGATTCTGTGGCCTTTGTTATAGGCGACGGCAGCGGAGCCTGTATTTACGGGCTGAATTCAAGTGGGGAGTGGGTCAAAATATATGCTCCGTCAGGGTCCGGCGGGCAAATGAGCGGCGAGCTGGCTCAGGAACTCATAGCCCATATTGATGATAAAGATAACCCCCACGAGGTCACGTCGGAGCAGCTGGGGCTGAGTGAAATAGCCGCCGCTTACGAGGTGGGGGCTATGCTGAAGGAAGTATTTGAATGATTATTCAAGTATAACAAATTTATTTTAAACAGGAGGAATTAAAAATGGCAACAACAAACGAAAAACTCACTAACCTCGGCGCGCTGAGGTTACTGGCGGAGAGGGTCGACGAAGACTTTGCCACCAAGACCGAGGTGAGCGCCGTATCCGGCAAGGTGGACAAGATCAAGGTGCCCACGGCTGTTTCTGAGCTCAGCAACGACAAGGGCTATCAGACTGCCGCCGACGTTTCCAAGGCAATAGACGACTTTGCCAAAAATGTGGGCGAGCCTGATGTGATCGACACCCTTAAGGACGTGATCGACTATTGCGCGAAGCACAAGGGCGAAGCTACCGAAATGATGTCTGCTATAAGCGCCCTTGAGGATCTTGTGGGCGACGAGGCTGTAGCCAAGCAGATAGCCGACGCGATCACCGCGGCACTCAAGACAGGCGGCGCCGACAAGTATGCTCTCGCCTCGGAGCTTGCAGCCGCCGTTTCTGATATCGGCGCGAATAAGAGCGCCATAGAGGGAATTCAGACAAAGCTTTCCACCGTTGCCGAGGGCGCTACCAAGGTCGACGCTTCCGATAACGGCTATATCCTCATCAACGGGGCTAAAACCAAGGTTTACGAGCTTCCCAGTGACGTTATACATGGGGAGATAGCATCTGACGATGAAGTCAGCGCTATGCTGACCGAGGTGTTCGGCAAATAAGTCAGGAGTTAGGAGTGAGGAGTTAGGAGTTGAGATTTTCTCATCTTCATTCCTCGCTCCTGATTAATAAAGGGGTGAGATCAAAATGGCAAAACTGACAAAGCTTGAGCATCTGAGAGCCCTTGCAAAGACCACCGCCGACGCCATAGAAGATATGGCCGGCGAGCTTGGAGACAGGGTCC
>JAFLUQ010000126.1 GCA_022508735.1 Oscillospiraceae bacterium | reverse complement strand
GTGTGCTTGGAGTTGAAAAAGCTCATGCTGAGGCGCTGCATTGCGTCAAAGACCTCGCTCTTGATATCGTATACTATCTTTCCCGAGACCTTCGCACCCACACGTCCCTGAATTATATTGACGGCCAGTGTGGTGATCTCGAGAAGTATCATCATTAACACGAAGGGAACGATTCTGCCATAATACTTTCCGCCTTCGGTCAGCACCTGGTCGTAGAGGGTGTTACCGTTGAGATATGGCCTTAACAGGCCAATTGCACTGCTTAAAAGGATAAGCCCCATAACTAACGACAATTCCTTCCAGTAGCGGGGCATATAGCCAAGAACACGCATAAAGAGCTTGCGCTTGCTCTGGCACTTGGGGCAGGTCTTGCGCCCCTTCTGATAGGGCGTTCCGCACTTTGGGCAAACACGGTCCTCAGCACCGCGGTTGAAATCATCGTCGGTCAGCTCCTTGCCGGAGCGCAGTCTTTCGGCTATACGGCATATATTGCCCGCCGCTCCGCCGCAGGAGCCGGTGAAGGACGCGGCTACTACCTCACGGCCGTTTCCAACTGCCAGCAGCACACCGGTGGTCAGGTAGTTTTCAAGCCGTATCTCCCACTCGCTGAACTTGTAGGAGGCGAAATAGCCGTCACTTTGATCGGCCACCAAAAAACGGTCGGTACAGGCAAAAAGCCAGACGTCGCCATAGCTGCCGTCGGCTTTAAGGTCGCTCCTGACAGCGGCGATAACCGTGTCCAAAGCCACCCCCATATTTTGTATAAATTCTGTAATTTTCTCGTCCGGCCGGTCAAAGCCGCGCAGGGCGGGATAGTTGTTTTCTGGAGGCATGGAATCACTCCTTATATAACAAAAAGAACTCTGAGGCAATACCGTGCAAAGTTCATTAGCGGTCTTTGTGCGGTATTGCCTTATATGTTTAGCACGCTAATATTTTAGCACATGAAATATTTAGCGTCAATAGAGATATGTTAAATGTTTGTGAACTTTTACCGGGCTTCTGCGTGACTTCGTTCAACCAGCGCGGCAATGTCGAAATCCGGTTCAGACGGGCTGTTTTCACTGACTGCGTACATGAGATATTCTATATTTCCTTCGGGCCCGCGTATTGGTGAAAAGTCCAATCCCAGCACGCTGAAGCCGTTATCCTTCGCAAGACCAACCACGCGCTCGATCACTTCCGTATGCACTGCCGGGTCGCGTACCACTCCTTTTTTGCCGACCTTTTCCCTCCCGGCCTCAAACTGAGGCTTGATAAGGGCTACGAGCTCTCCGCCTGTTTTCAGCAGCTGCTTTGCCACCGGAAGCACCAGTTCCAACGATATAAAGGCCACATCCACCGAGGCAAAGTCGAGCGGCTCCACGTCTTCTGGGGTTACGTTACGTATATTTGTGCGCTCCATATTGACAACGCGTCTGTCCTGCCGCAGCTTCCACGCCAGCTGCCCGTAGCCCACATCCACGGCGTAGACCTTTGCAGCCCCGTTTTGCAGCATACAGTCTGTAAAGCCTCCGGTGGAGGCTCCGATATCCATAGCCACCTTGCCCTCAAGGGTCACCGGGAAGCTCTTCATTGCCTTCTCCAGCTTGAGGCCTCCGCGGCTGACGTATTTTTGCTCCGCGCCGCGAAGCTCCACGGTGTCTTTGTCGCCTATCTGCTGCCCGGCCTTGTCGGCCTTCTGGTTATTGACAAAGACCTTGCCCTCCATAATTATGCTTTTGGCTAAGTCGCGGCCGCTCACAAGGCCTTCTTCGACTAAGTATACATCCAATCTTCTTTTCACAGTAACTCCTCCAGCTTTTCTACAAGCTTTTCGGTGGTAAATCCGTAGTAGTCCTCTAATTCGGCCATAGTCGCGTGGGGCACAAAACGGTCTGGCAGAGCGATATGTTTAAACTTAAAGTTACCTTCACGGCTTACGAGATGGGCCAGAAGCTGTTCGCCAATGCTTCCGCAGCACACAACCTCCTCCATAAAGACCAGACGGCCGGTCTTATTGCCGCTGGTAATGATGGCCGCGGTGTCAAAGGGCTTTATGGTTCGCATATCTATGACCTCGGCGCTTATTCCCTTTTCGGCAAGCAGCTCGGCACAATTAAGCGCCCGTGCCACCATAGAGCCATAGGCCGCGATAGTTATATCCGTGCCGCTGCGGAGGGTAGCGGCCTTACCGAACACATAGTCCCCGTTGTCTATAGCGCGGCTTTCGCCTCCGCGGGGGAAACGCACGGCTATGGTGCCGTTATAGTCTTCTATGGCAAAGCGCAGCATTTTTCTCAGCTCATCGTAGCTCGACGGAGCCAGAATAGCAACGTTCGGCACAGCAGACAGGAAGGCCACGTCAAATATACCCTGATGAGTGGCTCCGTCGCCCGGTATAAGTCCGGCCCGATCCACAGCTATAACGGCATGAAGACCGGCGATTGCAAGATCGTGTATAATATTATCATATGCCCGCTGCAAAAATGAGGAATACACGCTGACTACAGGAACCACACCGCCTGCGGCCAGTCCGGCCGTAAAGGTCACGGCATGGCCCTCAGCTATGCCTACGTCAAAAAAGCGATCCTTATATTTTTTCGCAAAGCCGCTGAGGCCGCTGCCAAGCGTCATGGACGGCGTAATAGCAGCGAGCTTAGGATTTTTCTTAGCAATGCGGCAAAGCTCATCACCGAATACCGACGAATAGCTTGCCTTTGAGGCGGGCAGTCCATGAGCCTTATCAAAGGGGCCGACGCCGTGGTATTTTTGCGGCGCAGCTTCGGCGGGACCATATCCCTTGCCCTTTTTCGTCAGTACGTGAACCACGACCGGCTCGTCCATGCTGAGTGCACGCCGGAGCAGATCCTCAGTTTCGGCCAATTTATGACCGTCCACCGGGCCGAGATATGTAATTCCCATAGACTCGAACAGCGTGCCCGCTGTCACAGCATACTTTATATGCTCCTTCACAAAACGTGCCGCGCCGCTGAGTTTTTCGCCAATATATGGGATCTTGTTAAGCGCGGTTTCAACCGTATTCTTGGCCTTCATATATTTCTTGCCGCTGCGTGCTCTCGAGAGCAGAGTCGAGATGCTGCCCACATTTTTAGTTATGGACATCTCGTTGTCGTTTAAAACTATAAGCATAGGGCGCTTAAGGTGGCCTATATTATCCAGCGCCTCCATGGCGAGGCCTCCGGTCAGCGCACCGTCGCCTATAACGCAGCAGACGCGGCTTTTTCCGCCGGTCAGCTCGTTGGCCATGACTGCCCCCAACCCCACAGAAAGAGATGTAGAGCTATGGCCGGAAATACAGAAGTCGTACTCGCTCTCATCAGGCGAAGAAAAGCCGCCGGCTCCGTTCATAGAGCGCAGAGCATGCATATCCCCGCGCCTGCCGGTGAAAAGCTTGTACACATATGATTGATGCCCCACATCCCAAATAAGCTTATCATCGGGCAGGTCCAACACACGGCAGAGGGCCATGGTAAGCTCTACCACGCCCAAATTGCTCGAAAGGTGCCCTCCGTTTTCAGACACTATATTTACAAGCTCCTCGCGCACCTCCGCCGCCAGAGTCTTCAGCTGACGGCTGCTCAGTCCTTTAAGGTCGTCGGGAGTCTTTATCTTGCTTAAAATGTTATATCTGTCTTGCAAAAGAATCATTCCTTAGTGTGAAGTTTTTCGGGTGATAACGGCTTCACAAGCGCCGTATTATATCCCTCGTAGATAACCATGCCGGCCTTGGCGCCGCGTGGCTTTTTCACGTGGCTTACCGGGCAGTAATCCACCTCGGCCTTGGGAGAGTTTTTAGCTTTGGAGAAATGAGCCGCCAGACCGGCCGCCGCCTCGATCACATCGGGCGGAAAGTCGCCGTCCAGATATTTTATTAGAGTATGGCTCCCGGCGATGTTTTTTGTATGCAGCCAAAGATCGCGGCTGCGGCCGAGCTTAAGGGTCAGATAATCATTCTGCACATTGTTTCGTCCAACCAGAATAGTATAGCCCTTAAAAGTAAATTCCATAGGCTCCGCCGGAGCAGACGTACGTTTCTTTTTGTTCGTCTTTTCGCCCTTTATATAGCCGCCGTCCTCGAGCTCAGCGCGTATATCGCTGATTTCGGCCGGAGTGGCCGCATTTTCGAGCGAGAGCTGCACCGACTCAAGATAAGCGATCTCATCTCTTGTTATTTCTATTTGCTCACCGGCATAAAGCTCGGTGTTTTTTGCCTTTTTGTACTTGTTATAGTAGTTCTTAACGTTCTGGGCCGGGGACTTTGTCTCGTCCAGCGGTATTTTAATGTCGGCCTGATTTTCGTCGTAAAAGTTCATAACGGTGATCTCCCGGGCGCCACGCTGAACAAGGTGGAGATTGGCGCTCAGAAGGTCGCCGAAAATACGGTATTTCTCTCTGTCCTTTGACGAGGCGAGGTCACTCTGAAGCAGCCCCAGCTTTTTAGTGGCACGATTGAGGCTGTTGCTCACCACCTTAAGGAGCGACGACGCACGGCTTTTCATGCGAGCCTCCCTGTCACGGAGCACATAAAACTCCTCTGCCGCGGCATTTATGCTGTCCATTGGCCTCATCACGAGCTTATCCCCGTACTGGTGCACAGGAAAGGGCGCAAAGTCTGTCACAGATTCCCGGCCGTCCTCGTCTCTTTTCAGCAGAATACAGGGCGCAAAGCTGCCCTCTTTGACCAGATCAAAAAGTTTTTCCAAGGCCACTGCTGTTTTCTGCATAATATTCGGGCTCATTTCACCGATTTTCAGGTTTCCGTCGCCGGAAGCCGCGAACACACACTCCCTGGCCAGCAGCGGGCTTATGCCGCCTACCGCTGAGGCTATGGCCTTATCAGCACTCTGGCCCGGTTCAGCATCGGTCAAGAGACGCATAAAATCCGGCGACAAAGCCTTTGTCGGGTCGAGTCTGCCGCCGTCGGGAGGAGGCATATACCGAAGGCCCGGCATCACGCCGCGGACGCTTTGACTCAGGTCCACGTGCCTGATGCTGTCTATTATCTTCATTTCCTCGTTTAAGAAAATTATATTACTGTTACGGCCCATCAGCTCACAGATGAGATGCCGGGAAGTGGGGTCACCCAGCTCTGTATGGGTCTCGATCTCTATGTCAATGATCCTCTCGAAGGCTATCTGCCTTATGGCCGATATTCGTCCGCCCACGAGGTTTTTTCTCAGAAGCATGCAGAACATAGGCGGCACAGCGGGGTTTTCAGGTCTGTCCTCAGTAAGCGTTACCCTCGGGCTTTGGCTGTTCGCGCTGATGAGAAGCCTGTGGCCTGTGCCCGCGCCTCTGATAGAGAGCACGATCACGTCCCGCTCAGGCTGTTGAATTTTATCTATTTTAAAGCCCTCGATCTTTCCGAGCTCCTGTACCTCTGCCCGGATAGCGATCGCGTCAAGCGGCATTGGAAACACCTTCTTTGTGTATGCATATTTTTTCATTTTTATTATATTACAAAAAACAAATTAAATCAAGATATTTTTTGTTTAATTTTTACAAAATTCTCTTGACAAACTAATAACTGTTGTGATATAGTATATAGGAATAGAGGTGTACGGCGTATGGACCTTTATGCCTATAATGAAATGAGCGATGAAGCTGTTGTCGCTTTAGCTCAGCGCGGCGACGAGGCGGCAATGGATTTTATTTTAAAAAAATATTCCGCCGCTGTCCGTATCACGGCTAACCATTATTTCCTTGTAGGCGCTGAACATGACGATTTGGTGCAGGAGGGCATGATAGGCCTGTTCAAGGCTATTCAGTCCTATTCGCCGGAAAAGAGTGTAGCTTTCAGGTCGTTTGCTGACCTCTGTATCACGCGTAATATCCTTACGGCCATAAAGGGCGCGACCCGGCAGAAGCATCTGCCCCTGAATTCGTATGTTTCTCTCGACAGACCTGTCTATGAAGAGGAAAGCGACTTGACTATGATGGACGTTGTCGGTCGGAAGGATACTGTCAATCCCGAGGAAATTGTGATAAATCGTGAAAAAGTAGTTTTTCTCGGAGACAGACTTGCAAAATTTCTTTCAAAGCTTGAGTGTCAGGTGTTGCTTTACTATCTCCGCGGTGAAAGCTACACTGACATTGCGGCGCGCCTCGGAAAGGATCCGAAGGCCATTGATAACGCCATTCAGCGCATCCGCCGTAAGCTCAAAAAAATCGGCGAGGCGGACTAAAATCTGCTGTAATCCTGCGGATGTAGCTCAATGGCAGAGTTCCTGCTTCCCAAGCAGGCCGCGCGGGTTCGATTCCCGTCATCCGCTCCAACATTGTTATATGCCCGTGTAAGGGGGGTCCCCCCGGAGGGGGTAAAATATTTTATTCTATACTAAGCGAGGAGATTTTTATGTACGAAGACAAGACATTAGTCTGCAAGGATTGCGGACAGGAATTCGTGTTCACCGCGGGCGAGCAGGAAT
>JAFLUQ010000125.1 GCA_022508735.1 Oscillospiraceae bacterium | reverse complement strand
ACTTCGGCGGCTTTGAGCTGTTGTCACTGATCGACTATACCGGCCAGAGCACCGCAACGGTGGGAATGCTCGACGTTTTCTTTGAAAGCAAGGGCGTTATTTCGCCGGAAAAATTCAGGGAGTTCTCAGGGCCTGTGGTGCCGTTATTTAGGGCAAAGAGAATATACAAAAACACAGAGAAGCTTGAAGCGGAACTGGAGCTGTACGACTTCGGCCCGGCTGAAGCAGCCGAGCCGGAATTTAAGCTCACGATTTATACGGATGGCGAGATTTTCTACGAGGAGATCACAAGGGCTAAAGCTGTATCCATTCCGCTTGACAAAGTTGCAAAAGCGTCAATGCTGACCGTGGTGCTGTCGGTGGGCGAATACCAAAACTCCTGGCGTATATATGTATACCCCGAAATCACAGACTGCCCCGCGCCAAAAATCATATCCACACCGGAAGAGCTTAACGAGATCATAGAAAACGGCGGCAGCGCCATTGTGACAGCCGATATACTGAAAGAGCCCATTGACGGAAGCTTTGTGCCGGTATTCTGGTCGCCGGTGCACTTTCCTACAAAAAAGCCCAGCGGTGAGATCATCAACGCCGAGCACCCCATATTTAAGGACTTTCCCACAGAAAAATACCCCGACTATCAGTGGAAAACTCTTCTGGACAACTCAAGGTCCGCCGACATTTCGGGCCTAACAGGCTTAAAACCGATAGTTGAAATCGTTCCGAATTTTGCCTTCGGTACTCCCAGCTCGCCGCTGTTTGAAATGCGCGTCGGCAAGGCGAAGCTGCTTTGCTGCGGCTTTGACCTCAGCAAAACAGACCTTCCGTCGCAGCAGCTTAAGCGCTGCATATTCGGCTATGTTAACTCTGAGGATTTTGCTCCGGAATATGCAGCGAATATAGACTTTATCACAGATAAATTTAAGCTTGGGTCAATATAAAGTTATATGATACAAGAACGGAATTGAAACGAAACATTTTCAAAAAGTCAAACTTCCCTATAAAGCCCGCCACTATCGGCTTTATATGTATCTGTTTGAATCGATCATTGACGCGACCACTGGATACATGCCGACCTTCCTGTTTTCTCCACCTTGTTAAGGTATATTCACGCTCCCGCGCTCGCAGCGGTTTCCCCATGAGTCGATGAGCTTGCCGTCACGGTATACGCAAATGATCTCACAATTATTGGAGCATTTGCCGCAGGCGGCCTCCCGGATGCGGAAATCCATATCCTCCACGGCGAAGTCGAAGTCCTTACGGATGCTGCTGTTCTTAGCCAGGATCGCCGCTCCGATAGCGCCCATAAGGTGACCGTTGGGATCTACCGTTACCTTACAGCCAAGTGCTTTTTCAAAGGCCGCCACAACTCCGCGGTTTTTGCTCACGCCGCCCTGAAATACCACAGGGGAAACTATGCGCTTGCCCTTGCCGACATTGTTAAGATAATTGGCCACAACAGCGTTGCACACTCCGGCTATTATATCCTCCTTTTGGTAGCCCATCTGGATCTTATGTACCAGGTCGGACTCCGCGAAAACAGTGCACCTCGCCGCGATAGAGGCCGGGTGCTCTGACCGGAGGGCAATATCGCCTATATCCTCGATCTCTATACCGAGGCGCTTGGCCTGGCTTGACAGGAAGGCTCCCGTTCCGGCGGCGCACAGGGTATTCATGGCGTAATCCACGGCCACTCCGTTTTCCACAAGAATTATCTTTGAATCCTGACCGCCGATCTCAAGTATGGTGCGCACGTCAGGATAAAAGGCGGTGGTGCCCACAGCGTGGGCGGTTATTTCGTTCTTGACCATCGTTGCGCCCAAGATAGCGCCCACAAGCTTGCGGGCGCTTCCCGTAGTGCCTGTGCTTACGATCTTGTATTCCCTTTTATCGAACTGCTTTTCAAGCAGACCCACGAGCCTTTTCACAGCGTCGATGGGTGCGCCCTCGGTCCAGATATATTCGCTGCTTAAAATATTATTACCGTCATCAATGATAACGCCTTTTGTGGAGATCGACCCAACGTCGATCCCGAGATATGCCTGCTTCATCAGTGCATTACCTTCTTTCTCATAGAAATCATATCGTAAAAGGCCTCAAGCCTTGTCATAAGTCCAACGTCGCTGGTCTGCGCGTCATAGGTAAGATACAATACCGGCACCTTATAGTCGGCGCTTATGTTCTGCAAAACCGGCATAACGTCGATCTCCGGCGTGCAGTTTGCCGATTTGATGTGTATAACGCCGTCAAAGCGCTGCTCCGCATACTCCTTGGCGCTGCGGATATTGGCGGTGGAGGTTGGCCCCATCTGATAAGTGCAGTATTCCTTTACTCTCACGTTAAGATTTTTCTCGCCGGGATAGTGAATAAACATATTCGAAACGTTCATCCAGCGGTGTATCTCCACGCCCATCTCAGCCAGCTTCAGCTCCACATCAAAATTCGAGAATTGATCCATGGCGGTGTAGAACTCACCAACAATACCCACTCGCAAGGGCTGAACCGGTTTGTCTGTTGGTATGCCGGCAAAAGCCTGCTTGACCTTAGTGTAGGCCAGCTCTATTTCATCCTTGGTGTTTGCGGCGTACATATCCGCGATAAAGGTCTCAAACGCTTTTTTATAGGAGCCTTTTTCCGTTTCAAAGCCACAGCTTTTGTAGTATTCGGCGGTGACAGCGTCTATGTATTCGGCCATCTTTACAGCCTCGAGCAGAGCTTTTACTACTTTTCTGAACTTTGCCTTGGGATTAAGGTACTTTGCCGCCTTGAACAGGTCCTTTATTTTGCCAGTATTGTATTCAGTCAGATTGACAAAGTCAAAATCAAAGCCCAGATCCCTGAGTATCTGCTCCTGAAGTTCGCCGTAATATCCCAGCTTGCAAAGTCCGTAGACCATAACAAGTGTATCGGCACCTGCTTCAATAGCCTCGATCATGTTGCCCAGCAGAATTTTAAAGGGAGTGCACACAAAATCCGGGCTGTATTTGGCGCCTATTTCAAGGCTTCTGTGAGTCAGTCGCGGTGGAAGAACGCATTTTACTCCCACTCCGTTTTCAAGCAGATAGCGTATAGGAGCATTGTATTCGGCATATCGAGGAAACGCCACTTTTTTCGGTGATATAACTTCTTTTGTCTTTGTCATCACAGTAGCCCCCTTTTAAAACGGATTATATCGAGAAAGCTCTCGAGTCGTGTCTCTGTTCCCGCCGTGCCGTTCTGACCGTCCAGCACCAGATTCAGCATAGGCAGACAGTCAACGCGCCGGAGCACAAGCTCGTTGACCATAGCGTCAGGGCCGCAGGGAAAAGCACTGAGAAAAATAATACCGTCGATCTTGTCTCTGTACATAGCTATGCCGCCGATTATTTCCCTATTGAGCTGCCACTTGCAGGTGGGCGACATTTCCGTACTGCGATTTAGGGCTGCATCCCGGTCTGCAATACCGGCGCTGAGAGGTACGGCTCCGTTCTTTTTCAGAAAGTCGGTGATCGGTTTGCCTATATATGCGTCCTCCACCAGATAATCATGCCCGGCTATCAGTATTTTTAACCCATCCTGTTCCAGCAGTCGCTTTTGCTTTTGGAGCTTGTCGCTGTACGCCCGCTGCTCCTCTTTTTTTGCCTTTTTATAGGCCTTGATCGTGCTTTTGGCAGAGCATCCCAGCGCCTGCCCCAGAGACAAAAACGCCTTTTTCTCGTTGTCTCCGGCCGGAACGTCCACATTGCAGGTCAGAAATTTCTGCCCGCTGTTTCTGAACATATTTTTTGCAACATCGTACATAGCCGTAAAGCGCGGGCACAGCTCCCGGTTTCTGCCAAAGCTGCTGATTCGGGGCACAAATATGTAGTCGCACCTTCCAAGAAGATTATTAACATGGCCGAAAAACACCTTGACCGACAGACAGGCTTCATCAATAGTGACCGACATTCCCTCCTCGGCGATGCGGTGAGTAGTCGGCTCGCTTACAACTATATTCGCACCGAGCTCCGAAAAGAAAGTGCGCCATAGGGCTTCATACCGATAATACAGCATACCCCTTGGTATGCCTATTGTAGTTGGACTCATCAATAGATCATCTCTTTCATAAATAACTCATTTTCTTTTTAGACCGGCTATACCTTTAAATTATTTTTTCGTAATATAAACTATCCCACAACAGTTTGTCCCAACATGAGTGCCTATAGTCGCGCCTACATTGACGAGCCTGTTTTCGGGAATATCATATCCGTCTTTTTCAAGACTTTTTGCCAGCAGCTCGGCATTGCCACGGTTATGGGTATACATCAGGCACAGCGGATAATCCGGGTCTATCTCCTTGCTCAAAAACCGTGACTTTATATAACTGATGCCCCGGCTCATTCCAAGCATTTTAGCTACCACCTCGACCTGTCCGTCTCTTGTCACATGGACGATCGGTTTTACATTGGATACCGTTCCGAGGGCATATGCAGTGCGTGATATTCTTCCGCCGCGGTAAAGGTATTCAAGCGTGTCCAGGCAGGCATACAGCTCTATACGTCCTTTCAAATCTTCCAACTCTGCGGCTATTTCGCCGGCACTTTTGCCCTTATCGCGCAGCCTGACGGCCTCTTCGACCAAAAGCCGCTGACCTCCGGCGGCAGTAAGACTGTCCACAATATGGCAGCCCTCATACTCCATAGATTGTTTTACCATAGCGGCATTCTGGTAAAGCCCGCTAAGCGCGGATGATAAAGTAATAACAACAGCTTCATCGCCCTGTTTTATATATTCAGAAAAAAGCTTTTCAAATTCAAGCGGCGATGGCTGGGCAGTTTTAGGAAAATCCTTGCTCGTTTTCAAAAGCTCATAAAAAAGCTCCTTTGACATATTTACGTTTTCCTGATATTCATCCGCTGCGAAAACAACAGTAATAGGAATACACTCTATGCCTAAATTCGTCAGCTCATCGGGTTCAAAATCGGCCCCGGAGTCAGTTATAATATGTACCATATAGATCACCTCATGAAAAAGTGTACGAGCACTTCATATAATTTACTTTTATATGGCTGATAGCGCATAGGCAGATCGAGCCATGTCTTTTTATCAACGATAGACTTATAGTGGGAGAAGGCGTCAAATCCGTCCTTACCGTGATAAGAACCCATGCCGCTTTCGCCCACGCTGCCGTATGACAGCTCAGATGTAACTCTTTTGACATGCGTTTTGCTATTTGTGAAAAGGTAGAGTGCCAGCGGCTTATCCTTGGTTTTCAGATCGTCAACCAGCTGGTTATGATCGGCATGATCGGGCCGAATATCTCCTCCAGCATAACCGCATCGTCATAGGTTACATTATCCATCACGGCGGGAGCGATCCGGCAGGTCGCGGCATCCGATTTTTTTGAGTATAAACATAAGATACCTCTATTCTTTTTCATCAAAGCCCTTAACGATGGCTTCAAGTCCATCCGATATAATACTTAAACTGCGGTAGAGCGCGGCCCTTTCTTCTTCGGTAAGCCCTGTGCTGATCTCGTCAAATGCCAGGTCGATCTTATCTGTTATTTTCCTGCCTATTTCCATGCCCTTTTCAGTCAAAACAAGGGGGCTTTTATACCTTTTTGCGAATTTAGATTCGCAGGTAATGTAACCGTTCTTCTCCAGATACTCAAGAGAACGTGAGATCGTCGCTTTATCCTCTTCGCATCTTTCAGAGAGGTCGGTAGCCGTGAGTCCCTCTGAAGAATAGAGATAGTAAAGGCAGGATATATGTGAGCTGCGAAGATTGTACTCTGCCATTTCATGATTTTTTATTTTCTTAATATTCCGGCTGATCTTTGTGATCAACACAGTAAAGGTTTCAAAGCGATCTTTCATATTCATCCCCCTACATTTGCCGCAGTTTCAATAAATATAATAATTATAGCACAAACCTGTTGAAATGTCAACAGGTTTGTGCTATAATTACCCTACAATAGATGTGTTACACATCATTGACAAACCTACACTCTATATATGTCAATTCTGCAAATACATTTGACAAGAAATTACTAAAGTAGTATAATATAGGTACCAATTAAAAAGGAGAGGATACTTATGAAAAAATTCACATTCACGCTTCTCTCCCTGACGCTGTGCTTCCTGCTGGCCTTCGGCTCTGCCGCGCAGGCAGCGGTTATCACAGTTGACGGGAACGAAGTAAAACAGGTAAATCAGAGCGGCGACCCCGTGCCAGAAGCGGAGGGTAATCTTGTTCCCATCCGTGCGGTGCTTGGCGCCATGGGATACTCCATAGCATACGACGAGGAGACCGGCGTTGTTAAGGCCGGCACCTTTGCCGATCCGGAGTTCGTTTTTAGTCCCGGCGAGGACGGCACCGTTCTCGTGGACGGCACTACCTTTATCGGAGCTGAAAGAATAGCAGAGGCCCTGCCCTTCGAGCTTCATACCGACGACGGTACCATCGCCTACACCAACACCTTCACCGAAATGACAGAGGGCTGGTATAAGCTTTCC
>JAFLUQ010000124.1 GCA_022508735.1 Oscillospiraceae bacterium | reverse complement strand
GCCCGATGCGGAAGGGGCGACCGATGGGGAAACCGTTCGGGTTGCCCCATCGAGATAGTTAAACTATGATTTATTACACAAATACTTTCGTGCAGTCAAGACCACCGGCAAAGCCGGTGGTTTATTTTTCGGCTATCACAAAAAGCGGCTATGAAGCAGCCGAAGCTACTTCATAGCCCTTTTACTTACTTATTCCTTTACATACACCGTGGTGAGCGGCTTTGTCACGCTGTTGAGACCGATAACCGTCAAACTGTCGCCGGAGAAGGCAAACAGTATAGACGGCGCGCCGTTCTCCATGCAGACTGTGCAGCCATACTGGAGACTGATAGTGCCGCTGCTGGTGCAGCCGCCGTTGGGGCTTCCGGTTATGCCGCCGCTGAAGGCGAAGCGTCCGTCATCCTTGGGCGTAAACTTAAAGCTACCAAAGCCGTTCACGTCTTTGTAGGTGGATTCCTTAAGCTTTGCCTCACCGGTGCCTCTGCAGAACTCGATAGTCTTATGACTTGCAATGTTCTCAGCTATAAATTTGAGTACTCCGGGGCTGTCGATAGCGTCAAACAGCTCATTTGAGTAATATTTTATCACATTACGGTATTTTGGTCCATCGCTGCTTCCGGCATCTACAGCCGCCTTGAGAGCCACATCAATCCTGCCGTTAGGATAGATGTCTATGGCAACAGAGTTGTTGCCGTCAACAGAGCCGTACAGCGTGAGCATGTCATTGTCGCCTTCGGCATAACAGGTGGAAAGCATGGGAATCAGATATTTGTCGTAGTCCGCACCCATGAGTTCTTTGAGAGGATTGAGGAACACCGATCTGCCGAGCAATTCATAAGCGTCATTGACGTAACGGCTCAAATTGGAGAAACCGGTCATATCCGTGGCGATTATTGTTGAACCCTTGCCGGAGGACAGATATACCGAACGAGTATTATCATTCCAGCTCACGTTCAGGTCGAGGGCGTTACTTATAGCACGAACGGGAAGATATGTGGTGCCGTCAATAACAACGGGTGTGACCGGGTCACCGTTTGCATCGGTAAGTGCAATCAGTTTTCCGTCAAGGTACACCTTGATGTCTTCACCTTCGGCCAGAGCCGCGGCAGAGGGAAGCAGCAGGCAAAGCGCCAGAGCCAGAATCATAAGCTTTTTCATTTTGGGTCATATCCTTTCTTTTAATACCGATTATTTAATATTGATTATTGTTTTTCCGCAAGATACACATATCCGCTTGTTACTACCTCGCCGTCAAACAGCACGTAGATATCCACGCTTTCAAAGCCCTCGCGAAGGGGAATATATTCTCTGCCCATACTGTAGCGCTCCATCTCATGAGTAGCGATATCAACGGCCTTGATCTGGCGATCGTTGCGGTATACCTTCATGATCTGAAGCTCCGCGGAAACGCCATAGTTTACATAGCCCACACTCGCAAAATTCTTATCGCTAATCTCGCTAAGCTGAACGCGAGCCTCGATGGGAGCAGTATAGAACTCCAGCTCGGCGATATTGCACAGACCTCCCGCAGGAGTGCGGTAGACAATCTTATCATATGCTTCATCGCTGGCAAAATAGAACTCGTTCCAGCCATTTCTTATGGTTTCGGGAACTGTGTAGATCAGAGTTTCGGTGTCGCCCTTTACGCCGTAGAAGGTTCCGCCGTACATACGGTAAAGGAAGCCTATTCTGGGAGCAAAGCGAACCTTGTTGACCTTAACTCCCTCGGGCATAGTGGCTACAACATAGGAGTTTTCGCCGTCCCACGCGTCGTGGTGGGTCTCGAGGTCACCGTCAAACACTTTTTCGTAGGAGACCTCCTCGGCTCCGCCGTAGGGGGCCGTGCCGTCTATCTCTACGGGAATAACACGCTTCTCGAATTGCGCCTCTTCCAGCTCGTCAATGGCCGGAACAAGGTTGCCGTGGCTGAAGTTCCACAGCTGATTGGGGCCGCCGCCGTACTCATAGGTGCCGACGGTCGCGCCCTCATGCTTGGCGTGGCCGTAATCGTCAAGGCCTCTTTCGGTCTTGGTGTTAACCAGCCCCCAGCCGCCATCGCCGGGCGTTATGCGCCATTCTGTGCCGCCGTCGTCAGCGAGCATATTGCCGCTGCGGAGGTTGATGAACGAGGCTATGTCGCCGATGCGGTTGATTATCCAATACTGCCCGGCGCTGTCGTTGTCGCCCTCCTGAACGTAGCCGTCGCCGCGCTCCTGAACGGCAAGACCGCTTTCAAAATTAACAATGCGAACCGTGTCGCCGTTATGGATTATGTCAATATTTAATGTTGCAGAAATGTCGGTTTCGGGAATAACCGCCTTAACAGAAGCGCTTGTGCCGTCACCCACTGTGATGCTCGCGCCGTCGGTAGCGCCGCCCTCGACCTCATAAACGGGATAAGCCCCGTTAGTCTCGGTTATAAGGGCTATACTCTCACCGGGGAAAGCGCTGGTTGCCTTGGCGCCGAGGGTCAGGCTGGTATTGCTGACCGCCGCAGGAGTCTCATTTTTAATCACAACAGTGACGATGGTGTCCTTATCAGCCCTGAGACGGAGAACCTTTCCGTCCATAGAAGCGAGGCTGTTAAACTGAGCAAGATCTAATATTCTGTTTGTAGCGTAAGCCTCTACCTCGCTGCCCACACCGTCAAGAGCCGAGAGGTCGAACTCATATGTTTCATCCCGCTTGCCGGAGTTGGTCACAACAATGACCGTCTCACCTGTCTCGTAATCTCTGGCGGCAACAACGTTAGGCTTGGCGCTGCCGAGGAAGGTGAAGCCGGGGCGGATAAACTTTGTGTAGTGCGCAAAGGCATAGTATTTCTTATACTTGTGCAGGGTATTTGTCCCCGGGTCGTAGCCGGAAAGATTCCAATAGCCGTTGTCGGGATTGCTGCCCGGGCGGTGATAGTCGGCCACCTGCCAGCATACCCAGGCACTCGGGCGGAGGTTATTCATGTCGTCGGCTATCTTCTGGCTGAACCAGAGAGCAGGGCCCATATTTTCGCTGTCGTAGCCGATGGAGCCGTCGCCGTCCACCTCAGACATATATATATCCTTGCCGAGCTCCTTGGCGACGCGGGTGATGTTGCCGTAACCGCCGCCGTAAGAGTGAACGTTGAGGCGGGGCATGAGAGCAAGAGCCTCATCGGTGTATTTGTCAAGATAGCCGGCCATGACGTCCATATTATTTTCGTCGGAGGCGGTGACGATAACGTTATCAAGGCCGTGAGCCTTAAGGGCCTTGGCCGAAGCGACAATCAAAGCGCTGTGGTCCTCGGCGTCGATGTGACAGCCCTCCTGGCTGCCCTCATAGCCCCAGAAGTTGGTGTTGGCCTCGTTCATGGGTTCAAGAGAATCAACCTTGATACCTAAATCGTTCTGTATATAAGCCGTTACCGTGGCAAGGTAGTCGGCAAACTCGTCAAATTTGTCGGGAGTTATGTTATTTACGTTGCTGTCTTCACCGCCGCTGGAGCAGCCGCTGACGGTCATGTAATACGGGGGAGAATTGCTGAAAACCTCAACTATGTCCGCGCCCATCTCTACTGCGTCCTGAAGAAAGGCGATCTGATTCGGATCGGCGTCAGGGTTGAAATTGCCGTTTTCGTCCACCCAAACGGGCATACCGCGGCCGTTGTTGAGGTGGGTGTGCTCGGGGTTGTCACCTGCGCCGATATTGTAGCGCACGATGTTAAGGCCAAGACCCTCCTCAACATCGAACAGAGCACGGCTTATAACCTTGCGGTGAGCCTCCTCCTCGCCGCCGAGGACCTCGGCCCACCAGCACAGGGAGGTTCCCCAGCCGTCAAAACGGGGTGCGTCGGAAAGTGCGTTGAACTTCACCCGTATAGGCGAAGCCGCCAAAGCAGAAAGCGGCATTACCCCAAAGAGCATAATTGCCGCAACAAGCAGTGCGAGCAGCCTTTTCTTTTTCATTTTCATTCTCCTTTATTATTCGCTGTTTTTCAGCAAGATCAGCTTTATATCAATGTACATTTTATCACACAATCTTATGTTTGTCAAGTTATCGCCCGGTTTAATATAATTAATATTAATTTAATTGAATTGTAATTGATATTTTGATATAGTATTTGTCAAGGGTGAAAGTGATATGATCTGAAGCAGCATTAAAATTCTCTTTTTGTTTATAATGTCTCTGATGACTGTGCTGTTTCAAAAAATTTGCGCATATAACAATCAACGTTTTTATCCGGTTCGCTACCATTGTTTGACAATGCGTAAATTGGATTGTCGCTTCTTTTTTGCCTTGACATTCTATAGGCTGTATGCCACATATTTATGGTTCTTATTTTATTTTCTGCCGCAAACTTATTAATGTTGTCATTTGCTTCTGTTGTACCAATTATAACAATACAATTCGGATTTATAATTTCTATTTCCTTTTTTATAAATTGCTCATACTTATTATAATAGGCGTTAATTTTTGGGGAATTGGTACTCTTCGCTCCGCCTCGCTTATTTATATTCATAAAAGCCGTGTATTTAAGAGCATTTTTCAGCTGAACCTCTGACGGCATCTTGGCAGTTTCATTTTCACCGTTTTGCAGGTAATAAGCCATTCTGCCGATTTTTTCTTGTTGTTTGGGAATATTCGGTTTGCCGTCGTTTATATAATCGGTATAAAATCCCACTTGACTGCTGTCTATACCAACATTATATTCTTTTATATTAGCTTCTTTTAGAATAAACAGCGTTTTATAGTCTGATTTATAATAGCAATTCTCATCAATATAGCCGTCTGCCACAAACGTGTTTTTATCTATGCCGTCAACGGTTGTTTCTTTATAATTTTCTTCCGCTTTGTGCGCTTCACGCCATAATGTAAAAAGTTCGTCAAGCGTTTGGCACCTTACTATTTGTTTTTCAAAATCGTTAAATTTCACAATTATACACTCCCTCTTTTTTTGTAATAATATCACGCTTCCAGGCAGCGTTTTTGCCAATGAGGCAATTATATCATAGCACGACAAAATTTGCAACATTATATTGCTTTATATGTTTTCCCAAAATATTGTTTACTTTCACGCGGTAAAGTGATATAATAAGAAAAAGAGAGGTGAAAATCCATGCTTAAATTTGTAAAGAGGCTTTTGTGCTGCGTTATCGTCCTTCTGCTGGGCTTCGGAGCGCTTGTGACCTTGCTTGGATACAGAGAATACCGCACGCTGCTTGATGAAAAGCCCCTCGCCTCGGTCGTGGCAGAGACGCGGGAAAAAGAGAGCTTCACGCCTCTTTATGAGCTGCCAAAAACTTACCGCGACGCGGTTGTTGCCGCTGAGGACCACCGCTTTCGTCTGCACTTCGGCATAGACCCCTTGGGCATCGCCCGGGCGCTCATGGTGGATCTGCGCGATAAGGAGTTCAAAGAAGGCGGCAGCACCATAACCCAGCAGCTGGCAAAGAACTACTACTTCCCGATGAATCGCGACCTTATCAAGAAAATTGCCGAAGCCTTCATTGCCGTCCGGCTGGAAAAAGACTACACCAAAGACGATATTCTTGAGCTTTACGTGAATACCATATACTTCGGTGACGGCTACTACTCTGTTCGCGACGCGGCGCTGGGGTATTTCGATAAGAAGCCTTCACAGCTAAGCGACTACGAATGCACAATGCTTGCCGGCATACCGAACGCTCCTTCGGCATATGCCCCCACGAAAAACCCCGATCTTGCTGAGCAACGGCGAAAGATCGTGGTTCGCAAGATGCTTAATGAGGGATATCTGGGCGAGGAGGAAGCAAATATTTTACTTCAAGCGTCTTGACAAATTTGAAAATTATACTATAATATTTATAGAACAATAATACGAAAGGACGATAGACATGAACAACGCATATTTCCACATACACGAACCGGCAAACGAGCCGATCCACGGCTATATGCCCGGCAGCAAGGAGCGCGCCAGCCTTAAGGCGGAGCTGAAGCGCCAGAGCGAGACCGTAGTTAAAATTCCGCTTATCATCGGCGGCAAAGAGGTTTACACAGATACTACCGTTAAGATCACCATGCCCCACGACCACCAGCACGTGCTTGCCGAGTGCTGCATGGCGGGCGAAAAAGAACTGAACATGGCTATTGAGGCCGCCATGGCAGCCAAGAAGACTTGGGCCACAATGCCCTGGGAGCACCGCGCTTCTATCTTTATGAAATGCGCCGAGCTTCTGGCCGGCCCCTGGAGAGACAAGCTCAACGCCGCCACCATGCTGGGCCAGAGCAAGACCGTGTTCCAGGCCGAGATCGACTCCGCCTGCGAGCTGACCGACTTTGCGCGCTACAACGTATACAACGCTCAGGAGCTTTACAAGCAGCAGCCCAACAGCGTCGGCGCTATCTGGAACCGCAATGAGTACCGCCCGCTTGACGGCTTTGTGACAGCTCTTACTCCCTTCAACTTCACATCTATCGGCGGCAATCTGGCTCTCGCCCCCGCCGTTATGGGCAACACCGTGCTCTGGAAGCCCTCCACCACGGCAACGCTTTCTAACTACTACTTCATGCGCCTCATGATGGAGGCAGGCCTCCCCGCAGGCGTTATCAACTTCATCCCCTGCCGCGGAGTGGACATCAGCAAGTATGTTATCCCCCACCCCGACTTCGGCGGCTTCCATTTCA
>JAFLUQ010000123.1 GCA_022508735.1 Oscillospiraceae bacterium | reverse complement strand
ACCGTAAAAACGGGTGCGGCAAAAGAAAAGCGGCCCGTTCTTATGAGTAAGGAAATACACCAGCGGAGCTATGCCGCCCACTAACTGGCCGAGAGACGTGGCCAGCGCCGCGCCGGCTATGCCACACTTAAATACCGCTATGAACAAAAAGTCCAGCACCATGTTCGTTATCCCTGCCGCTACGGTTATCCCAAGGCCTGTTTTTGGCCGCTCGGCGGCTATCATAAAGCTTTGGAACACGTTTTGCAGCATAAAGAAGGGCATGGCGGTGATAACTATGCGGCCGTAGAGCACGCAGTTATCCACCATTTCACCCTTTGCGCCAAGGGCGATGGATATGGGCCGGAGAAATAGCTGGCCCAAGGTGAAAATTATAAGGCCAAAGGCGACAGTCGCCAGAATAAGCATCGTGAAATACTCCGACGCCTTCTCCCTTCTTCCCTCGCCGAGGGTCTTTGCCACCACCGCGCTGCCGCCCGAGCCGACCATGAAGCCCAGCGTGCCCAGTATCATTATAAAGGGCCAGATGATGTTCAGGGCCGCAAAGGGCGTTTTGCCAACGTAATTCGAGATAAACAGCCCGTCCACCACAGAGTAGACCGAGGTGAATATCATCATAAAGATCGATGGCAGCACAAAGCGCAGCAGCTTTTTATAGGTAAAATGTTCAGAAAGCTGTATTTGCATATATTATTTTAGTCCCCTGATTTCAAGAAGGTTTTTGATAGCGGCAATAACGCCGTCGTCGCCTAATGCTTCGCTGTTAAGGCAGATGTCGTAATTGGCGGGGTCGTTCCAGCTCTTGCCGCCAGTGTAGTACTTATAGTAGTCGCCGCGGTATTTGTCTGTCTTGGTGACCATGCGCTCGGCCTCGGCTTCAGACACAAAGAGCTGCTCCTTGACCGTACCAATACAAAATTCCTTTGACGCGCAGACAAACACCTTGACCGCTTTCTTGCAGTCCCTGAGGATATGGTCGGCGCAGCGGCCGATGATAACGCAGCACTCCGCTGCCGCCAGCTCACGGATTATCTTGGCCTGATAGTTGAACAAATTCACGTCTGAAACGAAGTTCTTCTCGCTGGGCTCAATGATGTATTCCGAGGGCAGGCCCTTGAGGCGGCTGATTATATAGCTGCCCCGGAGCTTTTCATCCACCTCGGCGAACAGCTCGCGGTTGATGCCGCTGTCGTCCGACGCCATGGTGAGTATTTGGTTCTCGTAGCAGGGCACGCCCAGCTCCTTAGCCAGCCTCATACCTATTCTTTTGCCTCCGCTGCCGAAGCCGCGTGCGATGGTTATCACGTAATTTGACATAAGTTTCCCTCCATATATTTTTTTAGTTTTTTCTTAAATCTACAATTTTTATCTCCGGATTTAATCTGCTGACATAATTCACGAAGTCCTCGTCATAAATCACAGAAAATTCAACCTTTTTTCTGTAAGCCCTTTGAAGACTCATGTCGCCGTAAAATCTTCCGAGAGCTTCGATCGACTTTATATCTCTTCTGTCAATATTATTAAAAAACACCATGCTGTAAAGCGGATTTTTATTCCTGTCCTTTAAATCATACGTGGAAAATCGGGTCTCTCCCTGAGATTTTACTATAACACAGGCCTTCATATCCATAGGGTCTATTTTCTTGCTTTTAAAGAAGCCGTGATAGTATATATCTCCGTTTTCGACCGACAGTCCTGTTTTCACTATCCGAAGTTCGGCGGCGATCACCAACAGCCACATGACTGCAAATATCGCCGCTACCGTCAAAGCCATAGACGGACTGGTTATTGAGGCAACCGCAACAGCGAACACAAATAGTACTGCAAACATTATTATCGGCTGCCAAATACTGATGTGGCTCGCCTTTATAAACTTATTCATAGCTTATTCTTCAGTCAGTGCAGTTCCGTTCTTCTTAATGTAAAAGCTCTTTGTGCCGTCGGTGAAATAGATCTTCTCGCCGGTGTCTTCCTTAAATTCAAGCTCCGGCTGGCCTCCGGCGATATCCCTCTGATGGAGCAGGTTCTGCTTGCCGTCGTTGACGTTCACCATGTAGAGGTCGGCGTTGTTATAGTAGAGCCATTCGCCCTGGGCGTACACTATGCGCCCGGCGCCGAAGTTCTTTATCTTGCCGTTTTTTGTGGAAATATATTTCGCGCCCTCGTCAGTGTTGAAATACACCTTGCCTCCCAGCACGTAGATAACGTCCTCTACCGCGCCGATGCCGCCGGCCAGCACCTCGCCGTTCATGCGCACTGTGCTGTCTTTTATCTCAAACACGTTTTCTCCGGCGGTCACTTTTGATGTGGCGTTGCCCTCGACCACCGCGTCAGCGTCGACCTTTTCCCTGCCGCAGGCGGTGAAAAGCAGCAAGAGAGCCAGCACAAGGGCCATCAGTTTAATTTTCCTCATCAAGCTCTACCCCGCTTTCAACATATTGGCCGTATATGGCCTTCTTAAGCTCCTCCATAGACTCGCCGAACCGCGCCCAGTCGCCGCTTCGCATTGCGCGCTCGGCGTCTTCATAAGC
Source organism: Oscillospiraceae bacterium (assembly GCA_022508735.1). Taxonomy (GTDB): domain Bacteria; phylum Bacillota; class Clostridia; order UMGS1883; family UMGS1883; genus JAFLUQ01. Next base: position 4,223 of record JAFLUQ010000123.1, on the reverse strand, counting down.
CCGGGCCACGGCGCTCATGCTGCCGGAGGGGTTTGTATAGGTCGGGTTGCCCTCATTACTTTCGGGCTTGTTATCCTCGGGAGCTGCCGCCTCGCCGCTGCCGAACAGTCTATCCAGAGCCGCGCTCAGCGACATATCCATAACCACCTCGTCGCCGTAGCCAACGATGACTCTCGCCACCTCGGGCAGGGCGGCATCGTTATCGGTGCTGATATAGATCGGCTCAACATAGAGCAGGCTCTGCTCGATAGGAATTACCAGGAGATTGCCGCGGATGACCCTTGAACCGTTCTGGTTCCAGAGTGACATTTCCCGGGAAATTGTTGCGTCACTGTCGATACGGTTCTCAATGTGGAGCGGGCCGTAGACCGTTTCGCCGGTGGGGAAACGGTAGAGCAGCATTTCACCGTTGCTTCTTGAGGCCAGCCAGCCCACAAGGTTTTCACGGTTAGCGGGCACGAAGGGCTGCATGAGAACAAGTTCGGCGTCTTCACTGCCGAAGTTCTGAATCTCCATAAAGTTATAGTATGGCTGCATGTCGGTGGCGTCGCTCGTCATATATTTTTCCTTGGGGGTCGTCCACAGGTCGGAATTGCCGTAGAAAATAGTGGTATCGGTCATGTGATAGCGGGAATAGACCTGATACTGAATTTTGAACAGCATTTCGGGGCAGCGTATATGCTCTGCCAGATCGGCCGGAAGGTCGCCCTCGGTAAAGGCGCCGGGGTAAATGTTTTTATAGGTCTTAATTATGGGGTCCTTTTCGTCAGTTATATAGATATTGAGATCGCCGCTGTAGGCGTCGATAACAGCCTTGGCACTGTTGCGGATATAGCTCACGCCCGCATATTTCTGGCCGTAAGGCATCTTATCGGAGGCGGTGTAGAGATCAAGTATCCACTTAAGCCTGCCGTTTTCATCGATAAGGATATAGGGGTCATTATCCTGAATGAGGAAGGGCACGGCCTTCTCAACACGGTCATAGATATTGCGGGTGATGAGCAGGCGGCTGTCACTGTTTATATAGCCTGAGATCAGCATCTTATAGTCGAGATTATCGATGGCAAAGAGCAGGCGGTTAAACATCGTCATTTTTATGCCGCTGTCCGCGTCGTAGATCTTGCCGGTCAGCTCCTCATCTGTGACGTAATCCAGCTCGTCGTAGCCGGTGTTCACAATGGCGTAGCTGTCGCTCTTTTCGCCGTAGTAGATACGGGGCTGAGTAACCTCGGGGTACCCCGCCTGACTTGTGACGGGCATATTGTCTATGGTGTAGAGCGGCTGACCGTCGCTGTTTGTAGCGTTTATGGTATTGGCCACGATGCCGTAGCCGTGGGTATAGCGAAGGTGGCGGTTGATATAGTTCTGAGCCGCGTCGGGCAGACGGTTCTGATCCAGCTCGCGGGGAGCGATGTTCAGGGCGGTCTGCTTGCCGTTCACGTAATAGGGCACAATGTCAGAATCGGTGAAGGTGTAGTAGCTTCTTATGCTCTTAGCCGAGTTAGAAACCGAAAGCGTTGACTGAAGGTCGGTTATGCGGATATTGCTTATGGTCTCTTCGTTGGCCTCAATGTCGGCGGCGGTGAGGTTTTCAGACACGGGGAAGGTGACTATCTCAACGTTATCGAGGCCAAAGCCCATCTTGGTATACTTCATGTTGCTCTCGATATATGGCTGCTCATGGGCAACCTCCTCGGGGGCCACGATGAAGTGCTGGGTAAAGGCGGCCACAACAGTCACCACGATAAGCGCCGCCGGGAAGGCCGCCACGCAGACGAGCACCCTTTTGAGCTTGCCTCTGAACAGGAAAATCAGGGCAAGTATTATCAGCACGCTTATTATATAGGGCGCGGCGGCATAAAAGGGCCGCCAGATGTTTACCGCAGTGTAGCCCGCGCCGGTCACGTCGGCAACAGAGGAATACACCAGTCCCTCGGCGGTAAAGCGGTAAGTGAGGGCCTTGACCGCGCCGAGAATGAACACGATCACCGCACAGTGGCCGAAGATCTTCTTATCCCTTGCGAGGCTGAGAAGAGACTCGCGATCTCTGTCTCCGGCGTACATAACGATATATGAGACGGCGGTATAGGCCAGTATCATGATGGCTATGAACACGAAAATGTCTACCGCGCTCATGTAAAACTCACGGCGGAAGAAGAAGTAGCTTATATCCTTACCAAACAGCGGATCGGTCTCGCCATAGGGCGCGGCGTTAGCGAACAAGAGAAAGCTCTCGCCAAGGCCCGACGAGCAGAGCACCGCCGTCAAAAGGCCGAATATGGCGCTTACCGCGATAATGAACTTCCGCTTCATTATCCACATCAGCTCCCCGCGGGAAGAAGCCACGCGCCGCATGACTGAGCCGTTTACCATAGTCAGCACAAATGTCAGCAGGAACAGCGCTGCCCCGGCAACAAGACGGGCGGAGACGCGCACGAAAAACACCGGCACAAACTCTTCGCCCACCTCGCGGACCTTAAGGTATTCCATGCCAAGGCCGAAAAGCGCTATCACACCCACGACCAAAACAACTATGACTATCCACTTTAAAATTTTCGAGAAAAAGGCTTCGATGTCATCTTTATCCGGATACATATGAGCACCTCCAAAATCAGTTAGGAGTTAGAATTTTCATCAAACAGCGCCGACGCGAAGCTTTCGGCATCGAACACCTGAAGGTCGTCAATGCCCTCCCCCACGCCGATGAACTTCACCGGCACGCCGAGCTTCTGTATTATCTGAATGACGATACCGCCCTTGGCCGTGCCGTCGAGCTTAGTAAGCACGATGCCCGTCAGCTCGGCCACCTTATTGAATTCCTCGGCCTGGTTGACGGCGTTCTGGCCTGTGGTGGCGTCAAGCACAAGCAGCACCTCCTTGCGCGCGCCGGGCAGCTCGCGCTCAATAACGCGGTATATCTTCTTAAGCTCCTCCATAAGGTTTTTCTTATTGTGCAAGCGCCCTGCGGTGTCGCAGATGAGCACGTCGGCCTTTCTGCTTCTGGCGGCGTTGCAGCCGTCAAAGATCACTGCGGCGGGGTCGGCGCCCTCGGTCAGGCGCACGAGCTGCACACCGTTACGCTCGGCCCATATCTCCAGCTGGTCTGCTGCTGCGGCGCGGAAGGTATCGGCCGCGGCAAGAACCACGGTCTTGCCCTCGTTCTTGAGCTTATTGGTCAGCTTGCCTATGGTGGTGGTTTTGCCCACGCCGTTCACACCGATAACAAGCACCACGGAAGGGGTGGTGTCAATATGCAGCTCACTGTCACCTGAGCTGAGGATCTCGCTTATTATGGCTCTAAGCTCCGCCCTTGCGTCCTCGGCGTAGCTTATGCGCTTTTCCTTCACGCGCAGGCGCAGAGTCTCAACTATGTCCATAGAGGTGGAGCCGCCGATATCGGCCATGATAAGGGCCTCCTCAAGCTCGTCATAGAGGTCGTCGTCTATCTTTCGGGAGGGCTTAAACACCTCGTCTACCTGACCGGTAAAGGCGCTGCGGGTCTTGCCGAGGCCCTGCATAAGGCGGGCAAATAGGCCGGTTTTTGGTTTTTCAACCTGAGGGGCCTGAGCCGGGACTTCTTCCGGTTCCTCAAACGCTTGGGCCTCTTCGGCTTCCGGGGCTTCTTCGGTTTCGTCTTCTTCATATTCTGCGGTCAGCTCGGCTATTTCGTCCTCGTCCGGGCCGAACACGGTGCCATCAAGGGGCAGTTCGGTCGGAGAAATCTCCTCCCATGCCTCCTCCGGCTCCGCTTCTTCTATAACTTCTTCAAGGGCCTGTTCGGCTTCTTCAAGGGCTTCATCGAGCTTCTGCTCGTCCTTCTCTTCTACAGGCTCGTTTGCCTTTTTCTTTTTCCAAAAATCAAATAATGCCATATTTATTCCTCCAATTTATTCTTCATCTACTACGTCCTCTAATTTCATCGACAAGAGCTTGCTGACGCCCTTCTCCTGCATGGTTACGCCGTAGAGGATATCCGCAGCCTCCATTGTGCCTCGGCGGTGGGTGATAACAACGAACTGAGTGTTATTTTCATAATTACGTATATAGTCGGCAAAGCGGTATACGTTTTCGTCGTCGAGGGCCGCCTCGATCTCGTCCAGCACGATAAAGGGCGAGGGCGAGGCCTTCAAAAGCGCAAACAGCAGGGCTATAGCCGTCAGCGCATGTTCGCCGCCCGAGAGCAGGGATATGCTCTGGAGCTTCTTGCCCGGGGGCTGCACCTC
>JAFLUQ010000122.1 GCA_022508735.1 Oscillospiraceae bacterium | reverse complement strand
GACTATTCCAAGATCGACTCCGGAAAGATGGAGCTTGCTGACGAGGAGTTCAACATCGCCTCTGTGGTCAATGACGTCATCAATATGTCTGAGGCCAGAAGAGGCTCGAAAAACATCAAGATCCTGGTAGATATCGATCCGGGCATCCCAAAGGGGCTGATGGGAGACGAGGCCCGCATCCGGCAGGTCATCATCAATTTGATGACTAACGCGATCAAATTCACGGAAAAGGGCAGCATTCTGCTCACCGTTTCCTACTCACTGCAGGATTATGGCATCAATCTTGTCGTCTCCGTCGCGGATACGGGCATTGGTATTACAGAGGAAAACATTGAAAAGCTCTTTACCAGCTTCCGCCAGGTTGACACAAAGAAAAACCGTGCCATAGAGGGAACCGGTCTCGGTCTGGCCATCTCAAAGAATCTTGTTCGGCAGATGGGCGGCTTTATCAATGTCAGAAGCAAGTTTGGCGAGGGCAGCGAGTTCCGCTTTGCAGTCCCGCTGCACGTTGCCGACAGCACCCCCTTTGTCGCAGCGAACGACCCGAATAACATCCACGCTATGGCCTGCTTTGAGGAGAGCGATTTTGCTGCGGAGGAGAGCCGCTTCTTTATCGAAATGGGCAAGAGGCTGGGTGTAGACTTCCAATACGTCGACACAGTTAAGCAGTTGGTTGAGCACTTTGCGGCGCAGAAGCTCACCCATATTTTTACCGGCAGCGAGGAATATCAGAAAAACAGCACCTTCTTCGATGCGGCCGTGCGTGAAGCGCAGGTCTTCGTCATTCAAGACAGAATTGAGACCCTGTCGCTGCCGGACGATATCCAGCGTGTTTACAGCCCCCTCTATGTCATTCCGGTGATCTCAGCGATCAATCACGAAAACATCGTGCCCAATCTCAACGAACGCAGAAACGCAAATACACGCTTTATCGCGCCTAAGGCAAAGGTGCTGATCGTGGATGACAATGTCATTAATTTGAAGGTTGCCGCGGGCCTTATGCAGCCATACGGCATGCAGGTCCATACTGCTTTGAGCGGTCCCGAAGCGATCCGTATGCTGGAAAGCCGGGATTTTGACATGGTCTTTATGGATCACATGATGCCGGGTATGGACGGCGTGGAAACGACTACCATCATCCGTAATAAAGATGACGAATATTACAAGGCGCTGCCCATCATCGCCCTGACGGCCAACGTGGCCAACGACGCGCGGTCGATGTTTCTGAGCTCCGGCTTTGACGATTTCCTGGCCAAACCGATCGAGCTCTCCGCGCTTGACAGAATTCTGAAAAACTTTATTCCAAAGGAATATCAAGAGGCGCCTGAAAGGGCCGTTTACAGAGGGCCTGAAAGACGGAAGCGGCCAAGGCAGCCGCAAAAGAGCGAGCTGCTTGATATTGCGACCGGTCTCTCGTACATGGGCGGCAGCGAAGAGATATACAAAGATGCCCTTTCGCTGTATGTAAAGACCGGCGATGAAAAGCTCGCGCTGATCGCTCGGCTGTTTGAGCAGGAGGACTGGAAAAACTACGTTATCGAGGTTCACGCACTCAAGAGCACCTCTCTCAGCATAGGTGCCGCCCGGCTCTCTGAGCTGGCCAAGGCGCTTGAGGCCGCGGGCAAGGCAGGGGAGCTTAATAGCAGCGCGGCGAACCGGAACGCGGAGCTTCTGGGCCTGTACGCCGGAGTCATAGACGCCTGCCGGAGCTATCTGGGCGAGAGCGCCCCGCAGCCGGAGAAATCCGAAGACGAGGCCGAATTGACAGAGCTCTCCGCTGATGCGCTGAGAGAAATCTTAGCGCGCGCCGGTAGCGCTTGCCGCAGCTTCGATGCGGACGCACTGGAGGCCATAGCCCGTGAGACTGCCGCCTATTCCTTCGGCGGTGAGGCTGTAAGGAATTGCTTTGGCACCGCTGCACAGCTTGCCGAAGATTTTGAGTATGAGGCGGCGGAGCAAACGCTTGAGGAGTTCTCCTCAAAATGGAACATTTAAGCGTGGGTCGTCCGAACACCGTACGCCGTGCGGGGATAATCTATGCTTGACGGGGAGAAGTCCACCTCCCGTGTATAAATAGAGTCTTGACATTAGGAGTGTATTTGAGGATGAAAACAATTCTTATAGTAGACGACAACAAATTGAATCTAACAACCGCGAAAACGGTTCTAAGCAGCGAGTATCGGGTCGTTCCCGTTATGCAAGGTCGGCAGGCCCTCACCTTCCTGGCAGACAACGCCTGCGACCTTGTTCTGCTGGACATTAACATGCCGGATATGGACGGCTTCGATATACTGAAAAACATACGCCAAATCGAGCATTGTCAGAGTATGCCGGTGATCTTTCTCACAGCGGACAGTGACGTTGGCACGGAGATGCGCTGCTTTGAAGCCGGCGCGCTGGATTTCATAGCAAAGCCCTTTGTTCCTGAGGTCATGCGCTCCCGCATCGGCAGGGTGCTTGAGCTGGAGGAGCTGCGCCGCAGTCTGGCGCTTCAGCTCGAGCAGAAGACAAAGGAGATGTCTGTGATCAGGGATATGGCCCAGCAGGACGCGCTCACAGGTCTGTGGAACCGGGCCTACACCGAAGACGCCGTGACAGAGCTGCTTAGCCGGGGCGGCTGCGGCGCGCTGATGATGCTTGACATAGACAACTTCAAGACTGTCAACGACACCTACGGCCACGCCGTCGGCGACGGGATGCTGCAGATGATCGCCGATACATTAAGAAGCGCTACCGAGGGCGAAGACATTCTCTGCCGCATCGGCGGTGACGAATTTATGGTCTTTCTGAAGAACATGAGCACAAAGGCGCAGATCTGCGAGCGCGCGGCGGCCATCGTCAATCAGGTGAACGCAAAGACCGAGGAGCTTGGCATTGGGGTCAACACCTCCATCTCGATCGGCATAGCCCAGGCCCCCGAGGACGGAAGCGAGTTCATGGGGCTCTACAGCTGTGCGGACAAGGCGCTTTACTATGTCAAGCGAAACGGAAAAAACGCCTTCCACTTGTATGGCTCCAGCCTTGTGTATGGAGATGAGCAGACGGTCGATCTTCAGTATCTGTATGAGCTTCTGGGCCGCGCGGATACCGGCAAGGGCGCGTATCAGCTGGGTATGGACAGCTTCCAGTACATATTTAATTTCATCCGGCGCTTTAAAAGCCGTAAAAAGCTTGAGGTGACGACGCTGCTTTTCACCATCAGCGAGACTGAGGACGCAAGGGCCATGGAGACCCTGGAAAAAACGGCCGGCTCCTTACTGCGCCGTTCAGACTTTTTGACCCGCTATTCCGGCCGTCAGATGCTGGTTGGTCTGCCTGACGCGACTGACGAGGGTGCCGTCGTGTGCGCGGAGCGTATCATCGAAAAATTTAAGACCCTCTACACCGGGGAGCCGGTCAGCATCGACTACGCCATCTCCCGGATAGACGGCCGCTCGATGCCGGGGCAGATCTGACGGGCTCCGCTCTGAGCAAACCTTGCTCGAAAATGACAGCTATAGCTTAAGACTTCAAAGGCTATTAAAAATAGAAATGAGGTATTATCATGAAGAAGGTACTGGCAAAACTATTGGCGGTTGTGATGATCATCGGCGCTGTAATGACGTTGACTGTCTGCGGAACGCCAAGTAAGAACGATCTCACCGTTGCGGTTGGGTATCAGTTCACCACCTTTGACCCGGCGCTCAATACGGAGATCGCGAATTCGTATGTTATTTCGCATCTGTATTCAGGCCTGTTCAAGAAGGGGCCCGGCGGCGAGGTGACGGGAGATCTCTGTGAGAGCTATGAGGTTTCCGACGACGGCCTCACTTATACCTTCCACCTGGTGCCCGACGCTCTTTGGAGCGACGGCAAGGCCATCACCGCCCATGATTTTGAGTATTCCTATCTGAGGGCACTTTCCTATGGCGAGGATAACGCCTATGCTCTGGCTATCTGTGAAATTAACAACTATATTGACGGCGCACAGGAGTACATTGAGGCGGCCCTGAGTGAGGGCGCGGCCTTCGATTGCACAACTGCGGATCACAGCTATGTCGGCGTGGAGGCGGTGGATGATACCACCCTTGTCCTGCGGCTTTCAACGCCCTGCGGCTACCTGACCGATCTGATGTCCGCCCCCTACGGTTGGTTCCCGGTTCGCGAGGATTTTGCACCGCAGCATGAGTCCATGTGGTCCTTTGACGGCGGCTATCCCACAAGCGGCGCGTACGTATTAAAAGAGTGCAACGAGACGGAAAAAGCCGTGCTTGAAAAAAACGATAATTACCGATTTGCGGATGATGTGACTGCGGATACTATAACCTTCCTGTGTATGCCGGATGAAAGCACCCGCAGCCTGGCCTATCAGTCCGGCGAGGTCGATGTGACCCTTGATATGTCCGCTGATGCGACTCTGCCCTATAAGGATACGCAGAAGCTGTGGGTCATGACCCAGCCGTCCAATTATTTCCTGCTCATCAACTCCAGCTCCGGCGGCCCCGAGTGGGCAAAGGATGTCAATGTCCGCCGCGCCCTTGCCCTTGCGATCGATAAGGCGGATGTTGTCAGCGTTCTCGGCGGTGAGCTGTACTACCCGGTGCTTAACGGCTATGTGCCTGACGGCATCCCCGGCGAAAAAGGCTCGTTCCGCTCAGAGGGGGATGCGGACGGATATTCCATTGTCTATGATCCGGCTGAGGCCCGGGCTCTTCTGGCCCAGGCAGGCTACGGTGAGGATAACCCCCTTCATATCACGTACAAGTATTCCAACAGCGGTATCCATGGTGCTGTGGCCGTCAAGCTTCAGCAGCTGTGGAAGGCTGTGGGGATAGATGTTGACCTCCAGAGCGCAGAGTCGAGCGCCTTTTACGGCCAGCTCGATCAGGGCGATTTTGAGGTTGCATACTATGGCTTCGGCTTTACAGACAGTGCTATCCAGTATCTGAATATGTGGACCTCATCGACCTCTATCGCCATGGGCATCACCCCGGCAGTGGAGGATCCAGTGTTCGACAAAATGGTAGCCGACGCCTATAATACAGTTGATCCGGCGGAGTTCAACAAGGCCCTGCACGCGGCGGAGGATTATCTGGCGGATGAAAACGTCTATGTGATCCCGCTGTTCAACTTCAATACGCCGGCCCTTGTACAGGACTACGTGAAAGGATACACGATGGCGGGCGCTTATCCGTACTTTGCGTATACTACGATTGAAAAATAATAATAGGGGACAGGCAGCGGAAAGGAGGGGCAAATGGTAAAATATCTGATAAAAAGGCTTTTGCTGGGTGCATTGACTCTGCTCATGCTGGCGACTATCCTATTTCTCCTGATGCATGCCGTTCCCGGCTCCCCCTTTGCTGGAAATACGGGCAATTTGCCCGCCAATGTCCGGGAGGAGCTGGTCAGCCATTACGCGCTGGATAAACCGATCCATATCCAGTATATCAAATTTCTCGAAAATACTGTCCGGTGCGACTATGGCATATCGCTGCAGCGCAGGGGCAGATCTGTCTCTGATGTTATCCTGGCAGGGTTCCCGAATACGGCAAGGCTCGGCATAGTGGCCTTTTGCATTGCCCTCTTTGTCGGGGTCCTTTTGGGCACAGCGGCGGCCTTCAGCAAGCGGCGGTGGGTGAACAGGGCGGCAGTGCTGATCGCTGCTGTCGGCGCCGGTGTTCCGAGCTTTCTCTTAGCCATTCTGATGATGCTGCTGTTTGGAGTCACTTTGCACTGGCTTCCTGTCGTGGGGCTGTCCTCATGGAAGCATTACATCATGCCGGCGGTCTCTCTGGCACTGGCGCCCATCGCCATGATCTCCCGGCTTACAAAAACCAGTCTGACGGAGGTCATGAAGCAGGACTATATGGTGCTGGCTAAGAGCAAGGGGACCGATAGGTTTACGATGATCGTGCGCCATGCCATGAAAAACGCTATGACCCCTGTTGTCACTTACGCAGGTTCGCTGTTGGCGACGCTCCTGACCGGCTCATTTGTTATCGAGACGCTGTTTTCCGTGCAGGGGATAGGCGCCGAGTTTGTGGCAAGTGTTATAAACGCTGATTACACTATGATAATCGCGCTGACGGTTTTATATGGCGCGTTCTTCGTCATCTGCAATACTCTTGCGGATATTATCACGGCTGTTCTCGATCCCAGAATCAAACTGAAATGAGGAGTTGGAGCACTTGACCAAAAGCGAGAATCTGAACAAGCTGAACCGGCCCGATGAAATACCGGATGAGGAATTCGCGCCTTTAGACGACAGTGAAAAGAATTCCGAATTTGCTGAGGTTGAAGGCAAGACCTACCTTCAGGACGCATGGTCGCGCTTTAAGAAAAACAAGCTTGCCTTGGTGAGTCTTGTTTTTCTGGCAGCTATGGTGCTGCTTGCCGTTTTTGTGCCCATGCTTTCTCCCTATACCTATGATGAGATGGATGCCGCCCGTGTCAATGCCCTTCCGGGCGCATCGCATTTGCTCGGCACTGACAAATTCGGCCGTGATATATTGGTGCGCCTCATGTCCGGCGCGCGTATCTCTCTTTCCGTCGGCTTTGCGGCGGCCATCATGAATCTGGTGATCGGCGTCGTTTACGGCGGCATCTGCGGCTATATCGGCGGTAAGACCGATATGATACTGATGCGCGTCGTGGATATAATCTATTCCGTCCCCACACTGCTCTATGTTATTTTGATTATGCTTGTTTTAGGCCCCAACACCTTATCTGTGCTGATCGCCATCGGCATCAGCAGCTGGGTGGGAATGGCGCGCCTTGTCCGCG
>JAFLUQ010000121.1 GCA_022508735.1 Oscillospiraceae bacterium | reverse complement strand
CACACAAATATATAGACTCCCTCAGGGTAGTGGGAACGGACCTGCATGGCGCCGTCGCTCTCGATCTCAAGGATAACATCCCGGCCGTTATTGAGCTGCTCAAGCACCTTATCCTTCGGCGTGCCGTAGTAGTTGCCGCAATACTCCGCATGCTCCAAAAAGCCGCCTCGGGCTATCCCTGCCCTAAATTCCTCCACGTTAATAAAGTGGTAGCTCACGCCGTCTATCTCGCCCTCTCTGGGCTCACGGGTCGTGGCGGAAACGGAAAGATACATCTCTGGGTGCTTTTCCATATACGCCGCGCATATAGTACCCTTTCCGGCCCCGCTTGGCCCTGATATAACAAACAGATTGCCCTTCATTCTTCTTCCTCCTCCTCAACTATAAGCATCTTCGCCTCGTGCCGGGAGGCTATGGTTTCCGGCTGGATAGCCGAAAGTATAACATGGCTGCTATCCATAATGACGACGCTGCGGGTCTTTCGCCCGTAAGTGGCGTCGATCAGAAGGCCCTTTTCCCTGCTCTCCTGTATGAGCCGCTTAATCGGGGCACTGTCAGGCGCTACGACCGAAACAAGCCTCAGATCAGAGATCATGTTTCCGTAGCCTATGTTTATAAGCCGCATTTCGCTCCTCCTACTCCACGTTCTGGCACTGCTCGCGCAGCTTCTCGATCTCGGCCTTGACGTCTATGACTATACGCGCGGTCTCAAGGTCGTTGGACTTACTGCCGGTGGTGTTGATCTCACGGTTCATCTCCTGAATAAGGAAGTCGAGCTTACGGCCCACAGGCTCGTCACTCTTAAGCATGAGCCGCATCTGAGAGATATGACTCTTAAGGCGCACGATCTCCTCGTTAACGTTGACCTTATCGGAGAAGATAGCCACCTCAGTCATAAGACGGGCCTCGTCGTAGGGTATATCAGCCATAAGCTCCTTCATGCGCGCGGTTATTCTTTCGCGGTACTCAAGAACAATGCCCGGAGCGCGTTCCTCTATGCGGGCAGTCAGCTCTTCTATAACGTCTAACCTCTCGCTCATATCGTCATACAGGCGAACACCCTCGGCCCGGCGCATTTCGTCGAAGCCGCTCAGTGCCTCGCCGAGTGCCGACAGAATTGCGCCGAGTATAGCCTCATCGTCGTCCTCAGGCTTATCAACGGTAAACACGTCCGGTATACGGAGAAAGTCCGTAGCCTTAGGCTCATAACTGATGTTCAGCACATCAGAGAGCAGGTTAAGCCCGTCGCGGTAACCACGTGCAAGCTCCACGTCCACCTTTACTACGCCGCCCTGACTGTCTTTATTTTCCACATTTATAAAAATATCCACCTTACCGCGCTTTATGACCTCATTGGCCGCTTTTTTTACGGCGTCCTCGGCAAAGGAATATGCGCGCGGATATTTGATATTAAAGTCGCTGTAGCGATGGTTCACCGAGCGAACCTCAACAGAAAAGGTCTTTCCGCTTGCTTCGCCGCTGCCGCCGCCGTAGCCTGTCATACTTTTGATCATTTGCTCACCTTCTCGAAATACAGTTTTTTACTTACATATTATATCATTCCAAAACTATCAAGTCAACACTTGGGACAAATTTTAGTGCAGTTTGCACAAATTATTTTCAGTTTTTCTAAAATTTGTATAGACAAACGTCAAAAAAAATGGTAGAATTTTATTGTTAGTGATCAGTGTTTATAATTGAAGTGAGGCAATGCCAATGAACGAAAAACACAAGTGGATAGCTCTGGCACTGAGCTGCACCGGCAAAAAGTATGCTCTCGACCGACTGGCTCAGGAATATAAAAATATACCAGACACCGACCCAAGATTCTGTACTCCCGCAGCTCAGGCCCTTATAAGAAGTTTGGAAAACTCACCTATAAAGGACGTCACTGTTGTCTGTTATCCCGACCCGGAGTATCCGGAAAAGCTCAGAAACCTTAATGACCCGCCCGCCCAGCTATACATACGCGGCAATGCGAAGGTGCTTGACTCGGGCATTATTGCAGCGGTGGTAGGCAGCCGGGACGCGTCAGCCTACGGACTTTCAGTGACAGCGGACTTCTGCCGTGACTTTTGTGAAGCGGGACTGACGGTCATATCCGGCGGCGCAAGAGGAGTTGACAGCGCTGCCGCCGAAACCGTGCTCATTTGCGGCGGCAAAACCATAGCCGTTCTCGGCTCGGGTGTAGACGTCAGCTATCCGGCAAGAAACAAGGATCTGTTTGACAAAATAGCCGCTTCCGGCGGTGCGGTCATCAGCGAATACCACTTCGGCTCTCAGCCTATTCAGGCCAATTTCCCCAGACGCAACCGCATAATCGCGGCGCTCGGTGATTGCTGCGTTGTCACCGAGGCCGGGCTTCGCAGCGGCTCACTCATCACGGCCAACCTTGCTTCAGACCTTAGGCGGCCCCTGTTTGCCGTGCCCGGTAATATAACCAGCCACGGAAGCACCGGCACTAATCACCTTATAAAGACCGGAGCCGCTTTGGCCGAAAGCGGAGCCCAAGTGGCCGCAGAGCTTAAGGCATTGCTCTCTTTCTCTGCGGCGCACACAGTGCCTGGCACGAATAGCTCAGCGAAAGTTACTCATGGCGAAGTCACTGACCCGCAGCCGAAAAGCTCAAAATTCACAAGAGTAGCTACGCATGAAGCGAGCTCTGTTAAAGCTGACCTTTCAGCCAATGAAAGGTCGATCATTGCAGCAATAAAGAACGGCTGCGCCACAGTCGCAGAAATTGCAGGCGTCACAGGCCTCGGTGAAGTTACCCTTGCACCGGAGCTTATTATGATGGAGCTTAAGGGATTGATACGCAAGGAACTCAGCGGATATTCCGTGGTATGAGAAGAAGGACATCAACATAATGTTTGAAGAACAATTTTTTAAACACAGAAAAATAAACAAGGCCTCTCTTTTGGGCTTTGGTTTTACTAAGACGGCGGAGGGATGGCAATATACGGCCGACGTAATGGACGGCCAGTTTCGGCTGCACGTTTTTGTCACCGAGGACGGAATCGTATCCACAAAGATGCTTGATTCGTCCGGCGAGGAATATTCGCTCTATAAGACACCTTCAGCCGCCGGAGCATATGTTGGAGAGGTTCGAGCCGCATGTGCTGACGCTTTGACGAACATATCAATGAAATGCTTTGAGCCCGATGTATACCGCTGCGACCAGACCCATGCGGTTATAGAATATGTACGGGGAAAATTTGGCGACGAACCGGAGTTCCTGTGGAAAAGCTCCCCGGAAACTGCCGCTATAAGAAGAAAAGACAGCCGGAAATGGTACGGCCTGATCACGCTGATACCAAGATCAAAGCTGGGCCTCGACTCCGATGAATCCGCCGAGATAATCGACCTCAGGCTAAAACCAGAGCTTATGCCGAAAACCGTAGATAATGTCAGGTATTTCCCCGGCTGGCACATGAACAAGAAGAGCTGGTATACAATTATCCTCGACGGCTCCGTTCTGACGGAGGAAATATTTCAAAGAATAGACGAAAGCTACGCTTTAGCCACAAAATAAACAGATAAATCAAAAGGACTGCCGCAGCAGTCCTTTTAATTTTGCATAAATTACTCTTCTGTAGCGGGAGCTTCCTCTGCGGGAGCCTCAACAGGAGCCTCCTCAGCAGGAGCCTCGGGAGCGATAAGAGCGCGGATAGAAAGACCGATCTTCTTCTTATCCCAGTCAATGTCAGTGATCTTAGCATCTACTACCTGACCTACAGTAAGCTCGTCCTCGGGCTTGTTAATGCGCTTGTTGGCGATCTGAGAAATGTGAACCAAGCCGTCGATTCCGGGAATGAGCTCAACGAAAGCACCGAACTGAACAAGACGTACTACCTTAACGGGAACTACGCTGCCAACCTCAAACTTGGACTTAGCGATAACCCAGGGATCGTCCTCAACCTTTCTGAAGCCAAGGGATATCTTGTTGGTCTCCTGATTGGCCTTGATGATGTAAACGTCAACAACATCGCCAACCTTAACAACCTCTGCAGGGTCCTTGATTCTCTGCCAGCTGAGCTGAGTGATGTGGATAAGACCGTCTACGCCGCCGATATCCACGAAAGCACCAAACTTGGTGAGAGTCTTAACAACGCCTGTGTAGTGCTTTCCTTCCTCAACGTTAGCCCAGAACTCGTCAGCCTTGGCCTTACGCTCGGCAGCGGCAACCTCCTTGATGGAGCCGATTGCTCTCTTGCCGCGGCGATCCTCGCGGATGTTAACTACCTTGAAACGAACCTCGTTGCCAACAAGGGTGGAAAGGTCGCTGGTGAAACGCTCGCTGGCCAGAGAAGCCGGCACAAATATGCGGCAGCCGTTGGAAGATACGATCACGCCACGGTTAACGGCCTCAATGATCTTGCCCTCGAGGATCTCGCCGCTTTCGCTGGCAGCCTCGATAGTCTTCCAGCCCTTGATAGCGTCGATCTTCTTCTTGGAAAGCTTAACGCCGTCAATGTCGCTTACGCGGATAACGAAAACTTCGATTTCGTCGCCCACAGAGCAGATCGATGCTGTATCGGCAGCAGGGTCATCTGTAAGCTCTTCGGCGGGAATTACGCCTTCCATCTTGTAGCCTAAGTCAACGTATACCTCGGTGGGAGTAACGCGGACTACCTTACCTACCTTTATATCACCGGTATTAAGAGCCACAAGCGACTGCTCGTACTGCTCCAAAGCCTCAGCGAAGGATTGGTCTCCTTTCTCATTATTGATGTTCTTTACCTGTTCGTCTACCATAATGTAAACCTCCTTAATTATCCAATCCGGAGTTGAAGCTCCGGCGGTTATACCAATTAATTCCCCTTTTAATTCATGGGCGGGAAGCTCCCACGCCCCTTCAACAAGGAAGGTGCTCGGGCAGCGGCGGCGTGCTATGTCATAAAGCTTTTTTGTGTTTGAGCTGTTCTTACCGCCGATGACGATAAAGCTGTCGCTATTTTCGGCAAGCTCGGCTGCCGATTTCTGACGCTCATTCGTCGCACTGCATATTGTATCAAAAATCAGGGTAGTTTTGCAAGTGTTTTTTATAAATTTTGTGATTTTTTCCCAAATTTCTCTTTCAAAAGTAGTCTGAGCAACGACGCATCCGTTATCGAGCAGGGTCTTATCCAGTTTTTCGCACTCCTCCACTGATGCGATGACCGCTCCCGTATTCCCGCACCAACCGTTTATGCCAATGACCTCAGGGTGAGACTTATCGCCCACAATGATAATGCTTTTCCCCTGAGCGTGATTTTCCATAACAATGTTATGTATCTTTTTAACAAAGGGACAGGTGGCGTCGATATAATTAACGCCAAGCTCTTTAAGGGTGTCCTCCACGTCGCGGGGAATTCCGTGACTGCGGATAACAACGGTTTCGTCTTTTTCCGCTTCCTCGGGCGAATTTATGATTCGCACACCCTTTTTGGCCAGGCTGTTGGTCACCTGGCTGTTATGTATTATAGGGCCGAGAGTAGCTATTCTGATGTTTTTCGCTACGCCCTCCTCAACCAGCTTTATGGCTCGGCTGACGCCGAAGCAGAAGCCGGCCCGGTCAGCTATTTTAACTCTTCGCATCACTTTACCTCCGCGAGAGAATATATGGCCGCCATAAGCTCGTTGGCAAGCCGCTGAAGCGTTTCCTTATCGGGGGCTTCATCATAATACTCTTCATAGCTTATGGGCTTTCCAAAAGTCACCTTAAGACCGCCGAACGGGCGGTATTTACCGTTAGTATAGCAGGGCAGAATAGGCACCCTCGCTTTTATTGCGATCCGGATGATTCCGGGATTGATCTCTCTTTTTCTTTCTTCCTCACTGCGAACACGCGTTCCCTCGGGGAAAACGAGTGTAGCATCGCCGCTACCGAGAAGCTTAAGCGTGGCCATTACCGCTCCCGCGTCGCCCTTGCCCCGCCTTATTGGAAAGGCTCTGAGGGCCTTTATCAGCCGACCTAAAAGAGGCTTTTGAAAAAGCTCCTCCTTAGCCATTATAGATATTTTCCTCGGGAAGGCCGCAGCCACCGCCGGAGGATCCCAATTGCTCCGGTGATTGGCGCAGAACAGCAGCCCGCCCTCCATGGGAACATTTTCCTTACCATCAACGCGCATGAAGAAAACTATCCGGAAGAACGCTCGGACAAAAAATGCGGCAAGACTATAAAACATCTTTCGTTTTCTCCTTTATGTGAGAAATAACTGCTTCGATCGACTCCTCAAGGCTGAGGTCTGAGGTATCTATAAGCTCCGCGTCAGCGGCCCTGACAAGGGGCGAATTTTCGCGGTGAGAATCGTTGTAGTCACGGCGCTCCATGTCAGCGGTGACCTCCTCAAGGGTGACGTTTTCACCCTTTTCCAGAAGCTCCTTAAGCCTGCGCCCGGCTCTGGCAGCTATCGACGCCGTCAGGAATATCTTCACGTCGGCATTCGGCAGCACATGGGTGCAGATGTCGCGTCCGTCCATAATAGCGCTGCCC
The DNA here is from genome assembly GCA_022508735.1 of Oscillospiraceae bacterium. GTDB lineage: Bacteria > Bacillota > Clostridia > UMGS1883 > UMGS1883 > JAFLUQ01. The sequence goes on along the minus strand of JAFLUQ010000121.1, from coordinate 483 downwards.
CTTTTCGCCAGCTCACGCTGAAGCTCCACAAGGGCCGTGCGCACAGGGGCATGGGCGGAAACACGGCTGGCAGCCATTGACATTTCCGGCGTTCTTATGGCTTCAGACACGTCCTCATCACCCAGAAAGACCCGCTGAACACCATTGGCATATTTTATGCCGAGGTCGAAGTCTTTCATAAGCCGGCCAAGGGCCTCGGCATCGTCCATATTCGTGCCTTTACGAGAAGCACATAGCCCCACAGCCCGATACATGGCGCCCGTGTCTATATAGACAAAGCCCAGCCGCCTTGCGGCCTCTCTTGCTATCGTGCTCTTCCCTGCTCCCGCAGGGCCGTCGATAGCCACATTGATTATTTTTTGCATTGTAATCTCCGTTCCACCGCCATGAGGCGGCACAAATTATAACGTGGAAAAGAAGCAAGCAGATTGCTCTTTAGAGGAGCGCCGACGTACTTTGTGTACTTCAAGCTCCGATAAAGGG